>JBBSBR010000014.1:0-27662 GCA_038251135.1 Candidatus Saccharimonadia bacterium | reverse complement strand
GTGCGCAGCCGTAATATGTTCGGCAACATCGGTGCTAGTTTCCGGACCGTCTTCGGCGGAGAGGTCAAAGGTTATACCAAACTTCTAGCCGATAGCCGGCTTCATGCGCTCGAACGGCTCAAGGACGAAGCCGCCTCCAAGGGCGCAAATGCCGTACTGGCCATGCGCTTTGATACGGGTGATATCGGCGGTGTCATGAATGAAGTAGCGGCTTATGGCACGGCCGTCAAAGTAATCAAACATCAGTGATATTTCATGTTCGCGTCAAGGCTTCCCAGCGGACCGATGCCCTGTGGCATGATCAGTCTGGACTGGTAGCCTACATTCGGGGTGTACCGAAAGACGGTGAGGCCAATGATTATCTCGAAAAATACATTGCCAAGCGGTTGAGCGTGCCCAAAAGTACGATAAGGGTGGTGAATGGTTTGCAGTCTAAATACAAGGTGATCGAAGTTCTGGCCGATGAAAAGACCGTTGCCGCTGCAATCGGTGCCCTGGAGGAGTTTCCTCAAACGACGCTTTTCTAAGCGAACTATACCCTGAACAAGTTGAAACCCCCGTTTCCGGGGGTTTGGCGGATGTGAGCAAGTGGCTAGCGGGGAATCGGGATCCTGGGCGATACGAGGCTGAGGTGTCCGTTCGCGTGAAGCGGTAGGAACTGGGTGTAGCGGTCCCGGTCGATCTTAAGCCCCAGCAGTCTGCTGCGATCATGAGGCGACTTACTAACGAAGTGGTAACGGATAGCGGTTTCTGGTTCTCTCACCTGAACACGCTGCCGAATGGTCTCCAGGTCCATTTTCCTTCCCGGGTATCCCAGGATCATCTTACTGAGAGCCATGCTGATCGAAACTCGATCGTCCATGGGCGGGGAGACATCGGAATTTCCCGAGGTAATGAACGCCACCAGGTAGTCGATTGCCACATTGTGCGGAGAGGGTGCATTTCCCGCTGCGGGTTGCGACACTTAAACCTCCTTCTGCTCAAACCCACGACCATCAATCTGATGGTATAAGTACAAATGTTAGCAGACAGGATATATTTGTCAAGTATGACAAACGCTTATAACAAGCGAAAAAATTGCCGCCAACAGATGTGCTCAGCTATCTATCCCGAATGATATTTACCAAGCGAGAATATTATGCGGGTCATTGGTCCACCAAGCAAAATCCAAGGGTATCCCGGAGAGATAGCGGTTGAAGCCGCCAAGCCTGACGCTGCGATCGGGGTCGATCGGTACGTAATCGGGGTCTGCCCGTAGGCCGTTATTCGGCAGATTCAGTAGACGTTTTGAGATTTGCTCGCCAAGATCGGGCGTTGACGACACGAGCCAGAGAGCATGTTGGAGGTCGTTTTCGCCGACTCCGTAGACGCTCTGGTGCCGCATGCCGCGAACCGAGAGAATTCGTGCCGCAGTCGTGATCAGCTGATCGAGCGCGTAGTCATAGCCGCTCATCGGAGCCTCCCTTCCGGGTCGGCCAAGGTACTTCTCGACCTCGTTATTTACGGGCAGAAACATAGATATTATACACCCAGAGTCAAAGTGCCGGAGTCGACGGCGTTTCTGTGTAGGCTATAATCAGATATATATGAATCTATTTTCGGAATCCAACCGACCGTTAGCCGACCGAGTGCGTCCTGCAACCATCGACGAGGTTGTAGGGCAACTTCAGGTAGTCGGCGAGGGGCAGTTCTTGCGCACGCTGGTAGAACAGGGCAAAGCCAGTTCTATGATCCTGTGGGGGCCGCCCGGGACGGGCAAGACGACGTTGGCACGGATCATCGCGCAGAATACCGGCGCGGCCTTCGAAGAGATTTCGGCCGTCACTAGTGGTTTGCCCGATGTTAAGCAGGTAATTGCCCGTGCCAAAGACCGCCAAAAGGCTGGCGGGAGCACCCTGCTTTTCGTGGATGAGATTCACCGCTTCAATAAGGCCCAGCAGGATGCCTTTTTGCCGCATGTGGAAGATGGAACGATCATCTTGATTGGCGCTACGACCGAGAACCCGTCGTTTGAGGTGATAGGGCCGCTACTGTCGCGGTCGCGCGTAGTCGTACTCGAAGCATTGACCGTCGGGCAAGTTGAGGCCATTATTGACCGCGGATTAGCTGAACTGGAAGGCGTGACTATCACCGACGAAGCCAAGAGTTTGTTGGCTCAACTGGCCGCCGGTGATGCCCGTATGGCGTTGGGCGGGCTCGAGACGGCTGCCGGGTTAAATAAAAAGATTACCCCTGAAGTCATCAAGCAGGCTATGCAGCACAAAGGCAGCAAGTACGACAAAGGCGGGGAATACCACTACAACGTGATCTCGGCCTACATTAAGTCGCTCCGCGGCGGAGCGGTCGATGCGGCATTGTTCTATCTGGCTCGTATGCTGGACGGCGGCGAAGATCCGAAGTTCATCGCCCGAAGGCTCGTGATTTTTGCATCGGAGGACATTGGGCTCGCCAATAATTCGGCTCTCACCCTAGCCGTGAGTACCTTCAGTGCTATCGAGCGGATAGGGTTGCCGGAGGGTCGAATAATCTTGTCTCAAGTAACCATCGCGCTGGCTAAGGCGCCTAAGAATCGCGATGCCTACGATGCCATTGCTCGAGCACAGACTGCAGTCAGTGAGCACCCTAGCGCTGAAGTACCTCTGCATTTGCGTAATGCTCCCACCAATCTCATGAAGGAGATCGGTTACGGCAAAGGCACCAAATGGGAGCCCGGTTTTGAGCACCCCGAGGGTTTTATGCCGGAAGAGCTCAAGGGCGAACGGTTTTATCGGCCGATCGAATAGACTGTTAAGCGCTCATCATCATTTGTGAATATAATAGCCCGCTTGCTTAAAACAAACGGGCTTAGGCGCTGACGCTGCGAAGCGAAAACTCGAGGAACAGGTGCTCGCGGCCAGCCGCGGTCGCGGTGTAATGAGGTACCGGGGTTGCACGGTCGATGGCAATCACCCTTCTGACGAAGCCACGCTGCATCAACATGGTCAGCGCCCTCTGCCGCGCCTCATCGTGCCCCGGCATATTGATGGTGTCAGTATCCATGAATTGGCGAATCTCCCGCTCGGCATAGTGACCGGCGGGGCTGTCAAGACCTTCTGGAACTCGGCCATTGTCGGCCATCTTCACTAGTGCTTGCAGGATCGGCAGGGAGTAGAGACGGGCACCGATTTGGTGCATCGCCCGAACTCCGTTATCGTATCGGTTGACCAAGTCTCGGTCGAGCGGTATGCGATCATGATTAATCGGCGTCATAACTGCCTCCGAACTATTGGGATTTGGGATCAAGGTGCGCGGTCGTTGAATCCAACATACCGCTTCTGCTTGGACGCCGCAAGCCCGATTAACCATAATAATTTGCTTATGCCTTAATAGAGGCATGAGCAAGAAATAACCACCGTCAAAGAAATCGACGGTGGTTATTTCCTAAAATTCTGATCTGGTTCGTTCTGGGTCAAGTACAACGGATAGTGATCTTCCCGATTGGCCATTTGATCGGCGGCTTTATTTCGCAGCATTGCCTGGACTCATCGGCTATGGCAAGGATGCCAAGTGGGAAGCGGGCCTCGAACACCCCTGGGGTTCCTACCCGATGAACTATGGGGCGAATTGTTTGATTGCCAAACTGATTAAGATATAACCCTCCGGATGGAGGGTTATAAGCTAGATAGTTTCGATAGCGTCCCGGAGTGTGGTCTTCACCGGGAGTCCAATCATCTCAAGTACCCGTAACGATCGTTCGATTGACCACGTATTATGCCAGATAAGCGATTTGACCCCCATACTTGCCAGTTCAAGGCGATGTGCAGCCTTTATGTAGCCAAGGCGCTTGATCTCGACTTCTAGAGTTGGCCTCAGGGCGCTGATGAGCGCCAACTCGACCCCGGAGCGTTCAAAGTGCGAAGCCATCGCTAGTCCATATCCAGCACGTCGCGGGGCGTAGCCCATGTGCGTACTTGCGCAGCGTGCCGGGAGCGCCATACCCGGAGCTTCTCAAAGACCTCAGCTTGATCCACGGCGTCTGCTAAGGCGTTGTGCGAGAGGCCGGCCATCGCTAGGTTTTGCGGCAGGCGCTTGAGGCCCGATTCTTCCCAAGTGAGATCGAGCGCCCCCATCGCGTAGGATGGGATATCGAGAGCGTCGTATCCAAATGGGTTCCGGCCAAGAAAGTGCCAGAAATACCAGCAGACAAACATCCAGTCGAACGGGGCATTATTACCGATAAAGATGGGCTGATTGCCACCACAGGCACCCACCAGCCAAGACTCGAGACTCCGCATAGCTGCGAAAGGATCGGTGCCTGTCAGTTTAAGCTGGTCCCGATCAAGGTTACTGACGGCCAACGACTCAGGGTCGAAACGTTCACAGATGGGTCTGAGCTCCGCATAGAACTTGCCCTGAGGCCGAGCCACCAAGCTTGCTCCCATGGAGAGCATCGAATAGTCGCCGGGAATCGGGCCATCAGCCTCAATATCGACGCTAACGAAACATTCAGTGGTCATTCCGACTCCATTTCTGAGATTCGGTGAGCGCCTGCGGATGCCTCAACGAGTCGACGCTGAAGTGTGCGTAGCACTGAGCGAGAGGTTATTCCATGCCGAGACGTGCTTAGCGGCTACCTCGACCTCAAGTGCGTCAGGATCAACTGCGATCCGGTGGACACCATTTAGAATCTTCATCGAGGCTCCTTGGGTGAGATGTGAAGGTGCAACAACTCCAGCGTAGTCTGTGTGAACGCAAGACCATAGCAAATCATTTTGCAGCAACTCGATATGCAGTATGCTTGCCCCATGCATTGGATACAGCGTCACATCCTCAAAGAGCTCGCCTTCAACGATACGCGCCGCTATACCGAGCTCAAACCCGAGACGGTCGAGGGTAATTTATTCCAGTATCACGGGCGTGAACTTGAGAAGCAGGGTCTTATCGTGCGTTCCGGTGAGGGGTACGCTTTGACACCGAGAGGGAGCCAATTTGTGGCCGACCTAAGCCAAGGCAAGGCTATGAATCGCAAAACCCCACCGAGAGTGGTAGTGATGATAGTGGCAGCGAACGAGGGCGGTGAACACCTACTGTTTCGCTGGCGTCGGCATCCGTACAGGGGAATGGTGAGTCTGCCGTTCGGGCGACAATTTGCCGGAATGAGCTCTAGCGAGGCCGCGGCGGAACAGCTCCGCTATAAGTCGGGATACCAAGCGGAGTTTGTCTTCGTGGGTGTCGTCTCGCTTCGAACCACGACCGACCATTTATTGATTCAGGTATTTCAAGCATTAGATCTATCGGGAAACCATGGCTCTGACGGTCTAACGGGTTTTAGTTTATGGTCGAAGATCGAAGATATAGATGCGGCAGAACTGTTGCCTGGTACAAGAGAGGTAGTAGCCTGGCTGGGAAACGCACATCGACCGGGACTTCTAGAATTAGACCTTTAATCATGCTTATGCTTTAATAGAGGCATGAGTAAGAAAAAATCCATCGCCAAAGAAACCGACAGCGTTTATTTTCTAAAAATACTGATTTATTTCGTACTGGGTACCATCTGGGTCAAGTACAACGGGATTGTGATCTTCCCGATCGGCCTCGTGATCGGCGTATTGATTTCGCAGCATGATCACTTTGCGATCGATCGCAAGATCGAGTATGCAATATTGATTATCGCAGCACTCCTCGGCCTCATTGGCTACGGTGTATTTCTAGCCGTTTAGCTTAATTAGAACGAACGAAAAACGCGCCACACCACAACCGTCATGGTGAGAACCAAAGCGGCTAGTTCGGTCGTACTTAGGGTAGTCCGTACTAATGTAATTTCCGGTTGAATGAGCGACAAGATCGCCGTCAGAAGTATGTCGACGGCAAGGAGTACGGAAATGAGGATGGTAAAAGGTGACAATTTCATGCTTTGCGCAACGTTAATAGGATATATTAGCATAATAATTACTGGAAGTCAAGAGTATAGCTGGCATACATTATGACAGTTCCCGATGCGAAATGTTACGTCTCCGAATTTATCCCGGCAGATTGTTGACAGTGAGCCTACAGATAAGCTATAGTCATATGGTATTTGTTGATTTCAACAAGCATTCCAGATAACTGCTAGGCACTGAGACGGTCTCGAAGATACCGAGATACCCCTCAATACCTAGGATTTATTATGTAAGACCAAGTTCACTCAAAGGACGACCATGAAGGCCCTACTCGGCACAAAACTCGGAATGACACAGCTCTTTGCGGAGGACGGCAACGTTTTGCGCGTTACTTTGATTGAGGCCGGTCCTTGTACTGTCACTCAGGTCAAGACAGATGCTACTGACGGCTATAATGCCGTACAGATCGGCTTTGGCGATGCCAAGCACCAGCCGAAGCCGCAGAAGGGCCACCTGGTAACGGCTAATGTTAATGCTAAGACCCTCCAGGAAATTCGTTTTAAGGATGTCGACCCTACGCACAGCAAAGCCAAAGATCTGCAGGCTACGGTAGACGCAGCTCTCGCCCTCGAGGTTGGCTCCAAGCTCGACGTCACCACCTTTGAGGTCGGAGATATTATCCAGGTCACCGGTACCTCCAAAGGCAAAGGTTTTGCCGGCGTAATCAAGCGACACAATTTCAGCCGCGGCCGTATGACTCACGGCTCGCACCAGCACCGCGGCCACGGCTCCATCGGCGCCGGTTACCCTCAACACGTCTTCAAAGACCTCAAGATGTCCGGACAGATGGGTGGAGACAAGATAACCGTGACTAATTTGAAGGTTGTTATTGTGAGTCCTGAACTCAATATCCTTGGTGTTGCCGGCGCCGTTCCCGGACCAAAGCGCGGCACCGTAATGGTAAGAGGTATCTAATGGCAAGCGCGGTATCATACTCAAAGACCGGCACTAAACACGAAGCGAGCGTTAAGCTCGACAAGGCGATTTTCGGTATAGAGGCCAACCACGAACTGGTAGGTCAGGCATATCGCACCTATCTCGCCAATGGCCGCACGGCCGGAGCAAACACGCTGAAGCGCGGCGAAGTCGCCGGCGGCGGCAAGAAGCCTTGGCGCCAGAAGGGCACCGGTCGCGCGCGTGTTGGTTCAATCCGCGTACCAAACTGGAAGGGCGGCGGAGTCGTCTTTGGTCCAACCGGCAACGAGAACTTTACCCTGAACATGCCCGTCAAGATGAAGCGTACAGCTATCCGCCAGGCCCTCAGCCTCCAGGCCGAGTCTGGTCAAATCGCTGTAATCGAGGCCTTTACCTCGGTCGACGGGAAGGTCAAGGCGACCGTCGATCTGCTGAGGAAGCTCAAACTTGAAGGCAATATCCTCCTGATTGTCCCCGAAAAAACTGACATGATTATGCGCGCTACCAACAACGTCGAAGGACTGACTGTTGTGAATGCTCAATACCTGAACGTCTATACCATAATGAATGCCGATCACCTGATCTTTGCCGGCGAGAGCCTCGAGATCGTTAAGAGCTGGCTGGGAGAGAAATAATGCACGCCATGGTACTTACCCCCAAGATTAGCGAAAAGGCCATCTATCTTGCCGAGCGCGGCATCTACGTCTTCGAGGTGCCTTCGAGCGCCAACAAGATCGAGGTCGCAAAGGCCGTTGAAGCCGCTTTCAAGGTTAATGTTATCGACGTCAACATCGTCATTGCCAAGGGCAAGGCCAAGCGCTTCAAGCAGATTACCGGCCGCGAGCGCGACATTAAGAAGGCTATGGTGAAGATCAAGGCCGGCCAGAAAATCGCGCTGTTCGAGGTGGCAAAGTAATGGCTATTAAGCTTTACAAGCCAACTACCCCCGCCCGCCGCGGCATGACCACGGCTGACCGTGACGGCCTCACCAAGAAGAAGCCGGAGAAGTCACTCCTCGTCGCTCAGAAGACCGGTTCCGGTCGCAATAATCAGGGCAAGATCACCGTTCGTCACCGCGGCGGCGGCGTCAAGCGCTTCTACCGCCTGATAGACTTCGACTTCAAGTCGGTAGCCTCGGCAGTCGTCGTGGCACTCGAGTACGACCCAAACCGTTCAGCTCATATCGCGCTGGTACAATTTGATGACGGCAAGAAGGCTTATATTATTGCCGGTTCCGGCATGAAGGTCGGCGACCAGCTTGCTTCCGGTGACGCCGCCGCAATACGCGTCGGCAACCGTATGGCCATGAAAAACATTCCCGGGGGTACCCAGATTTACAACATCGAGCTCGTTCTGGGTAAGGGCGGTCAGCTCGTACGCAGCGCCGGCGCCAAGGCCCAACTGGTTTCCAAGGAGTCTGACCGTGAAGGCTTCGTCCAGGTTCGTCTGCCCTCGGGTGAGGTTCGCCTCGTACATGAAGATTGCCAGGCTACTATCGGAATGGTTGGCAATGAAGCCCATCAGAACATCAAGTACGGTTCGGCCGGCCGTCGTCGCCGCCTTGGTTGGCGCCCAAGCGTACGCGGTTCCGCAATGAACCCGGTTGATCACCCGCACGGTGGCGGTGAAGGTGCTCAGGCTACTTCAATTTATAAATATGGACAGAAGACCCCGTGGGGTAAGCCGGCGCTTGGTTTGAAGACCCGCCGCCGCAAACTCACCGACGATATGATCGTCCGCGGACGCAATAAAGGTAGGAGACGCTAGATGAGCCGTTCACTCAAAAAAGGACCCTTTGTAGATGCTCGCCTGCTTGGGCGTATTACCGCATTGCCGCCCGGCGACAAGACGGTTCTTAAGACTTGGTCGCGCGATTCCACGGTTTCGCCTGAGATGGTAGGATTTACGATCGCCGTACACAACGGCCGTATGCACGTACCGGTCTTCGTATCCGAAAATATGGTCGGTCACAAACTCGGTGAGTTTTCTCCGACCCGTAAGTTCCGCGGCCACGGCGGTAAGTTGGCGAAGAAATAATGAAGACAAGCGCAACAGCAAAATACATCGGTACTCCGGCTCGCAAGACGAGCCTGGTTGCGGCACTAATTCGCGGTCGGCGAGTGGGCGATGCCCGAGTGATTCTGCGCAACACCGACAAGCGAGCTTCCGTTGCCGTAGGCAAAGTACTTGATTCAGCCATCGCCAACGCTGAGAACAACTACAACGCCAAGTCGAAAGACCTCGTAATCGAGAGCGTGCTGATCGGCCCGGGGCCGTCGCTCAAGCGTTCGCGCACCCGTGCCAAAGGCAGTTCATCGGCGATTCTCAAGCGCTCGAGCCATATTACGGTCGTACTGACCGACGGCAAGGCGGTTGTGGCTGCCGATGTCAAAGAGACCAAGCCAGTTGCACAGGCAGTAGAATCCGATGCCAAGACCGAGAAGCCGAAGCTTCCGCAACCGATGGTTGAGATGCCGAAGTCCGAGAAGCCAAAGACCGTAAAGTCGGCTGTGTCAGCCAAGAAGGAGGCAAAGTAATGGGCCAGAAGATCAATCCGCGCAGTATGCGCCTCCAGCTCGACCGCGACTGGCAGTCGAAGTGGTACGCTGACCGCAACTATACTACCCAGCTAATTGAGGATCTCAAGCTTCGTAATGCTCTCGCCAAGAAACTTTCGAAGCGGGCCGGCGTAGCTCGGATCGACATTGAGCGTTCTCCGAACCAGTTGGTCGTTACGATTCACACCTCCAAGCCGGGCGTCGTCATTGGACGCGGCGGATCGGGTGCCGAAGAGATCAAGACATTGCTCGCTGCCATCGTCGGCGGTCCGGTAAAGGTCTCGATCGAAGAAGTTAAGAAGCCGGAGACCAACGCCATGTTGGTAGCCGAGAACATTGCCAGCCAGCTCGAGCGCCGTATTTCGTTCCGCCGAGCTATGAAGATGTCGGTCGAGAACGCCATGAAGTCGGGTACGCTCGGCGCCAAGGTGACCATCGCCGGCCGCCTGAACGGTAACGAAATGGCCCGCCGTGAAACAGTTTCGCAGGGATCAATCCCGCTTCACACCCTGCGTGCCGATATCGACTATGCACAGGCATTGGCCAGAACCACCTTCGGCGTAATCGGCGTGAAGGTCTGGATCTATAAAGGTTCGAAGTTTTAGGAAATCACTATGCTATTACCAAAGAAAACCAAATACCGTAAGCAGATGAAGGGTCGTAACGACGGCATCGCTTCGCGCGGAGTCGAGATCTCGTTCGGTCAGTACGGCCTCAAGGCCGAGACGGCTGAGCGTATCACTTCACGCCAGATCGAGGCCGCCCGTCGCGCCATGACCCGCCACGTAAAGCGCGGCGGTAAGATCTGGATCCGTATCTTCCCCGACACTCCGATTACCAAGAAGCCGGCCGAAGTCCGCATGGGCAGCGGTAAGGGCGCGGTTGATCACTATGCCGCCAAGGTCCGTCCCGGACGCATCATGTTTGAGATGGACGGCGTGACCGAAGAAGTGGCTCGAGAAGCTATGCGTTTGGCAGCCCACAAGCTCCCGGTGCGTACCCGTTTCGTAATCCGCGACGTGCCAGGAGAGGCAGAATAATGAAAATTACCGATATTACCAAGAAGACAGACAAAGAGTTGGCCCAGTTCATTCAGTCGAGCCGCGAAGAGCTGGCGAAGGCTGTAGTCGAGAGCCGTACCAAGGAAGTGCGCGACACCAAGACTCTTGGTCGATTAAAGAAGACGATCGCCCAAGCCCTCACCATTGAGCGCGAACGGCAGATCGTTCAGGAGGAGGCCAAATGATCCGCACACTTCGGGGGACAGTAGTCTCCGATAAAATGGACAAGACCGTGGTAGTGGCAGTGCAGACCGTTAAGGAGCACCCGATTTACCGCAAGAAGTACAAAGTAACGACTAAATTCAAGGCTCACGACGCTGCAAACGCGTACAAGGAAGGCGACCTCGTAGAAATTACCGAGACCCGTCCGATCAGCCGCGATAAGCGTTGGGAAGTTGCCCGCAAGGTATCTTCCAAGGATATGGAGGCATAATATGATACAGTCTGAAACCAGACTCAAAGTTGCCGATAATTCCGGCGCCCGGGATCTGCTGTGCATCAAGGTGCTTGGCGGTTCGCGCCGACGTTACGCACGCGTAGGCGATATCATTACCGCCAGCGTCAAGTCGGCCACTCCGGGTGCCAACGTCAAGAAGAAAGAGATCGTTCGCGCGGTAATCGTTCGGACCGTCAAAGAGACTAAACGCCCGGACGGCTCATCGATTCGTTTCGACGAGAACGCCGCCGTGCTTATCAACAAAGACGGTCAGCCTCGCGGTACCCGTATCTTCGGCCCGATTGCGCGCGAGTTGCGTGACGGCGGATATATGAAGATTATTTCGCTCGCTCCGGAGGTTCTGTAATGAAACTTCGCAAAGACGACAACGTAATCGTGATCGCCGGCCGCGACAAGGGTAAAACCGGTAAGGTCGTGTCCATCCAAACGGCGACCCAGACGGCAATCGTCGAAGGCATCAATGTCTACAAGCGCCACACCAAGCCTTCCGACAAGAACCCTCGCGGCGGTATTCTCGATATCACCAAGCCGATCAACGTCTCCAAGGTCATGGTTCTCGATCCGCAGAGCGGCAAGCCGGCTCGCATCGGGTACGAAATCAAGCCCGACGGTACCAAGGAACGCATCTTTAAGGTGAGCCCGAATCAGAAAGCCGCAAAGTCAACTAAGAAGAAGGCCGAAACCGCCGAAAAAAGCGACAAGGCAGGTAAGAAATGACACGTTTTAAAGAAAAATATATCAAAGTAGCTTCCCCCGCCCTTCGCGAGGAGTTTAAGTACACCAATTCTCACCAGATCCCACGTATCGAAAAGGTGGTGGTGAGTGCTGGTGTGGGTCGCGCAGTCAGTGATGCAAAGCATCTCGATGCCGCGGCCGAGACCCTGGCGACCATAACGGGTCAGCATCCGGTGACAACCGTTGCCCGTCTAAGCATCGCGTCGTTCAAACTGCGCGAAGGCAACAAGGTCGGCACGACCGTAACGCTTCGCGGTCAGAAGGCCGAGGAGTTCCTGGACCTCCTGGTAAGCGTGGCTTTGCCTCGCATCCGCGACTTCCGAGGTATCTCCGACACTGCCTTCGACTCGAGTGGCAACTACTCGCTCGGCATTGTCGAGCAGAGTATTTTCCCTCAGATTCCGTTTGAAGAGGTGGGGATTCCGCACGGTTTGCAGGTCAATATTGTCACCAGCGCCAAGACCCCGGCCGAAGGGAAGCGTTTACTAGAGTTAATGGGCTTTCCATTTAGGAGGAATGCATAATGGCACGTACTGCCTTAATCGTCAAAGCTGCGCGTAAGCCGAAATATTCGACTCGCCAGGTCAATCGTTGCCAGGTTTGCGGACGTCCGCATGGTTATATTCGTAAGTTCGGCCTGTGCCGTATCTGTTTCCGTGAGTACGCCTCACGTGGCCAGATTCCCGGTATCACTAAGGCTAGTTGGTAGGAGGAGCAGATGTTTAACGATCCCATCTCAGATATGCTGACACGCATCCGCAACGCCGTAACCGCGCGCCGGAGTGTTGTCACGATGCCCGATTCGAAGATTAAGGAAGCGATTGCCGCTATCCTCAAAAAGAACGGCTACATCACTGATTTTGCCGTAACCGAAGCCAATGGCTTTAAGTCGCTCGAGGTTACGCTTCCCGATGACACCGAAACCATAACGTCGTTGATCCGCGTGTCCAAGCCGGGACGCCGCGTATACGTAGCGTCTTCGGACATCCCGACGGTCCTCGGAGGACGCGGTTTGGTGATCGTCTCCACTTCGAGCGGTCTCATGACCGGCCGTGATGCCCGTCGCAAAGGACTCGGCGGCGAATTAATCTGTAAGGTATGGTAGAGCTATGAGTCGTATTGGTCGCAAACCTATCACCATCCCCGCCGGCGTCACCGTCGAGCAGATTGAGTCTATTGTTACCGTAACCGGTCCCAAGGGTACCCTCCGGGTGCCGCTCCTTGAGAATCTTAAGCTTGATCAGTCCGAGGGCGTGCTTACGCTTTCGCGCGTCGTCGAGACACCCGAGACGCAACGATCATTCGGCCTCATGCGTACCCTCATCAACAACAATGTGGTGGGCGTATCAGAGGGCTTTGTACGCCAGCTTGAGATTAACGGTGTCGGATTCCGCGCCGCCGTGGCAGGAAACGTCATAACTTTGGCACTTGGTTTCTCTCACCCGGTCGTCTTTACTCTTCCGGAAGGGGTTGAGGCTCAGATAGAAAAGAATATTATTACTCTCAAAGGTTTTGATAAGCAGCTCGTTGGACAGGTAGCAGCCAACATTCGGGCGCTGAAGAAGCCTGAACCGTACAAGGGCAAGGGAATTAAGTACGTTGAAGAGCGTATCCGACGTAAAGCCGGCAAGACTGCGGCGAAGGGTTAAAAATTATGAATACTACTGCACAAAAATTAGCTCGCCGCCGCGCCCGTGTTCGGGCCACCGTATCCGGTACACCGGAACGTCCACGATTGTCGGTTAAGATATCACTTAAGCATATTATCGCTCAGGTGATCGATGACACCCAGGGTGTAACTTTGGCCTATGCCACTACCTTCCATACGGACGCTAAGGGCTCAATGACCGATAAGGCCGCTTTGATTGGTAAAGAAATTGCAACTCAGGCTAAGGCCAAGAAGATTACAAAGGTAGTGTTTGACCGTAACGGCCGCCTCTACCAAGGTCGTCTTCATGCTCTGGCCCAAGCAGCTCGTGAAGCAGGATTGGAGTTTTAATATGGCTATCGTAGAACAGCCGAAAGAGTTTGAAGAGAAAGTTATAGCCATTGACCGTGTCGCCCGCGTCGTAAAAGGCGGCCGCCGCTTCCGTTTCCGTGCAACCGTCGTGGTAGGGGATGGCAAGGGTCGAGTCGGCGTCGGCGTAGGTAAGGGCGGTGAAGTTATGACCTCGATTGCCAAAGCCGTATCGCGCGCCAAGAGTCAGATGATTGTCGTACCCCTGCGTGATCACACGATTCCGCACGAGATTCAGGTTAAATTTGCCGGTGCCCACGTACTCTTGAAGCCCGCATCGGCCGGAACCGGTGTCATTGCCGGCGGTGCCGTCCGAAACGTCGTTGAGGTGGCCGGTATTCGCGACCTCTTGACCAAGTCGCTCGGATCGAGTAATAAGGTAAATAACGCCTACGCTACCATCGCTGCGCTTTCGCAGCTGAAGCCGATGAAGCCGAAGGCTGAGAAGACAGTTGAAGCAGAGCCTCAGATCCCGGTTGAGGCATAGGAAACCATTATGAAGATTCATGAATTAGAATTAGAATCGACCAAAGACCGAAAGCGCGTCGGACGCGGTATCGGATCAGGTTACGGCAAGACTGCCGGCCGTGGTACGAAGGGTCAGAACTCCCGTACGGGGGGCGGCGTCCGTATCGGTTTCGCCGGCGGCCAGAACCCGCTCGCCAAGCAATTGCCAAAGAAGCGCGGTTTCCGTGCTTTAAATCACATTGATTATCAGGTATTCAATCTGAGCGGGCTGAACCAGTTCAAAGACGGTGCTACCGTGGATACCGCCGCTCTGGTGAAGGCCGGCCTGGTGAGGTCGTCGACCGAACGCGCCAAGCTCCTGTCTACGGGTAAGCTTGAACGTAAACTTACCGTGAAGGTCCAAGCCGCGAGTGCCGCTGCCGTTAAAGCCGTCGAAGCCGCCGGCGGCAGCGTCGAGATATTGGCGCTCCCGCGTGTCCCCAGCAAGAAGGCCACCCGCCCTCAGACTGAGGCGGTCGACAAGTAATGAACCTTGCGACGCTAGGCCAGGTCTTTCGTTCGCCCAGTCTGCGCCGCCGCGTCTTGGTGGTAATCGGTCTCCTGATCGTTTTCCGCTTTCTTTCTCACGTTCCGGTGCCGGTTCCCGATAATGCGGCGCTGGCTAACTTCCTGCGGACAATATTTAACTCAAATAAAGTTTTGGGCTTTGCCGACCTGTTTTCGGGTGGTGCTCTGACGAACTTTTCGATAATCATGATGGGCGTGGGGCCGTACATTAACGCCTCCATCATTATCCAGCTCCTAACGCAGGTGATTCCCAGCCTCGAAGCATTGAATAAGGAAGGTGACGCCGGTCGGCGTAAGATCAACCAGTATACCCGTCTCCTTACGCTTCCGCTCGCCTTGATACAGTCGTTCGGCATGGTGTTGCTCGTGCAGCAAACCTCAAAGCAGATTACGGGACTTGATCTGATCGGTCATCCCAATGTCTTCCAGTGGTTTTTGATGATCATGACAATCACGACCGGAACCATACTTTTGATGTGGATCGGTGAGATTATCACCGAGCAGGGGGTGGGGAATGGTATTTCGCTCATCATCTTTGCCGGTATCGTCTCCCGGTTGCCGTCTTCGACGGGACAGTTCCTGGCTTTAGCCAGCGGTGATACTACGAAGATTCTGACGCTCGTCGGGTTCGTGGCGGCCACGATCGCCATCATCGCCTTCGTCGTGATCCTAAACGAAGGACAACGAAATATCCCGGTATCTTACGCCCAGCGAACTCAGGAGAATCGGCTCTATGCCGGTGTGGATACGCACTTGCCGATCCGTGTGATTACGGCCGGAGTAATCCCGATCATCTTCGCGCTGGCCTTTCTCTCGGTTCCGGCACTCCTAGGGCAGCTCCTGACCAACGCTCACACTGCTTGGGTGGCCTCCTTTGCCAAACAGCTCACGACGCTCTTCTCGCCGACCGGGGTGGTCTATGCGGTCTCGTACTTCCTTCTGGTGGTCGCTTTTACGTTCTTCTATACCAGCGTGGTGTTCAACGTGAAGGATATTTCCGAGAACTTGCAGAAGCAGGGCGGGTTTATTCCGGGTATTCGCCCGGGGAATCAAACCGCAGCCTACCTGAAGCGCGTCGTAAACCGCATAACCCTGGCCGGCGCCGTAGGACTTGGCCTGATTGCCGTTCTGCCGTTTATCGCTGAGACATTCACCAAAAGCCAGGTACTGACCTTCGGCGGTACCAGCCTGCTGATCGTCGTGAGCGTGGCGATCGAAACTATGAAACAACTTGAAGCGCAGGTAATCACAACTTCCTATGAACAGTACTAGGTTTTGTCCTAAATTCAGATACAAAAGGCTTTACAAGTCCAACACATTTACCTATAATCAACAATTGTAGTCATAGACATGTCAGATTCAAAAGTTACAAAGGAAGTAATCGAGTTTGAGGGCACCGTCCTCGAAACTTTACCGAACGCATTGTTCAAGGTGGAGCTAGAGAACGGGCATGTCGTGTTAGCTCATATTTCTGGCAAAATGCGCATGCACTACATTCGCATTATCCCAGGAGACCGAGTTACGCTCGAGATGACTCCGTACGATCTCTCTAAGGGACGTATAACATACCGTCACAAATAATTAACGAGATAGATGAGGAACGCACGTGAAAGTACGGGCAAGCGTGAAGAAAATCTGTGACCAGTGCAAAGTCGTACGGCGCGAAGGCGTAGTTCGGGTGATTTGTACGGCCAAGCCTCGTCATAAGCAGAGGCAGGGTTAATGGCACGTATTGCTGGTGTAAACATTCCTGATGCCAAACGCGTAGAGGTAGCCTTAACCTACATCTTCGGTATTGGCCCGTCGATCAGTAAGAACATATTGGTCGTAACGGGTATCAACCCCGACACGCGCGTCAAGGACCTCACCGAGGCCGAGACGGCAAAGCTGCGCGAGCACATCGACAAGAATCTGGAAGTCGAGGGCGACTTGCAACGCCAGGTAGCGATGAATATCAAGCGCCTGAAGGAAATTAATGCATATCGTGGACTCCGCCACAAAGCGAACTTGCCGGTTCGCGGTCAGCGGACTAAGACCAATGCCCGCACCAAGCGCGGCAAGAAGATCACGATGGGAAGTGGACGCAAGAAGTCCGCAGCTAAGACTTAAAGGATCATATGGCAAAGACAGCTACCAAAACCACTTCAACCCGCCGACGCAAGGTCAAGCGTTCAGTCGCTTCAGGCCAGATGCACGTACAGGCAACCTTCAATAACACGATCGTTTCGTTTACCGACGACCGCGGTAACCTGCTGTCGTGGTCGAGTTCGGGCTCAGCCGGCTTCAAGGGCTCGCGCAAGTCGACCCCCTTTGCCGCCCAGACCGCTGCCGAACGGGCCGCTACGGCCGCCAAGGACTTCGGTCTGGCCAAAGTCGACGTCTTCGTACGCGGCGTTGGCAGCGGCCGTGAGTCCGCAATCCGCGCTTTGATCACCGCCGGCATCGCCGTTGCGAGCATCAAAGACGTCACCGGTATCCCGCACAACGGTTGCCGACCTCGAAAGGCCCGGAGAGTCTAATGGCACGCAACCTTACCCCCATTCTCAAGCAGTCGCGACGCGAAAAAGTCGCTTTGCACCCCAAGGCCATCAAAGGCATGGTCAAGCGTCCCTACGGACCCGGACAGCACGGTCCGAACGGCGGTCGTGCCAAGCTCAGCGAGTACGCCGTACAGCTTCGCGAGAAGCAGAAAGTCAAGCGCATGTACGGACTGCTCGAAAAGCAGTTTGCACGCGTCATTTCCGAAGCCGAACGCCGACAGGGCGTTACCGGTAATATCCTGTTGCAACTGCTCGAGCAACGCCTCGACAATGCCGTCTACCGTCTCGGTATCGCCCCTTCCCGCCAGGCTGCCCGCCAAATCGTGACTCACGGTCACGTCATGCTTAACGGCCGCCGCGTCGACATTCCGTCCATCCTCCTCAAGCCGGGCGACGAGTTTGTCGTACGTCCGAAGAGCGCGAAAAACGCTTACTTCACTTCAATTGCTGCTGACCTCAAATCTAACACTTCACAAGTTCGTTGGTTGAGTTTCGACGCTGCCAAACTCTCGGGTAAAGTCACCGGACTCCCTGACCGTGAAGACGTTGTTGAAGAGATTCGCGAACAACTCATTATTGAATTCTACTCAAGGTAAGGAAAGGACCACCACCGTGTTATACCCCATTCAACTTCCGGAGCTCAAGGCCGTTCAAGAGGACGGCAACAAGGCTACATTTGCGATCGAGCCTCTCCACTCCGGCTACGGCATGACTCTCGGCAACTCGCTTCGCCGCGTCATCCTTTCTAGCCTTGGCGGCGCCGCCGTTACCGCAGTCAAGATCGACACCGTTTCGCACGAGTTCTCGACTGTCGACGGCGTCAAAGAAGACGTCGTAGAAGTTATTTTGAACCTCAAGAAGCTTCGTTTCCGAGTCTTCTCGGACGAGCCTCAGTTCCTTATCCTAAACGCTTCAGGTGCCGGGGCCGTTACGGCTGCCAGTATCAAGGGTAATTCCGAAGTCGAGATCGTAAACCCTGAGCAGGTTATCGCAACTCTCGCCAATGCCAAGACCAAGCTGTCGCTCGAGATCAAGGTAGAGAAGGGGCGCGGTTACGTTCCGGTAGAGAACCGCGAAGGCGAGAAGCTCGAAGTCGGTATGATCGCCGTCGACGCGCTATACTCACCTGTCCAGCGTGTTCGCTACAACGTCGAGAATACCCGTGTCGGCCAAATGACCGACCTCGACCGCCTCATAATCGAAGTTGAAACCGATGGTACCATTACACCTAACGAGGCTATCAGCCAAGCCTCGGAGCTGCTCGTAGAGCACTTCCAGGTAATCGCCGGCAATCCGGTTGGTATTGCGACCGAGACTGCTGCAACCGAAGACCGCGTCGAGTCCGGCGCTTCGAAGATCAACATCGAAGAAGTTAATCTTTCTCCCCGCACGACCAACGCCCTGATCAATAACGACATCAAGACCGTCAAGGACCTGTTGAAGCTCAGCGACACCGAGCTGCGTGAGCTCAAGGGCTTTGGTTCAAAGGCCTACGACGAAGTCAAAGAGAAGATCGCTGAGCTTGGATTTGCGTCATCGGAGAAGGTAGGCTAGCATGCACCGTCACGGATACCAGGGGCGAAAGCTCCAACTTGCCGCCGGCCCGCGCCGCGCTCTCATACGCGGTCAGCTCACCTCGCTGGCTCTGCACGAGGCCATCACCACTACCGAGGCTAAGGCCAAAGAAGTCGCTCCGCGCTTTGAGCGTCTAGTTACGCACGCCAAGAAGGGCACTCTGGCCGGCGGGAGAATGCTGCGCAAGGAATTGCTTACGGAGAATGCCACTCAGAAGATGTTGCTCGAACTCGCCCCGGCATTTGCTGAGCGACAGGGCGGTTATACCCGCATCATTAAGCTCGAAAACCGTCGCGGCGACAACGCTCCAATGGTTCGTCTTGAGCTTGTACTAAACGAAGTTAAGCCGGTGGAATTACCCGCTCTGGCCCCCAAAGCCAAAGCCGTTGCAAAACCCAAAGCTGCGCCTAAGGTTCCGACCAAGGCTAAAACTGAAGCCAAGGCCATGCCAGCCAAGAAAGAGGCCAAGTAATGAAAACCTACTCACCCAAACCAACTGAAGTTTCGCATGACTGGTACATTGTGGATGCCGAGGGTCAAACACTCGGCCGTCTCGCTACGGTCGTAGCGACATACCTGCTCGGTAAGCACAAGCCTCAGTTTAGCCCGCACCTCGATTGCGGCGACAATATTGTGATTATTAACGCGTCAAAGATCACCGTGACGGGCAACAAGCTTGAAGACAAGAAGTACTACCGTCACTCCGGACACCCGGGCGGTATCAAGGAGACTTCGCTGGCAGAACTTATGGCCCGCAACCCCGTACAGGTTCTCGAGAAGGCGATTTCGGGTATGTTGCCCAAAAACCGCCTCCTGGATGATCGTATGTATCGTTTGCGAGTCTACGCTACCGATGAGCATCCGCACGCCCCGCAGGCGCCTAAGACCCTTACCCTAGGAGAGAAGAACTAATGGCTGAATCAACTCACTATCACTACGCCCGCGGCCGCCGCAAGGAGGCTATAGCTACGGTACGTCTCTTGCCCGGTAAAGGCGAAATTCTTGTCAACGAGAAGCCGGCTGCCGATTACTTTAATAATGACTCGCTTATCGCTGTTGTTGAGCGCCCGATGAAGCTCGCCGGTCAGGATACCAAGTTCAAGGTTAGCTTGCACGTTCAGGGCGGCGGTAAGCGCGGTCAGGCCGATGCCGCCAGTCTCGCGATCGCTCGTGCTCTGCTGGTGATGAGCGCCGATCTCCGCCCAACCCTCAAGAAAGCCGGCATGCTGACCCGTGATCCCCGCGAGAAGGAACGTATGAAGCCAGGTCTCAAGAAGGCGCGTAAGGCACCGCAGTTCTCCAAGCGTTAGTCTAAGTTCCAATCAAGAGTATGACCCCTCGGGGTCATATTTTTTTAGTCTTGTAGAAACATACAAGAAGGAGTAAAAACAATACATAACCGTTATCACTCGAGAGGTGGAGCCGTTAGATCTTACCAGTCTCAACTACAAAGCGAGGTGCTCGCTCATGTCGACCGCTACGACCGACTACGACGACGCGACCGGCGGACTAACCGATGCGCTTTCCCTGCTGGGGAAATTGGTACCGCCAGAGGAGTGGGAACAAGCGGCTCTCTGCGCTCAGACCGATCCTGAGGTATTCTTTCCTGATAGGGGCGGCTCCTCGCGGGAAGCCAAGAGTGTCTGTGCCAAGTGTCCCGTCCAAGCGCTTTGCCTCGACCGGGCACTCAACGCAGACGAACGGTTCGGCATTTCCGGAGGCACGTCGGAGCGTGAGCGCAGAGCGATTGCCAAGAAACCCGACGTTCGGGCACAAGTACGCCGTGATGCAATCTACGCCTCATACGAGTGGCGGCTGGCGCTGCAACCGGCAACCATCCGCGCACTTCACGTCGTGTCCGCGATCGAGCCCGCCGAGGAGGTTGAGGTCATGAAGGACAAGGATCGATTCCAGTCGATCATTACTTTCCTGGAGCAGCTACCAGGCCAGTCGGTGACGATCCATCTCATCAAGCGTTCGATCGCCGACCACAAGCTCATGATCGCAGCGCACGTAAGTACCATGAACGACCTTCGTCGAGTGCTGCGGAGGCTCGGCAAGGAAGACCCTCGGGTCGAACTCGTTGAGGACGCCAACAGCATTATGATCGTTATCGTCGGCCCGACGACCGCCGCCAAGAACGTGGATGCGTCCGTCGAGCCGCCGCAGGTTGCGCCTGACCCGAGAGCCACATCGCAGAACGAGACTCCGGTACCGGTGGTCTTCCCCGTGACAACCCGCACGGCGCAGCCCATGGTAGCACCACCAAGGATTTCACAGTCAAAGGAGCCCGACGAAGCCGAGTTCGCCGCTGACGTGCCGACAAAACGACTTCGTCTGGCGCTCGTGCAGCCACCCGCCATCAGGAAGGCGCGAACGTCCAGTCCTCGGCACGACGCGCAACGACAGCGTGCCCTGAGCAACTTCCAGGACATGGCGGCTAACGCGCCGAACGACTCGGCGCGAAGCTTCTGGCAGACGAAGATCGACGAGCTGCTCGGCGTCGCCAAATTGGACGCCAACACCGCCTGACCATCCGGGGCGGAGGGACCGCAACGGTCCCTCCGCCCCTATGCATGTCTGCGCAGACCCATCTCGCACTCGTAGCATAAGCGAGTTATAATGAGATTATGGATCAATATAACGGTCAAACCGTACGACGCATCATACTTATTGCACTGTTGCTGCTTCTGGGCGCAACGGTGGCGTTTAGCTACTTTGCCCACATCAGTACGTCCGAGGCGCTCTACGCCTCATCGTTGATCCTGTTGACCCACTTTGATCACAATAATTTTACCGATACCGGCTCGCGGGCAGTCGTCTTGATTTTGATCCTCTCGAGCTTCGCCTTGATTGCGTATTTGCTTAAGTGGTTTGCGGAATATATGATGGGTCTAAGTGATAATGTACGGCGGTTGCGCGTGAATGCTCGTGTCGAAAAACTCAAAGATCATTACATCGTCTGCGGTCTGGGCCGTGTCGGGTCGCAGGTCGCCCATGAACTCCATAATGAAGGTGTTCAGTTTGTGGCTTTAGACAGGGATAAATCCAAGGTTGATGACGCATTGGCTCACGGTTATTTGGCCCTTGCCCTCGATAGTACCGACGAGGCCGCTCTGCACCAAGCCGGCATCGATAAGGCAATAGGACTGGTCGCCGGTCTTGGTGAGGATTCGCTCAACCTCTTTATTACGCTGGCCGCGCGCTCGATCCGCCCGGACTTGCTGATTGTAGCCCGTGCCAACCGACCGGAGAATGAACTGAAGCTCAAGCGCGCCGGAGCCGACCGCGTGGCGATGCCGTATCAGATCGGCGGCTATCACATGGCATCGATGGCTCTGCGCCCTAACGTGGTCGATTATATCGATATTGTGTCGGGCAAAAATGGTACGTCCGATCTGGAGGTCGAAGAGATGGTGGTGGGTGATAAGTCGCCTCTTGCCGGGAAACGTCTAGGTAAATCGCTGGCTGAGGGCGAGATCGGCGCCACGGTCATCGCGATTAACGGTGCTGACGGCACCAGCCGTGTTCGCCCGACCGGCCAAGAAGTTATATACCCCGGCGACCGGCTCATTATTCTGGGAGCGAAGCACGACCTCACGAACGCCTCGGTGCTTATTCGTTGAGCAAGACGTTTAAGTTTGGAGAGGGAGCTGCTCACGGGCGGCTCGACGTGTTTCTGGCCCACAAACTGGGCGTCTCGCGAACCGCTGTTCAGCGTTCGATCAAGTCGGGACTTATCGCGGTGAATGGAGTACATGAGCGGGCCAGCTATATACTCGTGCCGACCGATATCGTGCAAGTTCTGCCTGATACTTCGGTTGATCCTGAGCGTCCAGCAGTCGATTTACCGGTGGTATACGAGGACGACGATCTGGTAATTGTAAATAAACCGGCCGGCATCGCCGTTCATGCCGGTAACGGACGCCGACTGGAGCCGACGGTGGCCGATTTCGCCCGAACAATAACGACCGACACCGATCCTGAGCGGGCGGGGATTGTTCACCGTCTGGACCGTGAAACATCGGGTTTGTTGGTGATTGCCAAATCTGCGGCGGCCAAAGAGACACTCCAAGCCGAATGGAAATTGCGCCGCGTCAATAAGACCTATTTGGCTCTGCTGATCGGCCATATCTCACCCGACAAGGCGGTCATTCGACTCCCGCTCGATCGAGATCCGGCGTATCCTACCCGCCGCCATGTGAGTCCGAGCGGCAAAATGGCCGTGACCCGTTACGAGAAGCTCCTCGAATTCCCGGGTTACAGTTATGTCGAGGCGCGGCCCGAGACCGGTCGGACGCATCAGCTGAGGGTTCATTTTGCAGCGCTCGGCCACGCCGTAGCGGGGGATATCGTTTACGGTCCCAAGAAACGTCCGCTGGGTTTGACGAGGCAATTTTTGCATGCTGCAGCGCTGAGTTTTGTTTCGCCCAGCGGCAAACCGATCGATATCGAGGTACCTCTGCCTACTGACCTGCAAAGTATTCTCGAAGAACTCCAAAACGCGATATACTAACATCATGAAGCCATTACTCCACCCAACCACGCAGCATCAGCTCGAGGTTGCTCAAGCCAATCCCGGCGGGTATGTTTTCTTTGGCCCCAGGTCCGTCGGTAAGTTTACGGCAGCCGTTGAGTTTGCCCGGCAGCTCAATTGCCTTGGCGACACGGATTCTCGGGCCTGTGCGCATTGCTTGCAATTTAGAGCCGGTAATTTTCCCGACCTGATCATTCTAAAACCTGAGGAAAAAATTAGTATTACGGTCGAGCAGGTGCGCAATCTGTCGAAGACCCTGGCTTTAAGCGCCTACGGCGCCGGTACTACCCGGATAGTAATTGTCGATCAGGCGCATGAACTAACGCATCCGGCTCAAAATGCGTTGCTTAAACTGCTCGAGGAACCACCGCAACGTACCCGTTTCTTATTAGTGACGCCGATGTTAGACAGCCTCTTGCCGACGGTACAGTCCCGTCTTGGCCGGGTGTATTTTTCACCTCTTGTGTCAGACGACATATCTGAATATCTGGTATCGCGCTATCAGCAATTGCCGGACGTCGCCCATGAGCTCGCCGAGCTGGGTATGGGCCTGCCGGGGCTGGCCATTGCGGCCATGCGGCTGGATGATCTGAACGACGACAGTTCAGCGCTCATGAGCGCCAAGAAGTTGCTTGGCGGCGATATCTTCACCCGTTTGATGTGGATCAAACAAACGGTCGACGCCAAAGCAGACGTAAATGTGGTAATGCGGAGTCTTCAGGTGCTGATCGGTGCCGACATGCAGGCCGATCGCGCTTCGCTCGAGGTTACCGCCCAGCGGCTGGAGGCGCTTAAGACCTACTACCTGCAAACAGATGCCAATGTGGGCAATCGGGTAGCACTAGAGCGTCTCGCGGTGGAGTTGTAGCGGTGATTGAGGTAATACTGCTCATTATCATGAGTGTGTTCCTTTATCAGCAGATCAGTCAATTACGCGCCAAGTCACCTTCCGGATCGCTGGCGCCCAAGCAAGTCTCCCAGCAACTTGTCCAAATGGTAGAGTACGCCGACCGGCTCTATTCCGAGCGTAAATGGCTGGCTGCCGAAAAAGCCTATCTTAAGGTCTTGGCGGTCGATCACAAAAATATTACGGCCTACAGCCACCTCGGAGTCATCTACAATGCCCAGAAGAACATGGCCGATGCGGTTGAGTGTTTTGAGATTGCGGTTCGCCTTAAACCGAGCGCCATAACGTTGCAGAACCTTGGTTTGGCATATCTGGAGAACAAAAATTACATGAAGTCGATCGTAGCCTTCGAGAAGTCAATCTCCATGGAGCCGAACGCCCAACGCTACATAGGCATGAGCAAAGCTCAGAAGAAGCTTCACAATAATTACCAGGTCGTGGCGGCGTTGGAAAAGGCGGTTGAGTTGGACGGCAGCAAAAAGGTGCTGCAGTTGCTGGCAGATGCCTATGATGAGATTGGTCGGACAAACGATGCCACTAGGATCTATCGCCGGATACACGAGATCGATCCGTCCGATCCTGAAGCAGCCCGTTGGATCGGCGTGCACTTGCCGAAAGCACGCGTAAAGGCTTGAACTAGTTCTGTTGCAATGGTAACATTACGAGGTTGAAAATGCTCTGCTGAGCTCCGGTTTAACGATTCATTCCGGCATTTGCCGACGTAGCTCAATGGTAGAGCAACGGTTTTGTAAACCGTGGGTTGGGGGTTCAATTCCTCTCGTCGGCTCCAGGTTTTCATTACGTATTCGCAATTTAGGTTAGGACTTTCAAATTTGATACAGATCGCGGAAGCGCCGAGCAACGGAACGGAGTGTACATAGAAGTACATGAAGTGAGGAGAGGAGGCGATGACAATGATATGTATCGAATATGGAAGTACTATTACGCCGAGTTACTCAAGTGGCCAACGAGGGCTGACTGTAAATCAGCTGGCATTAGCCTTCGGGGGTTCGAATCCCTCACTCGGCACCAGTAATCATCATAAAACCCCCGATGACGATCGGGGGTTTTATCTTTGTTTTTCGTATATCTAGACGGCGGGCGGGGGAGTCGGAGCTGTTGGAGCGGACGGTGCCGAAGGAGCAACCGGCGGAGCGGTTGAGGTCGGTGGCGTAGCAGAGACCAGCCCGCCTAAGGCGGCCGGCCCGACATATTTGGCCGATCCGAAGGCCAGCATTGGAATGCCGATGTACGGGAAGAAGATCAGCCCAAGCACGCCAAAAAGGGTGCTTTTGCCGTATGACGCCGCAAAATCGAGGAAGACAATTATCGAAATAACAATGTTAACGAGCGGTATGAAGAACAGTATGATCCACCAGATTGGACGGCCCACGATCTCGAGCATTACTATATAGTTATAGACGGGAACAATCGACGCCCAGCCAGGTTTTCCGGCCTTGGTAAAGATCCTCCACATACAGACGACGAAAAATATAACGATTGCCAGCCAGAACATAGAAATTATTAAGAACGTCGACGCGGAAACGGCGGTATTGGCCGACGTTGTAACTGGCGTTGCATAATCCATTTAATGATCTCCGATACTTAATGATTATTTTAATATGATAATGCTTATTTATACTTTTGGACAGGCGGAAATCAAGGAGGGCATAGATCTCTTTGAGGTTGCGCAAGCCAGCGTTTTGTGCTATTAATAGACGGGTGTTTCTACGTGCCCAAGTAGCTCAGTGGTAGAGCACTTCCATGGTAAGGAAGGGGTCCAGGGTTCAATCCCCTGCTTGGGCTCCATTAAAATTTATAGGTTTTATCACGAGATCCGTATGAAACGTTTAGTGCTGAACCAGCAAGACAAGAAGATCGCCGGACTCTGTTCCGGGATAGCCGACTATCTCGACGTCGACGTAACCGTCGTACGTTTGATCGTTCTCACTGTCACGATCATGACCGGTGTACTGCCAGGAGTTCTGGCTTATGCCGTTGGTGCCGCAATTACCCCTAAAGGAGTCCAATAATGCCTAAGCGAAACCGTCCGTTTGTGGCCATGGAGTGTACTAGCTGCAAAAACCGCAACTACACAACCAACCGCAATCCCAAGAATACGACCGACCGCCTCGAGCTCAACAAGTTTTGTAAGCATGAGCAAAAAGTCGTAGCCCACAAAGAGACCAAGTAGTTCGGGCTCACCTGAGCGCGAATATCTTCGGCGGAGCCTGTGCAATCACCACATCGTACGTTAAGTACATCTCGGTGATCTGCTCGGCTCCTTCTTGGTCATCATCGTTCAGCTGAGCACTCAAGCGCAGTAAGGTTCGTCGATTCCTCGCTATGCATCCGCCCCAGGCAGACTCAACCGAGAGACAAGTCCAGAAGCGTGCCTAATAAGCGGAAACGAGATACAATATATTGGTTCATAGGGGTGTAGCTCAGTTGGTAGAGCAGCGGTCTCCAAAACCGCGTGTCGTCAGTTCGAGTCTGGCCACCCCTGCCATATAAAAAGACCCATATTTTTGGGTCTTTTTATATGCTGCGTTGCGGCCAGAGACGAACGTAGTTCGTTGGACGAGGAGCGCAGGTGAATATTGAGCTTGCTCAAATATTCACCGAGCACCACAGGGAGGTGGCATAGCCACATACTGGCCACCCCTACCAACGAAAACCCCCGCCTACGCGGGGGTTTTCGTTGGAAACAGTGCGATGTTTTGGGTTTACGATATTGTAGGCTGACCAGTTCAAATCTACACCCGAGAGCGATGGGAGATCATGCTGTAGAGCCATAGCAAAATTACCGAGCCGATAACGGCCACAATAAAGCTGTAAAGATTAAACCCGCTTACTCCTGAGGCGCCGAAGAACGAGAAGATAAATCCGCCTATGAATGCCCCCGCTATACCGACAACAATATTCATTAAAAGCCCTTGCCTAGCGTCGGTCCCTGCAATCATTGATGCGATCCAACCGGCAAGACCGCCAAAAATAATCCATACGAGAATGTTCATAAAGTTACTCCTCCTTATTAAGCCTATGTGAACAATCATTCTAATCATTACGCCCATTTTTTGATACGTGTGGATGAATAAATTATCGGGTGAATGTGTTTAATATATTGGTGACATTGTTGTTTTGCAGGTACGCGTTTATGGTTAATGCAAACCAGTAGGTTTAGGTTTAGGTTTGAAAATAAGTAAAAGTCACTACTTTCCGTATCCGTTGAAAGGGTAATTTTTTGAAAATTTGATTAGCTATTCGAATTAAAACCCTTGCGTTTTGTTGAAATATGTTATATGATGCTCGATTCTGCAATTTAGCAGGTGAACAGGAGTATTTATCATGACCCTCAACAAAACTGTAGTTGGCATTGCAGTAGCCGTATCGGCAACGGTCTTGGC
>JBBSBR010000013.1:0-27682 GCA_038251135.1 Candidatus Saccharimonadia bacterium | reverse complement strand
TCTAACTCGGTGACCAGCTTGAGCAGATTCTCCCGTCCGGATTCGAGGTCCTGAATCTGGGCGGCCAGATCGGCTTGGCGAGCCGAAACCTCGTGGTACTCATCCGAAGTATCGGCCTGCAGTTGCTGGCGGGCAGCTACCTTGGCTTCGAGCTCGATCAAGCTCTGACTCAGCGCCTCAACCGGCTGCTTGGTGACGCCGTGCGGATTCGGCTCAATGCCCCACGCCTGTGCCCGGCTGGCGAGATCCTTGAGGTTCTCCCGCCACGTCTCAAGCATCTGGATGCTGGCGCTCAAATCAAGCTGGGCGGAGCCTTCTTGGCTCTTGAGCCGTTCGAGACGGCCCGCTTCCTCGGCGATAATCTGCAGCTCATCGACGGAACGCGTCTGGAACTTAGATTGGACTTCGTGCAACCGCTCATCTACGAGCTTGAGCTGGTCGGCGGCCGTCTGGGCTTCACTTTTGAGCTCTCCCAAGCGCTTGAGCTGTTGCTGTTGCTCGGCTAAGCGTGTTTCAAGCTCAGCCAGTATCGGCTCCAGCTGGCGAATAGCCTCCTCCTGATGTGCCTCATCGAGCTCCAGCGACCGGCGCGTGATCGTGAAGTTACCCTGATGCTCGATCGCCGTTTCGCGGCGGGTCATCGCCGCCTCCAAGTCCTCCTGGGCGGACCGTATCCGTTGCAGTATCTCCGCCTCGCCCCGACGGTCGGCATGGCTCAACAGACGCCCGGCTTTGTGAATGAGCAGACGGACCGATTCGATTTCGGCATCGGCCTTCGATAATTGCTGGGCAATCGTTCGCAGGATCGCCAGCGCATGACTCACGTACTGCGCCTGAGTGCCCTCGCTGGCCTCCTGGCGGATAGCCACCAGTTCGGCCTGCACTTGGGTCACCCGGGCCGCAGCGACCTTGAGCGAGGCACTGGCGCGTTCGTCGGCGGCATTGTTGCGGCTTAAATGCTTATGGATATCGGCCAGCTTCTGGCGGGCCTCCTTGATACGGGCGGCGACCTCCGCCAAGCGCTCCTTGATGATAGCGGACTGATTTTGCTGCAGTTCAAGCTGAGTCACCCGGCCGGATAGGTCGGCTTGGCGGACTGAGAGCTCGGTTCGTTCCGCCTCAAGCCGTGCCACCGCCGCCCGCGCCTCGACCGAACTAGCCTCTGCCTCAGTCGCCGCTTTCAGCCGCTCGGCCTGTGAGGCCTCAACCGCCTTCCGCTCATGTTTGAGCCGATCCAGCTCGAGCCTGAGCTCATCTGAGCGCGTCTGGGCGGCTTCGCCGTCCTGCGCGTAGCGGGCGGTTGAATTATTGAGAAACTCCTGCCGCAATGCCCCCAGATCATCCTCCAGCCGTTGCTGCTCGTGAGCGGCAGCCATACTTCTGGCCAAAGATGCCAGCCGCGGCTCAAGTTCAAGGTTGATATCCCGCAAACGGATCATATTGGCCTCAACCGCCGCCAACTTGCGCAGGCTGGCCTCGCGCTTAAGTTCGGCCCCGCGGATGCCGGCCGCCTCGTCGAAGAGCAGTTTGCGCTCGGACGGGCTCGACATGATGAAATTATCGATCGTCCCCTGCCCGATCACCGCGTAACTGCCGGCGCCAAAACCCGCCTCGGCCAAATGACCCTGAATATCGCTCAGCCGCGCCGGCCGACCGGCCAGCCGGTACTCGGACTCACCGCTGCGATAGAGACGGCGGCTGATCTCCACCTCGGTCAAATCAAGGCCGAACGAACCGTCCTCGTTATTAAACAATAGCGTCACTTCGGCGAAGCTGGCCCGAGCCTGCTTGTGGGTACCGGCAAAGACGACCTCCTCGCGGTCGCTTAGACGTAACCGCCCCTTGCTCTGCTCGCCCAGCGCCCAGCGCACGGCATCGGCCAAGTTGCTCTTGCCCGAGCCGTTCGGACCCACGATCGCCATAATACCGGGCTCAAAATCGAGCGAGGTCCGAGCCGCAAACGACTTAAAGCCGGCCACGGTTACCCTTTTCAAATACATTTTTTCACCATTAGGATTATTGTACCAAATCTCGTCCGTGAATAAGTCTAAATTAAATGATTCTACCGATCGCCCAAGTTTAAGCCCCTCCGGTTAAGGAGGGGCGGCGGACGGACGGACACTAGCCGAGGGCGCGCTTCAGGATGAAGCCCTGGTGATCGAGCTCCTCGTCCGGGATGCCGTCGGCGGCGAAGCCGTTGGCCTCGCTGACTTGATCGACCGTACGCCAAATGACACTGCGGAGCTGAGGTGACATCATGGCGTTGAGGTGGTGCACCGGCTTGGCGGCCGTCTCGATCCGATCGAAGGCGAGCGCGCGGTGGCGACGGTCCTCGAAGAACCTCTTGATCTGGTCATCGTTGCCAACGAGGACATTCGACGCCATCTCAGGATCGAGGTAGCACGACATGGCATCCATGACGAGCTCACTCGGAGTGAGGATGTTGGTGACGTTACCGTCGAGCTCGGGGATCCGCGAAACCAGATCAGCGAGGAACCGTGACCCCTTGAACATCTCACGCGCCGAGGGGAAGAACCAAAACACCCGAGAGAGCCAGGCGCCATGGAACGGCCCGCCGACCGCTATCACATGCTTCACGAGATCCTGGTGGTCGAGCGCATGCATCATGGCAACGAGCGCCCCTTGGGAGTCACCCGAAACCATATAGGGCTCGTCCGGCTTCACCACCTTGGCGACCTGCTCCCCGAAGAACTCGACCGAGCTTTCGATCGGAACGGCACCGATGTGCCGGAGCGTCACGAGGTGAGTGTCGGGATGACGTTCACGCAGATGCTCCATGTAGTAGTCGAAGAGCCACGGCTGCAGTCCCGTCGGGCCGCAGATGATGTTCTTGATTGTCATCACTTCACCTCCTCGAGGTGGCTAGATTCAAGGTGCTAACGTTTACACAGAAATTATACGCTCGTTAGAGAAATATATACAATAATCTCCCTCGAAACGAAGAAGATTATTGTGATATTAGACGATTTGAGGCTATTTGGCCGGAGCAACTTCTTTGAGTGCGTTGGCAGCGGCAACTTGCTGCGCGGCCTGCTTGCTTGAGCCCTCGCCCTTGCCAAAGAGCTTGTCCCCCACATAGACCCCGACCATAAAGATCTTGTCGTGGTCCGGCCCCGTCTCGTCCATGACACGGTAGTTCGGCGTCAGTCCGTACTGCTCCTGTGCCAATTCCTGGAATGTACTCTTCGGATCCATCCAAGTACCAAGCTTCAGGATATCCACCAGACGCGAGACGACATATTTGGTAATGAAGACACTGGCGGCATCGTAACCTTGATCGAGATAGATGGCGCCGATAATGGCTTCGACCGCATTGGCCGAAATCAGGGCGTGGGACCGGGCGTTACCCTTGGCCTCCCCGCGGCTGAGCTTAAAGTATTCGGCAATTTCGAGCTTCTCGGCCACCTCGGCCAGACTCTCAGTCTTAACCAAAGCCGAACGCCAGTTGGTGAGGTCGCCCTCAGGGTTGGGGTAATTGCGGTAGAGGAAGTCGGTTACGACCAGCTCCAGAACGGCATCGCCCAGAAACTCCAGACGCTCATTGTGCTCGAGTCCGAGTTTGGGGTGTTCGTTTAGGTATGACCGATGGATAAAAGCCCGTTCGAGGAGGCTCTCGTCTTTGAATGTGATGCCGATTAATTTCTGAAAGTCTGTGAGGGTATTCATAAGTATTGTGCTTTAAAGTTTACTCTATTCCGACCGTTTTTGGCGAACTCACCTTGCTCAGTGCCAATTGGAAGAGACGTTCGGTGTCTTTGTACTCAATCAGTTTGAGCGCCTCAGCCGAGTCGAACCACTTGGTCGCTACGATCCCCTCGGAGTCGCCCTGAATGAGCGCGTCGGTATCGCCCAACGCCTCGATGAGGAAGACGTAGGTGGTCATAAAGATCAGTTTGCCGTCCTTGCGGTAAAAGAAGTTAATCTTGTCGAGCTTCTCACCCAGTCGGACGTCCATGAGACCGGTTTCTTCGCCGATTTCGCGCACCGCCGTCTGTTCAATCGTTTCACCCTCTTCGACATGCCCTTTGGGTATCGACCAGCGGCCGAGAGGATCCTGAATCATCAGGATCTCGACGCGGTCGCCGACCAAGCGGTAAACGACTCCGCCGGCAGAATATTCTCTTAACGCTTTGCCGCTGCGGCGAGCTTTACTCGCCCGGCTTCGGGACCGGCGGCTTTTCTTGTTCTGATTCTGGTTCATAATAATCACTGTTTCGGTAAATAGTACCAAGCACTCCGTTAACGAATTTGCTCGAGTTTTCGCCGCCAAAGGTCTTGGCGAGCTCCACGGATTCATTAATGGCGACCTTGGGCGGGACATCGTGCTTGATCATCAGCTCGTACACGCCGATGCGCAGCACGACCTTGTCGATCTTGGCAATCTGATCGATCGGCCACTCCGGTGCGGCCGGCGTAATAATGGCGTCGATGCCCGCCTGATTGTCCATGACACCTGAAACGACGTCCTCCACGAAGGCGGTATCGTCGATCGACGTGCGAAACTCGTTGAGATTACGGGCGAGAATGGGGGCCAGCTCGACTTCGACGCCGGCACTCGATCGAAAGTCATATTCATACAGGGTCTGCATGGCCACGATGCGGCCAAGGTGACGGTTAGAAGCCATTTAGTTCACCTCGTGCGTAGATCAAGTTAGTTTACGCTTTCTTGCCGGTCTTAAGCAGACCGAGCTCGGCGGCCTTCTTCAGGCGGCGAGGTACGAGCTCACCCTTGCTGGTCGTAACCAACTGCGTCGGCTCCAAGGCGAGGTGCGAACGACGCTGACCCTGAATGGTCCGGGTAGTGCGTTTTTTAGGTACTGGCACGGTGTTGTCCTTTCGTTAGACTCAGGAATTGGTAGTAGAAATGCCCGTCTTAAGCTTTAATCTCATCTGCTATCCCGGGGCAATCGGGCTTGCAAAGGATCTTAATGGGTAAGTTGACTAGGAGCTCCTGTTCGATCAAAGGCACCAGATCAATCTCATGCTTGGTGATCGGCAGGTTATCGTCGGTCGGCTTTTCCGTGTAGATCTGCTTAAAGGCGATACTCATAGGACGGGTAAAAGTGCTCAAGCAACGGTGGCATTCAAGCTCGATCGAGGTACTTATGCGTCCCTCCACCAGGAGTCCGTCGTCGAGGCGCGAGATTCGTATTTCGCCTTCGAGCGGTTCGGTGAGGGTAATGCCATCCAAAATAGGCTGTTCGCCCGCAATCGAATAGGCACGGTTGTACCCCAAATCTTCAGCTAGAATGTCTTGAACGTTGATGTGCATAGCACTCTTGTGGGCGATTATAACGGAATTCGGGGTTTTAGACAAGCTACTTACGCAACGCCAGCTTGACGATGGCCATGTCGGTCTCGAGATGATCGACACGCTGATAAAGCGCCGCTTCGCGTTCTTGCTTGACGGGGTCGGTGATGTATTCGATGACTGAGTCGAGCTTGCCGTTCATATCTTCAAACTGGACGGCGAGCGAGGTAACCTCGGTTTTGAGCTCTGCTACATCAGTTTTGAGTTCTGAAACGTCATCTTTAAGGACTTTGACGTCTGATTTGAGTTCGGATACGTCCGATTTTAGGACCTTGACGTCCGATTTGAGCTCTGGGATATCTGTATCATACGCAGCCGCCAGCTTATTCATACGCGCCATATCAGCCGCAAGAGGTTTCAGCTCTTCGCGGACAATCGCCCGAACTTCATCTGTAGTTACACCGCTCATGCGCTAGTTCCTTCCCCATCAGTATACGAGATTGCCTATGTCAATTAAACCGAACAATTACCGAATATGCAAGTTGATTATCGCTTTATTCAACGCCCAATAGCCGCTTAAGCACGGCAATATCTGCCTGGTGCTTGTCGCGCATCATATGCTCTTTGAACCAGAGGATGTGCTCAAGGCTCACAAATGACAGGCCGTCATGCACCTCTGAGGCGGCAAGTTGCACATCTACTGTCGGCCCGTCCAGCTTGGTCGTCAGGAATGATCCCGCCCCCAGAATCTCGATATCCTCGCCGATCCGAATCTTTGCGACATCATCCTCGGTCACCGTACCAAACCGGGCCGAGAGTATCTCCCAGAGGCCGTCGTCGACAATCAGGTCGATATCGCCTATCTGGCGGATATCACGGATACCCAAGGGGCCGCTCGATGTAATCGCATAGCGGCCGATCGGTAAATTCAAGGCTCGTACTTCATCGAATTTGGCATCGTTGGCAGGAAAAATCGACATTACTTCTTGCGCTGCTCGACGAAATCGGACATTTGCTCAATGATAGCGCTATAATCGCTTTCTTCAACGATTTTCCAAGCGAGAGCATAGGCGGGTGTTTGAGAGCGATGTATATCTCGTTTGAGTCTGTCTGGCTGCTTAAGAACGTCCAGATAAACGTATTTAAGCACTGCATGGACCATGATATGTATACCGATTTTTGGTTCATATTCGGACCAGTGAATCTTTACTAAATCATCTGGCTCAATGTTCTCTCTATTGTCACTCATGAGAATATGGATGAGTTCGTGAGTCAGAATATCGACAAACTCGTCCGGTTCTGACTTAAAATTTATCTGTAAAGGTGTACTAAATGAAGGGATCATTGGCGCAATACTTGCGTCAATTACTGGTAGGTAGAACTGCAATTCAAGTCTTGACGTTATAGCATTGAGGATTACTCGGTCATACTGCTTCCAGGCGACTCGATAAGCGTCAACTCGCTTACGGTACACATCTAGCTCCTCGATTTCAGCTTCTGGACCTCGGTAAACCTTCATAAGGTCTTTCGAGACAGTTTGCGTCATTAATCGGCTGAACCGAATACGTATTTCGGGGAGTTCATTCACGAGGTTTTGACCACGAAGTTTACGAGCTTACGGGGGACGACGACGGTCTTTACGATTTCGCCATCGGCAAGGTATTTGGCGACGCGCTCGTCGGCCTTTGCCAGATCAGTAAGCTCGGCTTCGGTGGCCTCGATCGGTGCCACAAGGTTGGCCCGAAGCTTGCCGTTTACCTGCACCACGATGGTTACAAGGTCCTCTTTGATGAGCTCGGGGTCGTACTTCGGCCAGCCCTGAATATGAACCGACTCGGGCTCGCCGAGGTCCTGCCAAATCTCTTCGGCAATATGCGGGGTAAAGGGCGCGAGCATGAGTACCAAACTGCGGATCGTGCGATCGGCCAGATCGCGATTAGCGGCCAGGACAAAGCTCGCCCGGCGCTTTGGTTCGTTGAGAAAGTTGATGTACTCCATGAGAGCACTGACGGCCGTATTGAAGTGCATGGCGGTAATGTCTTCATGAACCTTCTTCAGCGTCTTATGCGTGGCCCGGTCGACCTCGGTCGCAAAAATCTCAGATTGAATTACTTCGGCTTGAGGGTCAACCGTGCGGTCCCCTTCGCTCATCAGTACCTGCGCCAGCGTCCAGACTCGGTAGAGGAAACGGTTAACACCGCTCAGATGCTCGTCGCTCCAGGCTGTCGTCTCATCGAAGGGACCCATGAACATCTCGTAGAGGCGCAGGCTGTCGGCGCCGTACTTGACGATGACGGCGTCGGGATTGATCACATTGCCCTTTGACTTGCTCATCTTGGCGCCGTCCGGCCCGAGGATCATGCCGTGGGAACGGCGCGCAGCGTACGGTTCGGCGGTCGGGACGAGACCCTGGTCGAAGAGGAATTTATGCCAGAAGCGTGAATAGAGCAGGTGCAGCGTCGTGTGTTCCATGCCGCCGTTGTAGAGGTCGACCGGAGTCCACTGCTTGAGCTTCTCGGGATCGGCAAAGGCCCGGTCGTTATGAGCGTCGGCGTAGCGCAAATAGTACCAGGACGAACCGGCCCAGTTGGGCATCGTATCGGTTTCGCGCTTGGCGGGGGACTCGCATTTCGGACACAGAACGTTCACCCAGTCGGTCATAGCGGCCAGCGGGGACTCGCCCGTATCCGTCGGCTCATAACTCTCAACCAACGGTAATTCAACGGGCAGCTGATTAACCGGCACCGGCACGACCCCGCATTTCGGACAGTGGATGATAGGAATCGGCTCGCCCCAGTAGTGCTGGCGGCTAAAGACCCAGTCGCGGAGCTTATACTTGGTGGCGCCCTGGCCGGCGTCTTTCGCAACGAGATCTTCGATGATCTGGTGCCTTGCCGGATCGCCCTCGAGGCCGTCGTAGTCTCCGGAATTTACCAGCTTGCCGGGTCCGGAATATGGCAGCTCTCCCCCGTCGATAACGCGCACGATCGGGAGTTTATATTTGGCAGCAAATTCAAAGTCGCGCTCGTCGTGAGCCGGGACGGCCATGATGGCACCGGTGCCGTAGCTGCCAAGTACGTAGTCGGCCACCCAGACCGGGATCTCTTCCCCGGAAATTGGATTGAGGGCCTTGATCGAGGTGTCCACGCCGGTTTTTACCTTTTCTTCTTGGCGCTCAAGTTCTGCCTTGTTCATGGCGTTGGTGACGTAATTTTGCACCTCATCACTCGCCTTCCAGCCGGCATCGATCCATGTTTTTACGACTTCGGGAGAGACGACGAGGAAGGTGGCGCCAAAGATCGTGTCGGGGCGCGTGGTATAGACCCCAACCGCTATCCGGTCGTCGGTTTCGCCCTCGACATTTCGAAGCTTGAAGGTAATTTCCGCACCATGACTGCGGCCGATCCAATTGATCTGCTGGGACGAGATGCGGTCGAGATAATCAACGGTTTTGAGATCGTCGATGAGCCGATCGGCATAGGCGGTAATTTTGAGCAACCACTGCTTGAGGAACCTCTTCTCGACCGGCGTACCGCAACGCTCGTGCTTGCCGTCGACAACCTCCTCGTTGGCCAGACCCGTCTTCTCAAACGGACACCAGTTGATCGAGATCTCGTCCTGATAGGCAAGTCCCGCCTGCAACAGTTGCAAGAATATCCATTGCGTCCAACGGTAATAGCTTGGGTCGCTGGTGTGCACTTGACGATCCCAGTCGAAGCTAAAGCCGATCTCCTTCAGCTGGCGGGTAAAGGTGGTGACATTGGCGGCGGTAGCAGCCTGTGGCGCAATCTTGTGCTTAATGGCGTAGTTTTCGGTCGGTAGTCCGAACTCGTCGAAGCCCATCGGGTAAAGCACGTTGAAGCCCTGCATACGTTTATGACGGGCCATAATGTCGAGCGCCGTGTAGCTGCGGACATGTCCGACGTGCAGTCCGTCGCCGCTGGGGTACGGAAACTCAACGAGGTAGTAGTACTTCTCGCGGGGATCCGAATCGCTGGCGGCGTAGAGCTTGGTCTCGTCCCAGACCGCCTGCCATTTGTCTTCAATTGCTTGGGGATCGTAGCGCTTCATGAGTTCAGATTATAGCTTGTTGAGGGTGAAATTGCGAGTCAATACGTCATATTGCGGGCAAGTCTGACTGGCTGTCGGGAGCTTTCGATGAGGGCAAACGCCCAATAATCATTCGCTCAATCAAGCAAAACGCCCCGCTACCGGCGGGCAAGTCACCGAAGTGAAGGCGCTTTGCCGGTAGCGGAGCTGGTTAGTCGGACGAGGCCCAAGGCGCAATGCCCAGAACCATGATGGGTGAATCGCGCGGGTCGGTCGGGGGTTCGTCGATGATGTAGCGAGTCTGGTCGAAGGACCAAGTAGCGGCCGTAGCGTCGTACCGGGCGAACAGAATGCCAACTTCGGAGTCGAGCACCAGGGTTATCGTCTTTTCGCGGTTCAATGAGTACTCCCGGATAGTGGCATTCACTCGCACGCCGTCAACCTCGACGGCCATGTCGTAGACGGGCTCCGGTCGGTCGACCAAGATCGTGTTGACGGGACGCAGCTCACAAGCCTGAGCCAACGACTCGAAGCTGCCCGTGTCAGTTGCCCGCACGACGGTGGCCGGTTGGGGTGAGAACGCGAAAGAGATCATGGGCATCTCGGCAGCTCCAAATACTAGGTACTGATTGGGGCGGTCCCAAACTGGGCGCAATTATAAGCTAATAATTCATATCTGGAAATACCGCTTGTGACCGCAGAGGCTAATTCGTCTGGCCCGCCGGTTCGGCGAAGATTGCGAGATAATTCCATTTTTCATTGAACTTCGAAATCGACACGTAGCGGTCCTTGGCGTCGCTGGCCGTCGGACTGTAGGGGTCATTATAGAAGACGCCCTCGAAGGCGCCGAGCTTGGTGCGGCGGCGGACGCCGGTCAGTACGACAAGGTGCGGTTTGGCGACTTCATCGAAGTTTTTGGCAACGGAAATAATGACCGGGCTGCCCTGAACGAGCGCCTCCACGAGGGTTGGGAGCGCCTCGCGCTGTTGCTGGATTTCGTTGCGGAGCAGGGCGGCACCGGCCACGCCCGACGCGGCGGCCCCGCGGCGTTGGTCGCTGCTCAGACGCCACATCCGGCGCCAAGACAGTAAATCATAGTCGCTGGCGGTTTTAACAAGCGCCGAATGAAGCCAATTACCGTTGGCGTCAACGCCGTCATTGGCGATGGCGCGGTCGAAGAGCTCTTGCAGATCGACCGGCGCAAGTTCGTCCTTGAGCCGCCAATAATCTATGACCATCTTGAGGGCCAGGACGCCGCATGAGCGTTCCTGCCAGAACTTGCTCAGAACCCCGTTGGGGTCGTTTTGGCGGTAATACGGCACATCGAGGTGCAGATCATAGGCTGGGTCGTTCGTCGGCATAACTTGGCTATTGTACTCCAAATTGTTTATTTTTGATGCGAATCCAAGCAGGGGACTGGCGGACGAGTTTGGCGGTATCGGCCGGATCGGCCAGAATCGCCTTGATCGCCTCTTCGGCAAAGACGCCGTTCTGAGAACCCTTGGCCAGCACCACATCACCTGTACCCACCACCAGTTTCAAGTACTCGCCGGCGGCATACGGCGATTCGGCCGGCTTCCAGCGCGTCGGATCGAGCCCCGCGGCGACGGCCGCCGGTCCCAGATGATCGTTGGCCAGTCCGCCGATCGTAACCAACAGATCAACTCCGGCACAGGCCGCGCCCACCTCGGCATGATAACGCGGCGACTCGTCGCCCAGCTCATTCATCGACCCCATGACGGCAATGTGCTTACCGGCGACATTGATGCTTAAGAGTGCCTGCAAGGCAGCGTAGGCGGCCTCCGGGCTCGAATTGTAGGTGTCGTCGATGATTAAAGAACCGGAAATACCCGCGAGCGACTGCATCCGGCCGGACGGCGTAGATATCGCTTCCAGGCCCGCATGAATTTCATCGCGAGTCAGACCCATCTGCTCGCCCACGAGCGCCGCTGCCAGGGCGGACTTAATTGCCGGTTCGCCATAGCCTTTGAGGCGAACTTTGTGACCGATGGGCTTGGATTCAGACTTGAGCATACCCGCCGTACCGGCAACCGGATCACTGGATTCAACGTCAAAAGTCAGGTCGGGTTTACCGCGCAGCCCATAGGTGAAGACCTTGGTAGTTTTCTCAAGATGAGCACCGCGATACTCACTGGGCACTTCGTCTCGGCCGAAGATTGTAATCTTCGACGATCCCGCGATCGCCAGCTCTTCTTTGGCTACGGCATCGAGCGTGCCGAAGTACTCCATATGCTCCGGCGCTACGGCCGTAATGACGCTTATGTCGGGCTTCAAATAGGACGCAAAGTGGGGGATCTCCCCTGCCTTGTCGGTTCCGAGCTCGAGCAGCAGTACATCATGCGTCGGGGTCTGCCAGAGCTTGATCTCCATCGCGATCAAACGCCATATCCAGGCAAAGGGATTAATGATCGAATTCGGCGTCGTAAGGCCAAAAGCCGCCAACGGTACGCTCACCGTATCGTTGTAATTCCCCGTCTGCATCTGAACGCGGTATTTCTGCGACAAAACAGCTTCGATGGCGAACTTGGTACTGGTCTTACCTACGCTGCCGACCACGGCCACGACTTTGGGCTGTTGGCGTTTGATGAGACGTTTGAGTTGGCGCTCGAGCAAGGAGCGTACGAAGAGTCGGAAACGAGCTTTCATAACCAGTATTCTACAACTTCGAGCGGCGGAGCGACAGTCAGGAGGTAAATACGCTGTATAATAACCCTTGATAAGAGTACTTTAAGGGAGACTATGAGTAAGATTTTACACATCACGGGCGGCAAGCCGCTGTCCGGCACCGTCCAGGTAGCCGGAGCCAAGAATGCCGCCACCAAGATGATGATCGCCAGCCTCCTGACCGATGAGCCGGTCGTCTTGCTGAACTGCCCCCAGATTGAGGACGTTCAAATCACCAGCGAGATCTGCGCCGCCATCGGAGCGGAGGTCACGCGCAACGGCAGCGAACTGCGTCTCTCCACCCCCGCCATCACCCAGACGCGGGTGGCCGGCTTGTCGATGTCCAATCGGCTGTCGATTCTTGCCATGTCTCCCCTGCTCCACCGCACCGGCGAAGCCGAAGTGCCGATGGTCGGCGGCGACGACATCGGACCGCGGCCGGTCAACTTCCACCTTGACGCTCTGGAGGCCATGGGAGCCAAGATCGAAGTTACAGAAACGGCCTTCAAGGCCTCGGCCCCCAAAGGCCTTCACGGGGCATCCATCGTCTTGCCTTACCCCAGTGTCGGTGCCACCGAAAACATCATCTTTGCCGCCGTCCTGGCTCAGGGCCGAACTAGGATCGAAAACGCCGCCCTCGAGCCGGAAATTACCGACATCGTGCAGCTCCTCCAGCAAATGGGAGCCATCATTGAGTTTGGTGCCGACCGCGTCATTACGGTTGACGGCGTACCCAAGCTGCGCGGTGCCACGTACACAATTCTTCCGGACCGTCTGGAGGCGGCTTCCTGGGGTCTGGTAGCCATCGCTACCGGCGGTGAAATCAACGTCGAAGGCGCGCGCCAAAGTGAGCTCATCTCGTTCCTCAATACTGTCCGGCGGATCGGCGGCGACTACACCGTGACCGACTCGGGCATCACATTTCGCCGCGGCGCAGGAGAGCTCAAAGCCATTGAACTCGAGACCGATACCTACCCCGGTTTTGCCACCGACTGGCAACAACCGCTCGTGGTCGTGCTGACGCAGGCCCAAGGACTCTCGGTCGTCCATGAAACCGTCTACGAAGACCGCTTCGGCTACGCGGACGAGCTCAAAATAATGGGGGCCGACATCGGCGTCTTCGCCAAGTGTCTCGGTGAACTCGAATGCCGCTTTCGCACGCACTCGCAGCCCCATTCGGCGGTAATCAAGGGCGGTACGCCGCTCAAAGCGGCCAACATCACCGCGCCGGATATTCGCGCCGGTATGGCGACGGTCGTGGCCGCCATGGTCGCCCAGGGCGAAAGCCAGATTGACGGCATTCATCATCTGGAGCGCGGCTACGAGAACTTCTGGGATAAACTTACGGCAATCGGTGCGGACTTTCATCTCGAATCCAACTAGCGGAACCGGCTGTTCTCAACTAATAAACCGCCCTGACCGGGCGGTTTATTAGTTATTAGGCTGCCCTAAGTTTATGGGGTGGCGCTCGGGCTGGGAGTCGGAGTGGCGCTCGGACTCGGCGCGGCGGCCTTGAGGGCGGCCTTCAGAGTCGTGAGAGCCGTTGAGATCGTCGCTCTAAACTCGGTATTAGCCGCGTCGACGGCCGTCTGGCGCGCGGTCTTGTACGGATCAAGGTTCGGCCGGACACGCACGACCTTGTCGCCCGAAGCCTTCAGGTTGGCCCGAGCGGCATCGAGGCTGGACTTAAGCGTCGTGCCGACCGTCGCTGGCGACATTCCCGCAGCACAGCTGGCCTTAGCGGCGGCAAAAGCTGCGGCGACCGCAGTCTGGTAGGTACCGGCGGAACCGGTCAAAGTGTTCTGACGCTGGTCAACAGCCGCTTTGACTGCCGTATGGTAGGCGGTATTAGCCGCATCCACGGCTGCCCGGCGCTTGATTACGGCCGCCTTGACAGTGGTTTCGAAGGCTAGAATTGCCTGCCTCTGAGCGTCATTCTGAGCACTGGCTACCAGTTTGACAAACTGGGCGTCGCGCTTGGCGTCCCAAGCGGCGCGGCTGGCGGCTAATTTCTGGGCGGCATCCGCGACCGATTGGTCCAGCTTGGCATCGCGCTGACCAAAGTTAGTCTTGAGCGTATCGTGGCGCTTTGACGTTTCGGAATCGACTCTCGTCTCGAGCGTCGCGTAGCGGGTACAAACATTGTTGGCCGAATTTCTGTCGCCGGAACCCTGACGGTCGCCGCTGGGACTTGGCGAAGTCGACTGCCGAACATCGGTTGGCCGGCTAGTCTGGGTATTGCCATCGGTGGCGAAGGCCAGTCCCGGCATCAACAGTGAGCCGATCGCCAGCGTGGCAAAAATGCGCTTAGAAGTCGGAGTCATTGAAGCTACCTCCCAGATTAGCGGCATCGTTGGCCGCGGCGGTGAATTCGTCTGCCTGAGCGCTTTCGGCTGCGGCACTGATAGCGATGTCCGATGCCAAATCGTCCTCAACCAACTTGGTTGCCGCGACTGCAGTGGCATCGGCCGTGACTGCGGCGGCCTTAGTTTCGACAGCCGCGGTCGGGGCGGCCGACTTGGCGTGCTGATTGGCCTGCCAGAGGGCAAGTCCAACGAACGACAGTACTAGCGCCACAAGCACGACTTCGAAGACCATGGCCACGCCGCGCTCGTCGCGTAGATTTACTTTATGCATAATAAAGTTACATTCCTTTAATTTAGATTCTAATTATTACACTTACGCTTAGATAGTCAAACGATTGGTTTGAGCTCAAATATCAAATTAAGGGTGGGCTGGCAGTATGCTCTGACTGTCGATTTTTGGCTTCAGGCTGGCGATATCGAGCGGCTTACCCGTATTATAGTCAGTGAAGCAGAGAGCCGCAGCGGCAAATTGCTTACCGCCAGTGTTAATCTGGCTCATCATTCTTGAATATCCCGGTTCGGCACACCTATAAGGTAGCTCATAATTGGCCAATGCGATCTGACGGTAGTTGAGCAGATATACCCAAGTCGAAATCAAAGCGGCGTTCAGGATCAACGACACGACTGCAATGATCGGCCACGCCGACCTCCCCAGCACCTCGGATACTTTGGTTCTAATTGTTTTCGTCTTTTTTGCCATTAAAATGCCCATGTAAGTAATATAAACATTATTACACTAATGCTTAAAAACACAACTATGCGCAAGGGGTATAATAAAATCTATGCAATCCAAACTAAATATCCAGACCGGTCGACTGCTGGATAATTTCACCGCCGGCAATCCGAAATTTCCGAGCCATTGGGACAAGTTTGAAGTCGGGCTGATTTTGGCCGGCTTTAAGCCCGCCACGGTCTGGTTTCAGACTTCGCCGTATGGCGACAACATCGCCAAGCTTGAGCAAATCGATAAACAAGTTACCGCGACTACGGTAGCCTTTCTGGAATCCTTGGGTTTACTGGCTGAGGTTACCGCCGAAGACATCGTCCGCCAGGGCTCCGATCCAAAACCCTTTCGCCGGCGGCTCGTCATCCTGATTGCCCGGGATGCGGAAAGTATGGAGCTCAACCGTGCTTTATGGGGCGATCGAAGTTTCAACGAAGACGGTCCGGAGTTCGGCGAGTACCCGGAAAATGACGATCTGTACGGTAAACTATCCGGATATCCTCAAACGGCAATTGACGCCTACGGAACAGGCACTTCCTTAAAGGCCTCTCAAACACCGCTGGAGATTCTTCAGTCACCGGCATATGTTGCGATGAGGTTCGTCCCGTCCAGAGATCACTGGCGTGAGGAGCTAGCCGTCGCCGAACAGTGGACCGAGGCGATTGCCACAAACATGCCGGATGTGTTCAAACTGATGTCGAAGGATATTCAAGCAATAACAGAGCATCGACACGACTAAACCCGATCGAAATATGTACCAGACAAGCCCCCGACAATGAGCATCGGGCGCTTGTCGTCAGGGGTATTACGTCCCGATATTTGGATATGTGAGTATTCATGGGTTATCTCGTTCTGCAACGTACAGATCCCAGTTCCGCCGCCAGGCGATGAAATCCGGAAGAGCTTCGGACGTTCGTACATATGAGTCACTAGATGCCCGTTCCCACTCGCGATATTCGGGTATCGGCAGACCCAACACTGCGAGTCGGTGAGTCATTAGCTCGCCGAATCTACGAGCAACTTCGTAAGTATGACCGCCACTGAAGGCGATCATCATGTACTGTTGCGCAAGCCGCCACTCGTCTTCGTCGAAATCATACTTAGTCGACGATGAATCAGATTGAAAAGGAGGGAATGAGTACTCATACTCAGTCATGTCTGTTTCTCATTTCCTAGAGCAGGTGTGAGAAATTACAATCGACGCCAAGTTCACTTCAACCGAACGCTCCTATTATACAGCAAATAGAAACACCTGAAGTTGAGGTTCGGGTGTTTCTGATGGCGGAGCATTGTGTGCGCAGTTAGCACTGCGTTATGGTGAATTGCTGATTTTTCCTATATATCTTTTAACCGTGCCGTAATACCCTGTCTGGCCCACCAGGCAAAATAAGTACTAAAGGGGTAGTCTTTACCTTCATTAAGGCTATGATTATAGACAACAAGCGCGTGGTGAATATTTGAGAAAGCAGCGGCTTTTAGCTCTTCTTGGTCTAAGCCTCTTTCGAGATATTTATAAGCAATGCGATTGACGTATGGCGTCATATAATCTATTAATCGTTTCTCGCCTTCCGCAGACTTAATCGCCTCGGATACCAGTTGCTTCTCATACATAAATTTTTCTTCGGAATTCATGGTGCCATAATAGCAGAATGAGCCCTATAGCCCTCTGAATAAACAACTGTAAACAAATTCAAACGAAAATAAACTAAATTGGTGAAGCATTGTGTCCGCTGCTAGCACTGCGATTCAAATCAATTGATTGAATGCATGCGAATCCAGCCAAGTTTTAACCACAATACAACTTCATCTACGCACTGAACGCCGGATTCGGGCATTTTGAGTAATACTATTTCAACATTAGAGCTGCCTAGCTGATTGTTCGCGACGACATAACCCATCTCTGCGAAAGTCTCAGCACCTATATACCCTTTGATGCCCTTTTTATCCTCATTCATAACAAAGAGAGTATCTGCTTTAAGCAATCGAATAAAAAAGTTCCGATATACGGCGGGGTATTCCGCTAAGAAGTTTGAAGGGTCTATCTTGACGGGATAGCCGATTACTTCTTGCCCTGCATCACGCCAATATTGAACCCATTGCTTCGAAGAGCTCTGATCTGTTGCACTGCCAGCAATAACGATTTTTTTCATGTACATAGGATTGTACCAAAAAGAGCCTCATGGCTCTTAATTAAAGCTGAAAGAAAGTAAAAAACTAAATGGTGGAGCATTGTACGTACTGTTAGCGCTACGATACGGGCTAACCACGCCTCTGTGATATCTCTGCCTTATCATTATTTAGAACTCCTCTGTATTAAAGCGGACTAGGAAGTGGTGCCGGTTTATCACGACGGAAAATACCTGCTAAATCAGGTAGCACACCAGCCAGCAAGATAAAGCTACCTCCGAGAACAATCGAAAGCGTAAGCGGTTGATGGAACAAAACTAAGCCGAACCCAATGCTAAAAATAATTTCTGTGAGCCCAATCAACCCACCAACGGATGCATCGATGTATTTAAACCCTTCGATAACGAGCCAAAAACCGGCCAAAGCCACTACCGAGAATGCAGACATACCGAGCCAAGCTTGATTGAGAGCTACTGGCGCAACGGATTCGTGCGTTACTAATGCCATAATTAAGTGAGTTACCATGATACTGAACCACGATAAGGTCGTAACCTGGATTGTCGAATACTTTTCCGTTACAAGTTTACTAAAAGCGACTTCCCCTCCACTGGCGACGCCGTTAAACGCCGCCAAGAATAATGCCAAGACCGAAAAAACGGCTAACGAGAAGCCAAACGTAATAAACATGCCTATAAGGGCAAGCCCAAAAGCAATTAGCTTGATGACCGTCATGTGCTCGCCCATTACCGTCCACCCAATAATGTACGTGGTTAGCAGAAACAGACTATAAAAAATAAGCGTAGCCGTGCCGAGGGAGAGATGGTTGAAGGCATAAAATATCGGGACAACCGTAAAAATCGTAAACACAATCGTCGGAATAAATAATCGCCAATCCTGCCGATCAATGCGTCGAAACGACTTCGTCCACAATCCAAGCGGAATTAAGATGATCAGAATAATGGCGCTTCTGACCCAGCCTTGGGAATATATCCCAAAGTCATTACCCAGCAGCTTAGACCAGACTCCGTAACTTCCAAAACATAACGCAGATGCAAGCACCGCCACATAGCCCTTCAATCTATGCCCATGCGGTAACGGTTGGTTCATTTTGCTCGCCTGTACATCAGGATAAATTTTATCATAATACTAAAATTGTAAATTTAAGCTCTCAATCGGAAACAATTCAAACAAAAAACACCCGAGATTGAGGCTCGGGTGTTTTTAATGGTGGAGCATAACGGGATCGAACCGTTGACCTCTTGCATGCCATGCAAGCGCTCTACCAGCTGAGCTAATGCCCCAAAAAACTAACTAACAATTCGATACGTTATCAGAAAACACCTTCGCCGACAAGGGTATCTAGTGCGATCCGAGGGCGAGGATAATCGCCCAGGAGAGCCCACCGAGGACGAGGCAGACCGCGAGAAAGCCGACGGTTATACCAATTCCTAGGCGAAATCCATCCATGTACGAGAGATGAGCCGGAGTCTTCGGCGGGTGGACTCCATCGGCCATAAAGTTGTCATGCTTTGCCATGGCTTTATAGTAGCACACCGCGGAGCAAACATTATTCATAGCCGACAGCGAAAGCTTGACGCACGTGCGATGATAGAAGCATGGCAACAATCCAAAACAGACGAGTGAGAATCGACTAGTGCAGATTGTTGATGCCCTCATTCATGCTCTGACTATCGCCGGAACCATGACTTGGCAGATTCTGTGGGCATTAATCCTGGGATTCTGCCTATCGGCCATCGTCCAAGCCGTCGTCCGGCGGGAATCGATCAGGCGTCTGCTCGGGGATGACCGCCCGAAAACTCTAGCGATAGCCGCTGGATTTGGCATTGCATCTTCGTCCTGCTCCTACGCGGCGGTCGCGCTCGCTCGGTCGCTCTTCCGCAAAGGCGCAAATTTTACCGCTGCCATGGCCTTCGAGATCGCTTCGACCAATCTGGTGATCGAGCTGGGCATTATTATGGCATTGCTGCTGGGGTGGCAGTTCACTTTAGCCGAATTTATCGGCGGGCCACTAATGATCATAATGCTAGCCGTACTCTTCCGTATATTCCTTAGCCAGCGCCTGCTCAACGATGCCAGCGTACAGTCCGAACGGGGACTGGCCGGATCGATGGAGGGACATGCGACCATGGATATGAGCGTCAAGGGCGATGGTACTCTCTGGCAGCGCCTATGGTCCTCGGCCGGCTTCACTTCGGTGTCGCACGTCTTCGTGATGGAGTGGGCGGCCGTCATCCGCGACATTGCCCTGGGGCTGTTAATTGCCGGAGCAGTTGCTGCCTGGGTACCGGAAACCTTCTGGCAAAACTTCTTCTTTGTGAGTAACCCGGTCTGGTCCAAGATCTGGGGGCCGCTGGTCGGTCCCCTCGTCTCGGTCGTTAGCTTTGTCTGCTCGATCGGCAACGTGCCGCTGGCGGCCGTCCTCTGGAACGGCGGCATTAGCTTTGGCGGGGTCATCAGCTTCATCTTTGCCGACCTAATAATCATTCCGATTCTCGTGATCTACCGTAAATATTACGGTCCTAAGATGATGCTGTTTATCCTGTGGACCTTCTACGCCACCATGGTCGCGGCCGGCTACCTCGTAGAGATTATCTTTGCGGTACTACATTTGACGCCAACCATACGCAACGCCACGGTGCTCGAGCCGCACATCAGCTGGAACTACACCACTGTCCTCAATCTGTTCTTCCTGGCTCTAGCCGTCATCCTGATTTGGCGCTTCTACCGCACTGGCGGCCGGTCCATGCTTGCCATGATGAACGGCTCACCCGACGATATGCCGATGGAACACACCCATCATCATTAGAAAAAAAATATGCTCCCGACAATAAGCATCTGAGCTTATCGACGGGAGCTAAATGTCGCTAGTGCCGGAGCACGATCGCCTGGGAGTGGGCAGCTTCACCGAACGTCCGAAAGATCTTCAGGATCTCTTCGCGGCTGGTAGCTGGGTAGACCAGGTCGGGGTCAATACCCATGCGGATGAAGGTCGGTTTGTACAGCAATGGGTTTCCAATCCCCATACCAGCGATAATGTGGCTACCCTGCGCTCGCATGTCCGCTACCACTCCGGCAACTTGGGACTGAGCTAGTTCAGACCAATCGGTCGCTTCGCCGTCGGTCATCAATAAAGTTGCCGAATTAACCGGTGAACCTCGCTGCTCAAGTTCCTCGGTTTTCATGACAACGGTTGCGAGAACGAATAAGGTTTGCATGAAGAGTGGCGTACCTCCACCACTCTGGTATTTGTATTGGTCAAGCTCGATACAATTCTTGACGGGGCTGAAACGGTTAATCAGCCGGCCGTTCAACAGTCTGGTTTGTAGCAGAGTTCGCTTGAACTCCGCACCAGCTTTCAAGCTGGCAAGCAGCTCGTTGTGACCTTGAACGACCCCGACGTAGCGGTTAGGTGGCGACAGCAACGAGCTAAACATTGAGCCGGAGTCGTCCGGCATCATGGTCACCAGAGTTACTGGGCCTCCATCACCGATGGTGGCCGTATTCTCGAGGGCGTTCTCAACCTCTCGGCTGACAGTCGATAATTGCAGAGCTTTCATACTCTTCTCAGACAGCCTGCCCCCCTCCTTAGCCAACCTAGCCAATTCCGAGGAATGAGGCCTCTGTAGCTCATTCATGGCGTCTCCTGACAATAGGTGCGACAGAGTGACTTATCTATACACTAATTATGTAAATATTTCAATATTATCGTAATGGTTCAATACATAGCACAAACAGGTTCAGATTAGACTAGTTGAATCTTTGGCCGTTTTATGGTAATAATGACGCACCTTGACAATAAGTTAGGTCCAGACACAGCTATCCAAACAGAGAAAGGTGCCGGCGATGGCCGAGACGTACTATGACATCCTCGGCGTCGCAAAAGATGCCACGTTTGAGGAGATCAAAGCTGCATGGCGCAAAAAAGTACTTGTCGTACACCCAGATAAAAACCCAGGTTTCGAATCTGTTTTTCGTCTGGTCAACGAAGCGTATGAGACGCTAAAAGACCCAGCGCGCCGAAGCGAGTACGATCGGAAATTGGATCATCCCGATCAGTCACCACCGAAGACGTCTTGGTCTGAAGAACCGAAATGGGGCAACTCCACGTCTTCAGGTCAGCAGTCACCACCACCACCACCTCCACCACCGCCGCCGCCTCCACCACCGCCTCCACCGCCGCACGCGGGGGGAGCCGGGACGCGAACGACCGGAACAGGCGGGCCGACTTCACCGCCTCCGACGCCGACGCCAGCAACATCGCCGACAATTACCCTACCGTCGGGTATGACCGGTCGCCAAAAGCGCTGGGTAGCCTATACACTGGTCGCTAGCCTGCTCGGTGCACTCTGGATTTGGGGACATCACAATACCTCAACGAGCATCGCCAACGCTCCAATCCAGAACCAGCCATTAGTCACCGCCGGACAGTCCCCAGCGACTACTCCGGCCGGCCCGTCCCTCGCCGAGCAGTTGTCAGCTGTAGAGCCAGTCATCAACAACGAGGTTGCTTCGCTCACGATAGAGTGCAAGGATAAATTTATCTGCACAAATTTCCCTCTGGGCGACATGCCGATGGTGCCAATCTTCATCGGCGGCCTTGACGAAAATCTTCTGAAGACGCTTCAGGATTGGGGGTACACAGACACTTGGTCGGCCGGATATATGCCCACTACCAGCACGATCGGACAGAATAACGGCGCATTCGTCACGAGCCACACCGGCATCGATGGAGCCGTAGAAGCTACAGGCTACACGGTAACAGCTGACGGTTTGGGTGGTGCCGGTCTACCGCGACCCGAAATCGCTGGATCTTGGAATGTCGTCTGGACTCTGAAAGATCCGAGTGGTACGACAATCAAGCAACTCAGCTACCGTTTTAAGTCGGTAGCCTACAACCTAAACGTCATGTGCGGTCCCACCGATACGGCCGGTATCTGCTACTCATACAACGGTGAGCCGAACTATAAACCATACGCCAGTTATATTGCCCCGAAGGGTTTTCCGGTTATACCGGGACCTATCACGACAAATTAAATTGCCCCGGGAGAAGTGAAAACTTCTCCCGGGGCATCTTCATGTCTGAACCATCTGGTGTACGGGTCTTCTGGGCGGCTAGCTCTTGCCAGGCTGGCCGCTCTGGCCACGCGATCCGCCGCTGTGGACATTGCTGCCGCCCTTGAATCCCTTAGACCCACGAGCCTGCTGAGCGGCTTTGCGGGCGGCCGACTGCTGGGCGGCCTGGCTCTTCGCCCGCTTCTCGTCGTTGACGTTCTTCACCATGGATCTCTCCTCGCAACTGAGTACCGAGTGGGGTGATGCATAGATATTAAGTACTCGCCGCAATATATGTCAAGATAATACGGGGATCCAAACTAATTTGTGACGGAAAGCCGGGGTTGTGCTCGGAGCTCACCAACAGGGATCCTAGGCCGGCTTCAACCTTTCAACCTAGTGATCAAAACCGCTTTTTACAGGCTGCATACTCCGATCGATTTTGAGTTTGTTGCAAAAAAAGCCCCTGTGGGCTCTTTTCAAAGACAAACATGTTGGACGCTACACGAGCCCTAGGTGGCTCAAACTTAGGCGTTTTTTGAGCCCTTTGGAGAAATCGTTATTTTAGCGGGCCTGGCCGATTGAGTTAACGAATCTGATGTCGCTTCTCACTTTTGCTCGCTCGCCTGATCCAAGATCTGCTCTCGGTAGTCCGAAACCTCGGCTACGATCTCATTCTCGATCTCGGTCATGAGCTCTTTGGAATCGCCGAACTTCAGCTTTAACTCCTTGTCGATCTCAGCTGTTTGGCCTTGTTCGATCATATATTCAAGCCGGCTTATCTCCAGCTCATGGAAAGCTTGGGCTGATTTGAGCATCAAATGGCTTGCAACGGTCTCGGCAAGACGATCAAGATACTGCTGTTTCTTCTCAGCTGATAAATCTCCAAGTTGCAGTCGCTCAAGAATTCGTTCTTCAGGTGTCATAGTATTACCAGTCGTCGCCGCCAAGTGATTTATACGAGCCGGACGCAGGCGGCGGTGCGGCGGGCGGGGTCTTATCTTTACGCTTAAATGGATTACGTGAGGTCTTCTCTGCGTTAGCTGAAGTGTCGGCTGCCGGAGCCGAAGGTGTCGACTCAAAGGCGCTCGCACCAGTATCCCAACTCCCCCAATCATCATTTCCTTCAGGCACCATCGGAGCAGGCGAATTTCCCCAGGAGTCGGCAGCCGGCGTCTGTGCATCGGTACTGCGCGAGCTCCAGTCATTATCCGAACTGGACTCCCCCCATTCATCGGACCAGGGAGTTGGATCAGCTCCTTGGGCAGAAGCCTGTGGTGTTTCTAAGCGCGTAGATACACGATCAAGCGCAGGGGCTAACCGATCGTGACCCGCACCAGCTAAGGCGCTAATAGCTCGTTTTCCTACGAACTTCCCTAGCATGCGGGTGCCCGGTGGGAGCAACTGGAGGCTACGCTCGGCATTCTTGGCGGCGATATCAATAGCCCGATGCCCTGCCTGCTCAGCGCGGCCAGATTCTAAGGTGCCGCGCAAAGTTTCGCCGGCACGATTAATCGCGGCGCCTTTTAGGGCATCTAGGCGAGCTTGGCCGGGCGAAGCTTCAGCGTTCTTCGGCTCATCACCCCAGGTCTCCGGACTATATCCCGCAGTCTCTTTCATATGATGCGTCCATTCTCATAATACCTCGGCATGATGGACTATAGGTCTTTAACGCTGTCGTAGATCTGACCAGCTTCTTCGGCTTTCTGATCTGCGGCTACCCTGGCTCTTCTAGCCTCATCAGCTGCCTTGCGAGCCTGCTGACCGGCTTCATTGTAGCCGCCCTTATGGATGTCGACCGCCAGGTCGAGGGCCTCAGTTCGCTTATCGGCCACCATCTGTTCATCGACCGTGGAAGCGCGCGCCATAATCTCGGCCCGTTTTGGATCCATTTCAAGATCTGGATGCGCCTCCTTCATCAACGCTTCGTAGTCAGTTGATGAACCTTGAGATGCTGATTGTTCTGGCTCTTGGGGAACTTCGCTCATAGCATGTTGGCCTTCTTAATAGCACTATATTACCACGTAATCGCTAATGTTCCAGATCTGGCAATGCAATCCGTCAGCGTTTGCAGGTAGACTGTTCTGTACTTACGTAATTGGCAACAGCAAGATGCCTCGCAAGAATCGAACTCTGCCAGTCACAATAAAAAAACCAGAATGATCTAATATCAGCTGTCGATACCTCTTTTGCTTATACGCCTAATGGCTAGATCAAAAGGATAAAGTTATAGGTTGTTCAGTTAGTGATGGTGACAGTGGGGTCACGCTAGCAGCCCTTAGTCAGAGGGTAAATGTACGCATCTGTGCGTGTTCCTCGTGATCAAACCCCATTTGCCGGGGCTCACTCTCTGCGGGCTTATGGCCGATAATTATCAATTTTGACGCTGAGCTGTTGGACCTGGCCGCCAATTTCATTTACTGTCTGTTGCAGGCTATCGATCGAATCTCGAAGCAAGTTGGCTTGCTGGATTTGATACCTCAGCAAGACTACTAATAGCACCGTTGTCAAAGTAAAACCGTAAATAATTATTGCCATAACTGAACTCAAACGCTTCCATCCAAGACGATATATCAGAACGTAAAATAGAGCTACCAAGGCTAAAACGCCAATCCAGGCTAACATTGTGAGGAAAGTCCGTACGTCGAAATAAGAAAGGTACAGTAGAAGGCCACCGAAGAACAAACCGAGAGCACTAAAGAATAGTGCGGGGAAAGAGATTTCCGTGAGTTTCATTGACTGGATTATCGGTGGTGCAAGCCACGAAGTCAACTAACATTACAATTTGTCAGAATCTATATCCAAGGACTCAGCGCCTACGACCCTCACTCGGGCCACATACAAGAAATCTACGGCGAGCTTAACAAGGACGATGGAATCCCCGGAGTATTGCGCGTATGTTACCCCCTGACTACCCAACGGGATAAGTGACTTACCTTTGTCGGAACGTACTTTCTCGTCACGTAGTGTCAACCCGCTATCTACTACTAGAATATTACCCCCGGAGGCAAATATGAGGTTAAAGACAGGAGTAATAGATGTACATCAACCTAAAACTTCAATGTTCAATTGAAGACTTAGGTTGGTGCCGGAGTTATGTATCCGGCCCCCACATCTGGATGATGTAGGACACTTGCTAAAGATCGCAGATATCGAACTACGAGTGGTATCGCCACCCCGCACGCTCGTTGATCGTACGGATTCCACCGAGTCTTTTGAAGTACGTTCGTGGAGCGGCTGGTATTTCACCTGATTTGTAAAGGTCTTCAAGTTCTGCGACCAGAATTGGGGTACGCCGCTTCTCGAGTAGTCGAGATATCGGATCGAGGAGTAACTCATCGGTCAGGCTTAGTACTATACCGTGCGCTTCCTGCTGATCCAGTCCAACTAGCTTGTATGCGTTCGGGAGCCCGCCGAACTTCCGATGGTACGTTGCGTAGCTCGGCAGTATGCCCCGCTTTGTCGCATCGATGAACTCGGGTCTCGTTGCCGTCCGCCATCCGAGATCTGCGCAGAGTGACTTGAGCCGAGCGAGCATCTCCTCTCTTGAGAGATGCTCCATAGGTACTGGGAGGTTGGCCAACTTTCGAGCTGCAGACATCGAACCGAACTCACTGATGAAGGTGTTTATGCTTGCAGTATCCGCCTCTTGATCAATGAGGCTATTTGGGAAATCTCGTCCGTAAACGTCCGCCAACCTGATGAGTTGTTCCAGCAACTCTTGCCGTGTCCACTGCCTCGGCGACTTCCTGGGTGGTGTAATGCCAGCCGCTCGAAGCGCTTTGTAGAAGGACCCGAAATACCTCACGATGGTTACGAGCGAAGGATACTTATCGGGCGTGAGGGCGTTGTACTCAACAAGTGTCGGCGCATGTCCTATCTCATCTACCGCGAGTCTGAGTGACGCGATCAGCGAATCACGCGTTTGCGGTTGTCTGATTTGAGCAATGACTCGTAGCACGTCTTGTACTACTTCATTGAACTCGAACTCGCCTGCGTCGACCATGATCGGGCTGTCGGCAGGAACGTGATGAAGTCGCGTTAGCTTCGCATTCGCGCCTCGTTGCAACTCTTCCAGCATTACGAGCCGGTCGCAGTTGGCCACGAAGTCGAGCACGACGACCTGCTTCTTCCCCTCGCTCAAACGCAGGCCGCGACCGAGCTGCTGAAAAAAGATCGTTCGCGAGGCGGTCGAACGTAGGAAGACGACGACGTTCGCCTCTGGCACATCGATGCCCTCGTTGAACTTGTCGACCGTTATGACTGCCCGGTACTCTCCCCTTCGGAACGCCGCCAGGCGCTCCGTCTGCTCACGTGTGGTAAGTCTTGAGTGGATTGCGACCGCGCCGTCCATGAGACCCACCAAGTGTTCACAGTGCTCAATGCGCGGGCTAAAGATCATCACGCTCGGGCTTGGGATCATATCGAGCTTCTCATCGATGATCCGAATGACCTCTTCGTCCCGCTTGGGTACAAAGATAGTCTTGTTGAGCTGGGTGATACTGAGTCTGCCGATGGGCGACTGCAGAACCTTGAGGTTCTGCCACTCGTCAGTAACCACGCGGTAGTCGACCGGCGTGAGCAACCCTTCTGTCCAAGCCTCCTCGAGTTCAAGGGAGAAGACATGCTCACCATAGATCTTGGTGATGTCCTGCTGGTCCATTCGTTCCGGTGTGGCGGTTACGGCCAACATGAACTTCGGACGGAAGTACTTCAGGGTCGGTAGATAGGTCTCAGCCGGCCCATGGTGACTTTCGTCGACGACGATGTAGTCGAACTCACCACGCCGGAAGAGAGTGCGGTGTGAGGCCATGGTTTGAAAGGTGGCGTAGAGAACATCAACACCTCTAATGTCTTTGATATCCCCCTGCATGAAGCCATGGGAGTACTTCGCCGGGAGGATGTTCTCCGTGAGCTCTTCGCGAGCCTGCTCGAGAATCGGATTCCGATGACATAGGTAGAGCACCTTGGCGCCGGGATTTGCGCGGAGGAAGCGACGGATGTCGAAGCCTGCAACCACGGTCTTTCCCAGGCCCGATGCCATTACGACAAGTGCGCGCTTCTCTCCGGCCATACGAGTCTTCGCAATCGCCCGAAGCGCCTTGGCCTGGTACGGCCGAGGTTGGTACATACGATCCACCTCATTCTGTTGTCAAACAGCTCCTAACGGGATTTACGATTATCTAATGAATGGGCTATTTCATCAAGCATTAGGATATTCGGCAATCAATCGTTTATGTGGTCTTCCAGCATAAGCGAGTAAATACCTGCCGGGATTAGAACCTCACCTAGCCGATATGAGGACATAAAAGAAAGCGCCGTCAAATGAAGGCGCTTTCTTTTAGAACGTTTCTCTTGGCTAGCCCAAGTGCAAAGTAGTTGATT
>JBBSBR010000012.1:0-29535 GCA_038251135.1 Candidatus Saccharimonadia bacterium | reverse complement strand
TGCGACTGACCGTGGTGGTCAGCGGCAACCGATGGCTTGCCGTCAGAGCTCTGACCCTGACCCTTGTCCGAAGACGCAGGCTTGGAGTCTGAGTTCTGACCCTTGCCCACATCCGAAGACGCAGGCTTGCGGTTGTTCGAGTACTGATGGTCCGACGACGACCGGTTGTGGTCGTTGCTGGACGCCGACTGAGACTGCGAGTTGCCGGAGTGACCATTGCTGCCGTGCTCGGCAGCCATTGCCGGCGAGGCCATGACCGACATACCGCCCGCAAGGGCGACGGCGATAGCGACGCTCAACGACAACTTGCGGACGTTGTTGCGCATATCTCCTCCTAAGAGGATTGAGGGGGCGAGGGAAGGTTGTGAATGAACAGCCGCGTGAGACAACCACAAGGGCTATTCAAGCAACCACAGCATATTACTACATTTTCATGTATTTGTCAATACTTTAACGGCTCGGATGCAGCCTGCGACCGGCTCACGAGCACTTACGGCGTTCGCTCGAAATGCGATACGAAATGGGCTCCTGGACTTTATCGGTGCGGACGATGTAGTAACGATTCGTCCGAATATTGGCCACCTTGCAGGTGATGGTCGGGATCGATTCGCGGATATCAACCACGGTCCTGGTCTTACTGACCGATACATTGGTAATTTTGTACTCATACCCGTTGGTCTGCTCACGGCCTTCGCTAATCGCGATTACGCTGTTTTTGGCAAAATCTACCGGGATAAGCGGCGGAACCGCTGATTTACTGTTATGAATCCAGCTCCAAAACTCTTCCCATGAACTTTCATCGTTGATGAGTTGGGAGCTTCGGGGAAAGTGGCCGCCCGAATCGCCGTCGACCAAAATCTGAAACGGCAGGCTTACCATAGGCTCGCTGGAGACTTCAGGCGCGGCATCCGGCCCTACATAATACCTGCCACCTTCCGAACAGGTCGGCGGATTGGTCTCGGACACCGGGTTGCCGGCAGCGGCGCAGCGGATAAAGGAGTCGATCGGCGAGGTGTCGAGGGCGCGGATCAAGACTGCCCAGACTATAATGGCCGCTAGAGCCCCGCCGGCCAGCACCCAACGTTTATGTTCAGATAACTTCTTCATTGTCGGCTCGTTGATTATTTATCATGTATAAATCAGACTTCTTCGGTCAGGTCGGATAATTTCTTCGATTTTTCTTTGATAATATCGATGAGTTCGTCGACCAAAGCTGCTGCGTCGTGACCGAAGATTATACCGGTGCGTGCACGCTTGGCTGCGCGCAGAACGTGTTCGACTTCGACCGTCATGCCGCCCGAACCTAGGAGTACGCCAATCGGCTTGCGCTCTTCGATAGCAATTGTGAGCTCATTGAGCGTACCGATCCGGCCGCCCACCATCACTACCGCGTCGCTGGATCGGATGAGCAGGAGGTTGCGCCCTGTGTACTCGAAACCGGTAAAGAGCACGGTATCGAACGCGTCGAGCGGCAAACGGTACTTCTTCACATGGGAGATGCGCGACGCGGCGGGAGAAAAGCCGACCGAGATACCGCCGGCCTTCTGGGCTGCCCTGGCCGCATCGTAGGGCAAGCCGCGAGTCGCTCCGGTGAGCGTGATGTGGCCGCGGACGGCGATCTCTCGGCCGACGGCGGCGGCCAGGTTCTTGCCGATTACGACTGATTCGCCTCTGGCCGCTCCGGAGACACAAATTTGAAATTGAATTTTGGGTTTTGCCATGGCTAAGGTCGCTCCGCCAACAACTCGGGCTTGATAATAGCGTTATCCAGCTTAATCAGCAGCTGGTCTTCGAGTACTTTCTCACCCAAATAGCGCGCAAAGACTTCGTTCCAGAGGGCTTCGCGAAAATGGTAAAGATACCGATCCTCAAAGTCGATGGCGTTCGAGAAGCCGAGACTGATATCCATAAGGTTAAAGGTTACCGCATCGTTACCTTTGAGTACGGCTACGTAGTCCATCTCGTTCCAGAACTCAAGTTCGGGATCGATTTCGTAGAGAATCTCCTCCGCCCGGCGCCAGTGCAGGTCTTCCGGTTGGACATGCGGTTCAAAAATCTCAGGGTGATTCTCGTTGGTGAGCTTGCCGAAGTAGCGCTGGATAACTCGCCAGTGAATGTGACCCTTGTCGACCAATTTCACATGAGCCGGATCGGCGATGAGCGTATCGGCTACAATATGCCCGAAATCCTTCTTGGTGCGCATGAGTTTAAAAAATGAACTATACAATCGAATCTCATTGTAATAATGGCACAGCAAAGGCAAAACCTTGAGCGTGACCCCCTCCATGCGATCCTCCATCATAGGCATGACCGCGATGGCGCCCATCTCCTTGGAATGCGTGATGTTGTGGCGCTTCTTCTCGATGAAGTGGACCGCAATATCGCCCCACTTGGCGCGGTCGAACGGCACGATGCGGATGGTTCGAGTCTCAAAGTCCTCCGGGGTGAGGGTGCGATAATGGGCGTCGAAGGCGTTCAGCCAATCGGGCGACTCGGCAAACCGCAAGGCTAGGAAGAGTTCGTAAATATTCTCTTGTTCGAGCAGATGGCTCACCAGATGATACCCCAGACGCTCCATGACGGCTTCGGGCGGCGTGGCCTTGAGCATTTCGCGGGCTTTGGATTCCTTGAGAAACCATCCGTCCTTCGGCAAGGGAGCATTTTCGGCCGCCTTCACGATGAGCGGAATCATCTCGTGCAGATCGCCGGCATCCGTACCGCCGATTGATGCCGCCAGGTGCAGATCATCGGCCTTGGCGCGCTCGATGAGGGCCGCATAGAGATCGGGACCGGTGACGGACGTGTGCAATCCCAGACGATGAATGCGATCGGCAGCCTTCTCGGCAATCTCCGCTGCCAACTTGGCATCAATGCCCTTTTGGGCCGTAATGAGCTCCAGCTGATGCAGTGTATGGTCAAATAATGGCTCCTTGGCCTGCAATAATCTGCCGATGGTACTCATAAATTCCCTACCTTCATCTTCATTCGCTTCAACCGGTCGGTCTTCAAAATTCCGGGCTTTGCTCCGATCTGCGTCACGACGCTGGTCGCGTTGGCACTGGCCAATGTGAGCGCGTCCTCGATGACCAGGCCCTTGGCCAGACCGGCAATAAAGCCGGATCCGAAAGCGTCCCCGGCTCCGGTACGGTCCAGGGCCTTCACTTTCTGATACTGCCCGACCTGGTAGAATCTGCCCTCATGAGCCGCATACGCCCCGGCGGCGCCGTCGGTACCGACGACGTATTCGCAATGGCTGGCCGCCCGGCTGACCGTCTCGCGCACGTTGATGCCGCCAAAGATGCGCGACAACTCCTCCGCATTGGCTTTGAGCACGGTAATCAGTGGCAGCAGACTCTTGAGCTTCTTTGCCTGATCGAGCTCGGCCGCTCCGGGATCGATGGCTACCTTAATACCACGGGTATTGGCGTGCTTGAGCAGGCGGGACAGTAGGTCAAAGTTGCCGGCCAACGACGTAATGTAGAACCAATCGGCGTCCAGTGTACGGATGGCAATATCTTTGGCTTTGAGACTGTGCGAAGCCCCCCGATGGCTCAAGATCGTGCGTTCTCCGGTCGGTGAAAGCAGGATCACCGAATACCCGGTCGTGAGGCGCGGATCGGTTACGACCCGATCAACATGGACGCCTTCTTTGCGCAGAACGTGCAACACTTCCGTACCGGCCGGATCGTGGCCGATCTTACCCACGTAGCCGACCTTCAGTCCCTGCCGGGCAAACGTCACGGCGCCGTTCGTGGCGCCGCCGCCGGTCTCAAAGTAGACCTTCTCAATATCGATCTTGCTGCCAAGCGGGAATTGCTCCACATAGTCACGGCTGCGTACATCGCGCCGCGCGTGCAGAGCTTTGCCGGTCAGATAGACGTCTTGGGCGGCCGCACCGAAAGTTAGAATTTTTGCAGGGTTTGTACTCATATACTGTCAATGATACCAGTAATGCTTGTCGTCTGGAAGTTAATAATTCGCAGTTGTTACCGCCGGGGTATCCCCAGCTTGTTGACATTTTATATCACTTATGTTAATATGTATTACGTTCTGCGAGAATCCCCTCCCGCAGACCGCTCCCAGACATCACAGAGAGAAGGGCATATTATGTCGCTCCGTACCCGCATCATCGTCGTGCTACTGGCAGTCTTCGCCGTCCTCGGCGGCGTACTCACCAGCGCCAACGCCGGCGGTACCGGCGGACCGACCAACTGCCCCGCCGGGACGGCCGACATCGGCAGCCCCGGCGACGCCACCCTCAGTTGGGCGCCGGGCCGCAAGCCCGTCGCCACTGTGGTGACGTTAGACGCCAACGGCTGTACGGTACTGACCGCCAACCATGCGGTGGCCTTCGTAGTCCACCAGACCCGAACGGGCCTGGCGTACTCATGGTCCACCGCTAGCGTTGCTAGCTTTACGGCCGGGCTGGTGTCGGTTTCCGACCCCTACGACAAGATGCAAATCGCATCGGTGTCGTTTCTAACAAAGACCGGTACAATCTACGCAACGAACCTCCCGCGGTTCGTTCACAACGGCCGGATCGTGTTCGGGAAGGTGAACTACGTGTTCATCTCCTACCGCGACCTGCGCTACGCGCAGGTTATGCCGAACCCCGGCGCCAGCTGACCCTGTGTCGGCCCCGAAAGACGCAGCAATGCGGACTTTCGGGGCCGACACCCCTCCCATTGTCTGGGATCAACCTGATATTATTTCCACAGAACCGTCTTCCGACGGTTCTTTTTAGTATTCACATTTATCCGCCAAACGGCGGATTTTTATGCCCAATCGGCTAGTTAAATGCGTCTTCGTCGATGGGACCGGTAGCAGCCGAATTGGCTACCCGGTCGCTCTTGCCGGCGGAACCAAAACTCTCGATCTTGGCTTCGGCAACGGCCTGGACCGCCGAAATGACCTCTCCCATCAGCTTGACTACCGCATACTCCTTCGGGTTGGCAGCCAAGACTGATTCGAGAGTATTCCGGAAGGCTTTGCGCAGGTCGGAGTTAATATTGATTTTGGAAATTCCTCGCTCGACGGCGCCTCGGAACTGGTCGTCCGGCGTCCCCGAACCTCCGTGCAGACTAAAGTGAGCTGTCGACGGACTAGCGGCCACGATCTCTTCCAGGAGCGGCAGATCGAGCATCTTGGGAACGGGATAGGTACCATGAAGGTTTCCGATGGCCACAGCGTAAGTGTCTATGCCCGTGGCTTCGATGAAATTCTTGGCCTCATCCGGCTTAGTAAACCACTTCTTAATCTCCTCGTAGTCAAAGGCTTCAGTAAAGACGTTTGACCCGCCGCCGAAGTAGTGCGGCTCGCTTTCGACCAACGCGCCGGTGGTCTTGGCATACTCGACAACCTCCTTGGTGGCCGCAATGATCTCCTCATCGGTTGCATCTTTTTTGGCTTGCGAAAAGTCGATATGAATAAACTCAAACCCGGCATCAATTCCGGCCTTCGCCGCCGCAACGCTCGGCGAGTGATCGAGATTGATGAAGATCTGGACGCCGTATTCAACTTTGTAGTTATCGACCATACACCGGGCATTATGCAGACCTATGGCATCGACTTCTCCCTGCGACAGCTGAACCAGAATTGGCGATTGTTTGGTGGCGGCGGCTTTTACGACGGCCAGCAGCGTCTCCTGGTTGTCTATATTGAATGCGCCGAGAGCAAACTTTTCGGTTCGAGTGCGGGCATAAAGTTGGCGGGCAGCTTCCTGATTCGTCATGCTAATTCATTCCTTTACGCTTAATAAGTTCCTTGGCCCGAGCCACAATCTGCTTAGGCGTAAGGCCAAAATATTCAAAGAGTTCCTGCGGCGTGCCGGACTCCCCGTACCGATCATGAACGCCCATCCGGACCATCGGGACCGGGTGGTGATCGGACAGGGTTTCGGCGACCGCGCCGCCCAATCCTCCGTTGATCTGAGCCTCTTCGATGGTGAGTACGGCGCCTGTCCTCTTGGCACTAGCGATGATAGTCGTGGTATCGAGCGGCTTGATAACCGCTGCGTTAATGACTTCGGCGGATACGCCTTGGCTGGCTAATTTTTCAGCCGCCAGCAGAGCCGGATGAACCATCGTTCCACAGGCGACGATCGTAACGTCGGTGCCATCCCGCAATATCTGCGCCTTTCCCAGCGAGAAGGGCGTATCCTTGGTGGTTACGACGGCGGACTTATCCCGTGCAATGCGAATATAAGCCGGACCAATATGACCCGCAATCGCCAAAGTAGCCTTCTCGGCTTCGATCGCATCGCACGGCACCACAACCAGCATATTGGGCATCACGCGCATCAGCCCGATGTCTTCGAGCATCTGGTGCGTCGCACCGTCGGCACCGGTCATGAGGCCCGCATGACTGCCGACGATCTTGACGTTGGCATTATTGAGAGCAATGGTAGTCTTGATCTGCTCCCAGTTGCGTCCCGGGGAGAAAGCCGCATAGCTTGTGATGAAAGGAATTTTACCGCCCGCCGCCATACCGGAACCCAGAGCTGCCAGGTTCTGCTCGGCAATCCCAACCTGAACAAATCGATCCGGGTAGCTCTTGGCAAATTCATCCATCTTGGTACTGCCGGTCAGATCGGCGCAGAGCGCGACCACCTGCTTGTCGGCGTGACCGGCTGCCAGCAACCCCCTCCCAAATCCGGCTCGAATCGGCTCCTGAGCCACTTCCGCGCTCAGCAGATCGGGATTTAAATGCATCTCGGGGTCAATCATCGCGCTAATCCTCGGTTAAGACCGCGCAGATCACGCCATGCAACCGCCTCCATGCCGATCGTGGCAATGAGAGCAGTCGTTGCAATAACGCTCGTAAGAAAGACTTGGTTTACGCTTGGGTGAGTCAAGGCGTTCATAAGATTCAGGAGCTCCAGCCCGGCGTACGGTACTAGAACCATAGCAGTAATAATTGCGGCACTACTACCAAAGAAGAGCCAAAACAACAGCGCAACGACCGGGACAATTAGAAATAGTATCGGAACAACTGCAAACATCTGAAAGAATCCCGAATCTGCCCCATTATGGGCACCGTCGTTAAGCATGAACCAACTGTCGTAAATACCCCGTCCCAGAGCATAAAGCAGAAAGGGCAGACCAAGCCAGAAGATCTTCGGAGCGGATGCCGTCCTACTCATGCTCGCCTCTGATTTGCCCGCCGAGAGTGCGCAGCTCGTGCAAGGCGACCTTGGCTTGATCGGCTCTGGGCGGAGAACCCGGGACCTCGCTGGTGCCCGGGGTTATTCCGTGCCAATGGTAGTCGTACTCCATATAATCAACTCCCTTGCCCGGAATGGTGTGGGCGATTATAACGGTCGGCCGCTCCACGATCGTTTTGGCCAGATCAAAGGCGCTGGCGATAGCGTCAAGATTGTGCCCGTCGATCTCAATCACGTGCCAACCGAAGGCGCTCCATTTGGCGGCCAAGTCGTCGAGCGGCATAATGATCTCGGTCGGTCCGTCGAGCTGAATATTATTGCGGTCGACGACGGCCGTCAGATTATTTAGATGATTTTTGGCAGCAAACATCACGGCCTCCCAGACATTCCCCTCGTCGAGTTCTCCGTCACCCAGGAGGCAATAGACCCGCGACCTTGAGTTGTCCATGCGCAAGGCAATCGCGGTGCCGGCGGCCTGGCTCAAGCCCGAACCAAGCGGTCCCGATGTCGACTCCAGCCCAGGCAATCGAAGCCGTTCCGGATGGCCCTGCAGCCGCGAACCGAATTTTCGCAATGACTGGAGTTCTTTGACCGGAAAGTAGCCTCGGCGAGCCATCGTGGCGTACATCACCGGGGCGATGTGGCCGTTGCTCAAAAATATTCGATCGCGCCCTGCCCAATCGGGCTCCTTCGGGTGAAGTTTGGCGATCTCGAAGTACAGTACGGTAAATATATCCGCCATCCCCAGCGGACCGGCCGAATGGCCACTGCCAGCCTCCACGAGCATCTTCACAATGTCTTCGCGGATCGTATTGGCCGTTAGTTCTAAATCACGGTGAGTCATATACTATAACCATAACCTTTTTGCCCTCAATCAACAAGATTCAAACGGGTATTTCACTCGGCGCAGGGCTTAATACCGGACGCTTATGACTGCCCGTCGGCAATGGCTTCGAGCGCGATGTAGGCGATCTCGGGGTCGCTGCTGTCGTGGATAAAGCTGCCGCAATCCAGCACGTTCACGCCGGCCTCTACGGCCATCCGTCCCGTTTCCTGATCAACGCCCCCGTCGACGCCAATCTCAATATCGGCGTTGATCGCCCGGATTTGTGCAATCTTATCAAGACAATCCACTCGGAATTCTCCCCCGTTGTGACCGAGGCGCCCGGTAAAAATCAAAATATGATCGAGCTCGGGCAGGAGACTGCTTACCTGTTCAATGGAAGTCTCGGGATTGATCGCCATGCCGACCTTGATCTCCAGATCATGCAGCTGGCGGATAATGGCTTGGCGGTCGGCCTGAGCTTCATAGTGGAATATCACCAGTGCCGGCCGTAGCGATATTATATTTTCCATCTGCGTCTCAGGATGGCTGATCATCAAATGAAGGTCGAGCGGCACGCCGTCGATATCGTAGACTTGGCTCAAGCCCACGGTCTTGGTATCAATGAAGACACCGTCGCAAATATCGACATGCAGACGCTTAGCGAACGGCTTGACGCGGTCGATGCGTTCGGCGTAATCGGCCGGGGTTACGGCAAGGATTGTGGGTGCAACGGATGCCATTAGCCGTAGAGCTCCTCGAGCTCGTCGAGTCGGCGCTGGTACTTGGGATCAGCATTGAACTCAGCCTGAAGCCAGGCATCGACGAGTTCGTGCGCATCCTCTGCGACGATATATTGGGACGGCAGGACAAGTACGTTCACATTGTCGTCGGTACGTGCCACCTTGGCCGTCTCGACATTCCAAGCCAGTCCGGCACGGATGCCGCGTACACGGTTGGCGGCGATCGACATCCCCTGGCCGGACCCGCAGATCAGAACGCCGTGGGCGGCGTCGCTGTCGTCCTCGCCGAGGATTTTCGTGGCCAGCAAATAGGCATATTTGGGGTAATCATCTTCGGCTTCGAGTGATTCGGCCCCGACATCGATAACTTCGTGTCCGGCTGCCGCAAGATGATTTTTGAGCAAATCTTTGAGCTCGAATCCGGCATGGTCGGCACCTATAAACAACTTCATCTTTCGTATCTCCTCGAGCGTGTCGCATTGGGCGTGTCCGTAATCCTGACCACCGCGTAACGCGGGATCCTCATGACGTTTTGTAGCCGTCCAGCCAGCGCCGTTATGAAGGCCGGCATCAGATAGTTTTGCCGAGGTTAATCACGCTCTCGACCAATCGGTTCGAGTAACCCCACTCATTATCGTACCAAGCGACAACCTTGAGCAGATTGCCGGCGACTACCCGGGTCAGGAGCAGGTCCACGATGGCGCTGTGAGGATTGCCGATGTAGTCGCTCGAAACTAACGGCTCATCGGAGACGGCCAGCACGCCGGCAAACCGGGGCTCGGCGGCGGCGGCCTTGAGGGCTTCATTGACCTCTTCAACCGTCACGTCGCGTGAAGTGAGAACCGTCATATCGGACAGCGAAACTACCGGGGTCGGAACGCGCACGCTCATACCGTCGAACTTACCGACGAGCGCCGGGTAAGCTTTGGCGGCTGCCGTAGCGGCACCCGTGGTAGTCGGGACTATATTCTCAGCGGCGTTACGTCCCTCACGAAGATCTTTGGCCGGTGCGTCTTGAAGCGCCTGGCTGGCGGTGTAGCTGTGAACCGTCGTCATCATGGCCTTTTCGATGCCAAACTTTTCGTTTAAGACCACCATGACCGGCGCAATGTTGTTCGTGGTACAGGAGGCATTGGAAATTACCGTGTTGGCGACATCCAGTTGATCCTCGTTGACTCCGATCACGTAGGTTCCGACGCCGTCGCCTTTGGCGGGCGCGGAGATTACGACCCGTTTGGCTCCGGCAGTCAGATGCAGGCTGGCATCCTCAATCTTGGTAAATCGTCCGGTACTCTCAATCACGATATCGACGCCAAGGTCTTTCCAAGGCAGCGCACTCGGATCTTTTTCGGCGGTCACCAGTATCGTCTTGCCGCCCACAATGAGGTTATTATCGTCGAAGGCGACCGTCTCTTGGTAGGTGCCGTAATTCGAATCATGCTTCAGCAAATAGGCCAAGGTTTTGGTGTCGGTAAGGTCGTTGATGGCTACGATCTCGAGTTCAGGATGATTCAATGCGATCTTGAAGGCGTTGCGGCCGATGCGGCCGAAGCCATTAATTGCGACTTTGTAACTCATTGTTTTGTTTTACCCTCTTATATTCACCTCTAACCATATAAGCTTGAGCGGAAATATTCAAGCGCGTCAGGAACGAAACTATTTGCGTTCTCGGAGATACTGCCGAATATCGAGGAAGATCATGACGATTAACGGTATCTGGAGCGGCCAGAGGAGCAAATATATAAACATCGCCTCACCGCTCGGATCGCCGCCGCCAATCTTAAAGACCGAATTAAGCGTGAGCCAAACCAAGACGAGCGGCAATAAGAATAGCGCCCCGGCGATGAGATGAGCGTTCACGGCTTTGGCAGTCATCTTTGCCATGGCTATATTACCGGCTCGCCGGTGTGCAGATAGACCGGCTTATCCAGATCGTAGGCGGCCAGCAGTTCACTCAATCGCGACTTCAGCCGCGGCGCGATGAGCTCGAACGCCGCCTCCCGATCAACCCATCGGTACTCGATGACCTCCAGAGTTTGGGTTCGGATCGACGAGGCGTGTTCATAGGAGACCTCCGTTGCGAAGGTAAAGAGCAGATTGCCGTTTGGCGTAGCCCGATAAAAGAAATCGATCCCGATCAGACGGTAGCGTTCAAGGTGTAACCCCACCTCTTCTCCGACCTCGCGCCGACAGGCTTCCATAGGAGATTCCCGGCCGTCGGAGGCACCCGCCGGATACTCCCAGGAGTTGCGGAGACGATTTTTGATCAGCAGCAGACGGCCATCTGGATCAAACAGCAGAGCGCCCGCAGCTACCCACTTACTGCCGCGCGACAAACGCAACCAGCCGCGTGATTGCAGGCGAAGTTTGATCCGGTCAATCACCTCTTGGCCAATCCTAGCTCTGCTCGTGAAGGGCTACCGACTGCTTCACAACCTCGATCGCATCGGCCGCGCCGCCCCAACCGTTAAAGCTCACCGGACTGCCCGTCCACTGCTTCTTCCAGTCTTTGTAATGAGAGTAGAAATGCTCTACGACCCTAGGAAACTCCGGACCCAGATCGGCCAAGTCCTTGATATGGTCTTTGGTGACGTCGGCTGCGGGGACGCAGATTAGCTTCTCATCGTTTTCACCGTCGTCAACCATCCGCAGAACACCGATCGGACGAGCAGGCACCACGACGCCGTGAGGTACGCTCTCGTCAATGATCAACAACGCGTCCAGCGGGTCGCCGTCGTCGCAGAGAGTATGCGGGACGTATCCGTAATCGGCGGGGTAACCGAGCATGGTAGCGTTCACGCGGTCAAGCGTCAGATAGCCCGTCTCCTTGTCCATCTCGTATTTATTACGCTCGCCGCGGCGAATCTCGATAACCACGTTAACGATTTCGGGGGCATTTTTGCCGGCAGTCAATTCGGCCATGGGTGATTCTCCAGCTTAGCTATATTCATAAATACTATACCACGCAATACGATTTGTACTTTCTTCTAATTGCTAATGGTATACAATTGTATAATTTGTAATAATTGTTATTCGTTTGAGCCGATGAAATAGGTAGGATAGTCAGACATACGGTATAACGAGGCGGTTGGCTGTGTTGATGACGATCCTGCTCTGGATATTTCTGGGTGCGCTGGCCGGAGGCACCGTCGCTTTTGCATTGGGCACAAACGAGCGGATGGGCTTCGCGACCAACATTTTTGTAGGTATCGTCGGAGCGGTGGTCGGCGGGCTGATGATGCGCATGGCCGGGCTGCGGCTAACCTTTCAGCTCGAAGGCGTCAGTCTGATCACCGCGGTTATCGGGGCTATCTTACTGCTCGCCGTCGTCCGGGCTACCCGAGATACAATGCAATAAACCGCCCGGCCGACCGCATTGGCAACCGGTTATAAACTAAAGATTTACTTGGTTTAGGCCAATTTAAGCTGGGTGGTCAACCATTCCTGATCGAACCCGACCTGTCCGACTTGGGTACCGTCATCGTGGGTAATCAACGTAAACGGCACGCCCATCTGGCCGCTGGTTTCGACCATAAAACGGGCGGCCGCCTCATCGTGCTCGACGTCGATATCGTCGTATTTAACGCCTTTCTCGTCGAGAAATCGCTTTTCGGCTTTACAGTAAGCGCACCAGGATGTTGAATAAACTCGAATTTGTGACATGTATGTCTCCTTATATTCACTATATCAAACGTAGCAAGCCACGACGGCGTGAGACTCCTCGGACATCCGCAGATCAGGTGGATTTTTTGGTCTTCGGTATGCGTATCAACCAGCCGACCGCCGCACCGCCCACGGCCAGCAGTATCAGCCAGCCGGCAGCGGCAATATTCAAAACATCGCTCTCCCTCACCTCGACTTCGCGCAGCGAGCGGGCCGCCACCACATAACCGTCATAATTTCCTCCGCTTCGCACCGCTACGGCGGCAAACCGCAGGCCGGGTGTCGGCTGCCAAGTAACGCGACTCTGACCGTGCAGTTTGGCATCCTCCAGGACGCCCGCCGGAACCGTGAGATCCTTGCCGCCAAACGTCGCGTCGCTGATGACCGGCTTCCCGTCGTTGCCGTAAATCATAATAAACGGCGCCAGACTCTTGGCGGCGTCGACCGTTTGGTCACTAACGACTTCTTCGGGCAGAGACGATTCGCCCAGCGCGGTCGCCGCATCTTCGGCGAGTTGTATCTGGGGGTCATTCGCTCCGAGTCTGAGCGACTGTTGCGCTACCGCATAAATTACTCCGCAGATGAGCGTCGCCGGAATCGCTACCGCCAATATATATACTGCCAAGCGGCTGTTTTGGAATATGAGTCTTCTCTCCATGAGGCGTATTCTACGCTTTCACAGTACTAATTGCTAACGGTCGGGCAGGTCGATACGGGCTTCTGACCGGCGCGGATCCCGGCCATCCAGGCCAAGGTATCACCCAGACTCTTCACCATGGTGTTGTAATGCGTTGCGGGATAGAGCGCATATTGCACCGGCCCCAAACTCTTGGCGCACATAATTGGCAGGATCGCCTCCTGCTGGCGGGGCAATACGACGTTGTCCAGCTTGCCCTGGTTGATGCGTTTGGCGCTGGTCGTAGCCTGATCGCCGGTCAGGTTACGGTCAAGATCGAGGGCAAACGACGGCACATAGCTGCTCAGGGTACCGCCGGTGAAGGCGCTCAAGAACGCCGGCTGATAGACCTTCTGCGGGTCGCGGCCCCAGTGCGCTATGTCGGTATCTATGCAGTGGGCGGTGACATCGGCTTTGAGGTTGGGTATCCAGACCGGCTGCAGGATTTTATCCAACGGATAATCATGCTTGTAGTAGTCCTCATAGCTGGTCAGAACATACGGCCCGAACCAATTGATGTTCGCGCCATAGACCACGTCGCCGAGAGTCTCCGCCACGCTCATAACGGATCCAAAGCCCACGACGCCCGAGATACCCAGCTGCGGGGCATAATCGGCGGCGATTTTATCGGCCCAGAAAGCAGCATGTCCACCCTGAGAATAGCCGGCCAGGAAGACCGATCGGGTATCGGCTTGGGCATGCGCTTGAGGCAGGCGCGACACGGCTATGACCGCATCGAGCAGTGCCCGGCCTTCGAGTTCACCTACCATGTAGTGGTGAATCCGGCTGTTGTCGCGCATGCCTTCATAATCGGTCGTCACCCCGACATACCCCTGCGAAGCGTACGTAATCATATGGGAATCGTAGTTGCCCCAACTCACCTTCTGGGGTTGCTCGAGCGAGGCTGCGCATTGATCGCCGATGCCGGTAGTTCCGGGTGCGAAGGCAAAAATGGGCAATTTACCCTTGGGGACCGCGGGTATGTAGGCACGGCCGTAGATGGTCAGCGGGGTGCCGTCCGCATCACGCGACCGATAGCGGAAAGTGATCTTGGTGATGCCCGTAGTGACCGGCGGCGTTACGGCGCCGTAGTTTTGATGAGCCACCGCTGCGGCTTGAGCCGCCGTAAAAACCTGCGTCGAATCAATGCCGAGAACTCCGCCGTGATCATCACTGGCGGTTACGGTAACGGACGGGTTTGAACTGGCCGGCAGGCGCAGATTGGGACTGTCGATCCGGTAGAGAGTTACCGCGATCAGTACCCCGAGCAGAGCCAGAAACCACAGTACGCGCGGATCGGAGCCCCGCCGACGATCGTGATGATAAGGTCGGAAGCGTCGTCGCATAAACATCCCTACCCCGTTATCCTGAAACTCATCAGGTCCAGAGGCACTCCGCCCTCCTGAATCGTCTGCTGATATTTAAATCCCTGTCGCTGGTAGTATTGCCGATGATCATGGGTTGCCAGGATAACCTCCTTGGCGCCTTTGGAGGCCTCAAGCCGAATCATCCGCGAGAGCAGAACCAAGCCCGTTTTGTTACCGCGGTGCAGCGGATCGACATAGAGCCAATACAATTGCCCGGAACCGCATTTCGGTACGCTTCCGACCGCATAGCCGGACAGCTGGCCGTCGATGAAGGCGGCCAAGATAATCCGGCGCGGCATTATGGTCGCCAGCAAGATCTTGAGATGAGAGTGGTCGCGCATTACCCGGCGTCGTTGGGCTGGCGGAAAGTACGAGAAGTGATTCGTAACCGCTTCCTGGAACAGCCGATGAAAACTCGGGATCGCGTGAATCGGCAACGAACGGATGACGACATTGGTTGGAGTTGGGATATCGGTCAAGGTTTCATACCTAACTAATCCCTAACTTCAGGCGATCCGTAAACTTTTGGCGCAAACACGCCGGCTTCGGATTGCTTACTGTCCGGCAATAAGCCGCATCAAGGCACCGCAAACATCCGCCTCCGCGAACGGCAAATTCAAGATTTTCCTGAGAATCAGTCTTCATTGGTCTATAGTATACCCGAACGCTGAGCAGGCGTCTTAGCCCGTCGTTTAAAAATGTTCGCGGACGTGCTTCATGCTGAAATCCCAGTCCGCCAGTGACTTCTTGTGGGGATTGAACATGTTTTCGGGGTCAAATATGTGCTTAACATCGCGGAAGTAACCGACTATCGTCGGGCCGTACATCTGCTCCAGCCACGGTCCGCGCACCATGCCGTCGTTGTGCTCACCGCTGAGCGAGCCGCCATACTTCAGGACGATCTCGTTGACCTCGCGCATGGCCGGCTCCAACTTGGCCCGTTCCGACGCCTCTTCGATCTTCATGAGGGGGATTATGTGGAAGTTGCCGTCGCCCATGTGGCCCGCGATCGTCGCCAGCAATCGATACTTCTTAATGATGACCCGCAGCTCAGGCAGAAATTGGGGCAGGTGCTCGGGCGGGACGACCAGATCATCGATAAACGGCGCAGTATGCTTGTCCTTCACCTTCTTGCGCAACAGATTGAAGCTCTCGCGGCGCATAATCCAAAACTTCTTGTCCTTGGCCTCGGTATCGTCCTCTTCCATCGCCATCTTGTAAGGAGCCAGGACCTGCTTCATTTTGTGGACCTTGGCGGTAACCTCTTCCGGTGTCTCGCCCGTGAATTCAATCATGAGGATAAGCTTCGGAATACCGCGCAGGAGCATCAAGGCATCGGGGATAAGCCTGAAGCCGAGCTGGATCAAACCCTGCCAACCGATGGTCTTGCGGAAGAACGGAAAGAACTTAATCGACAGCCAGAGGGTATTGTCGTCGAACGACTCGAACGTCGCCGGCTTCTGGGTCAGTACCACGTTAATTACCTCGCCCAATTGCTTGGTGTCTTTCATGAAGGCCACGAGCATGCCCGAGTGCGGACGGCGCGGCACTAGCCGGAAGGTAATGTCGGTCAGCATTCCGAGGGTGCCCTGGGAGCCCACGATCAGCTGCGTCAGGTCGAATACTCCGGTCTCGCGGTCCCAGATGTTCCAGAGGTTGTAGCCCATCGAGTTCTTCGTAACGTGGGGCTTAGCCGCCTTGATCTCGTCGTATTTACCGTCGACAAGCTCGAAAACTTGGCGGTAAAGGTTGCCTTCAAAGTCGTTCTGGGCAATTTTGGCGTCCAGACCGGCCTTATCGAGGGGCTTCACCGCGTACTCGTTGCCGTCCGCAAAGACGACCTTGAGCTCTTCGATGTACTTCTCGGTCTTACCGTACTCAAGCGACTTCTCGCCGCCGGAGTTATTATTGACCATACCGCCCACGGTACAGAGGTCCCGGGAGGCCGGATAGGGCGGCAGGAGGGCGTTCTTCTCGATTGTCGCCTTATCGAAATCACGAAAATGCAGGCCGGGCTGAACATGCGCCTGAGTTTCGGTCACGCCGAAAATCTGATCGAAGTGCTTGGTAAAATCGAGAATGATCGACTCGTTGATCGCACCGCCGGACATATCGGTACCGGCGCTGCGGCCGGTGATGGACAGCTCGGGATTGCTCTTTTTGTTGGTCCTGACGTAGCTTACGACCTTCTTGATGTCTTCGACGTCTTTCGGAAAAACGACAACCTCGGGCTTAAGCTCAAACAGGCTCGCATCGTGGCTATAAAACTCGCGCGTCTCATCGGTGTTGTCGACTTCGCCGGTTACCAGATGCTTCAAATTATCGGCTAGATTACTCATACGCTGCTTTCTGATAAATTTGGTATCGCTACTATCATAAGCGGTATACGTGGACCTAGGCAAGCAAACCAAAACCACGGCACCGTAAATATACGCTACAATAGGGTTAGCATAAGCGGTTAATATTGATCTGCCATGGCCGGACTCACTACATACGAAGCCAACCTCAAACTAGCGAAATTCGGCCCCAACCAGATCGCCGATCAGGACCGTCTGCCGGGACTGGCTGCCTTTTTGTCGCGCTTCAAAAATCCGCTGGTAATAATCCTGCTGTTGGCGGCGACGCTCTCGGCCTTCCTGGGCGATGTCGTAAGTTTTGGCATTATTTTGGCAATCGTCACCTTGAGCGTCCTGCTCGATTTCATAAATACCTACAAGTCCGAAAAGGCCGCCCTGGAGCTCAAGGACAGGGTGCGGGTCACAACGTCCGTACTGCGCAGCGGCAAGTGGGTCGACCTGCCCCTGTCCCAGATCGTTCCGGGAGACATCGTCAGGCTGGCTGCCGGCAATTTGATTCCGGCCGACGCCAAGTTGATTGAGTGCAAGGATCTATATATCAACGAATCCGCCCTCACCGGTGAATCTTTCCCTCAGTTGAAGGCCGTGGGCGAAGAGGTCTACTTGGGCAGCAGCGTCATCAGCGGCAATGCCCAAATCGAAGTGACGGCCACCGGCAAGCAGACCAAATTCTCCCATATCGCAGCCGCGATCACGGGCGCCGACGCGCCGACCGAATTCGATCGTGAAATGAGCGAGTTCAGCTTCCTGATCGTCCGCCTGACCTTCGGCCTGGTGATTTTTATCTTCGCCGTGAACGCCCTGCTTCGGCACGACCTGCTCGAGTCCCTGCTTTTTAGCCTCGCGCTGGCGGTCGGCCTGACGCCCGAGCTCCTGCCGCTAATTATCACCCTCAACCTCACCAAGGGATCACTGGCTATGGCCAAGCACGGCGTGATTGTGAAACGTCTATCGGCGATTCAAAACTTTGGCAGTATGGACGTCTTATGCACCGATAAGACGGGCACCCTGACGGAGGACCGGATCGCCCTCGTTAAATACGTAAATGGGTTTGGCGACGTTTCCGAAGAGGTCTTGCGCCTAGGCTACCTGACCTGTGTCTTTTCAACGGCTTACGAGAACCCGCTTGACCGGGCGATCAAGGCCTACCGGCACCCCGATATCGATCATTACGAGAAGTTGGACGAAATACCCTACGACTTCAGCCGTAAGGCCGAATCGGTCGTCGTGCGCCGCGGTCATACCAGGCAACTCATTACCAAGGGAGCGCCGGAAGAGATATTGGCCAGATGTGCTTTCTACGACGATGATATGCCCCTCGGCGCGGCTATGACCAAAAAGATCCAGGCCGAATACGAGCGCTTGAGCAGCGACGGCTTCCGGGTGCTGGCCGTCGCGACGCGCCAAGTCGGTCTGAAGACCCGTTACGAACCGACCGACGAGATCCGCCTGACCTTCCGAGGGTTCGTGGCGTTTCTCGATCCGGCCAAGGAGTCGGTCTCAGCGACGCTGGAGCAGCTCCTCGATCACGGCATTGAAGTCAAAATTATTACGGGTGACAACGCCTTGGTAACTCAGAAAATAGCGCACGATATCCACCTCAGCGTGAAGGGTATTCTGACGGGTACCCAGCTCGATAAGCTGAACGTAGCTCAACTGGCGAAGGCGGTCGAAGCCAATACGATTTTTGCCCGCGTCTCACCGGAACAAAAAATGCGTCTCATTCAAGCCATGCAGCGCAACGGACACGTGGTCGGCTACATGGGCGACGGTATCAACGACGCGCCGTCGCTGCGGGCAGCCGATATCGGCATATCGGTCAACAACGCCGTCGACGTCGCCAAAGCCACGGCCGACCTGATTCTCCTCCACAAGAGCCTGCACGAGCTGGTCGGCGGCGTAATCGAAGGCCGCAAAACCTTTGCCAATACCCTCAAATACCTCATGATGTCACTCAGCTCCAACTTCGGCAACATGTTCTCGATGGCCGGCGCATCGCTCTTTTTGCCCTTTCTCCCGATGCTTGCCACCCAAATACTGCTCAACAACCTGCTCTACGACTCGTCGCAATTTGCCATTCCGCTCGACAATGTCGACCCCGACAGCCTTAAAAGCCCGCACAAGCTCAAAATCTCCAGCATCAAACGGTTTATGCTCGTCTTCGGACCGTTAAGCTCGGCCTTCGACTTCCTGACATTCGGAGCGTTATATCTGGTTTTCCAACTCGGTGCTCATGGCTTTCAGACCGGGTGGTTCATCGAATCCATGCTGACCCAGGTATTGGTGGTGTATATCATACGAACCGGCAAGATACCGTTCGTCCAGAGCCGGCCGAGTCTGGCGCTGGTGGCGAGTACCCTTCTGGCCGTCTGCGTGGCTATCGGCATCGTGTACTCGCCCATCGCGGGTTACTTCCACTTTGAGCCGCTCTCGGCCGTCATAATGGCCGCTATCGTCGCGATCGTGGCGGTCTACCTGATCGTCGCCGAATTAACCAAACGCGCCTTCTACCGGCACTTTAGTTTTTAGCTGTAATTGCGGCTGATCTTGTAGGCTGCAACAATTCCTATGATGGCGCCTGCCCCGCCCAGCAGCATACTGACGGGCGAGAAGAGGCTGCTGTCGCCCCAAAGTGCCGGGATATAGCCGCCGATAACCGATCCGATTGTTGCGCCGATCCAGACTAATTTCTTGTCTACCATACGCCAAACATAACAGTTATAACGACATTATTGCAACAACCTAAATAGACCCCGAAGGGTCTATTTATATCGGTTAGGAGACTGAAAGATCTAGGCTTGCAGTTCCTTCTTGGTATCAAGCCCCATCGCAAAGAGGAGTACCCCGCCGATGATGGCGTAGATGCCAATCAGCCACACGAAGGCAACACCCCCGGCTACCGGCTGGTTCAGTACGACGACGCCTACTATAAGGCTCAGCAAGCCTCCGAGGCCGGTCAGGACGCGTGAGCTCGGCTGTCGTTCACCGCCCAGAAAAGCCATTACGACGTCGATTACACCGCGGACGACCAGTACGAGACCGATCAAGAGGATAATCGTAGCAAACGTAGCGGCCGGGTGCCTCACCAGATAGACGCCCACCCCGATGCCCAAGACGCCGAGCAGCAACTGGACAAACCAGCCCCAGCCGCCGCGGCTAATGCGCAGAACGCCGCTGATCAAGTCGATAATCCCGACGACCAACACGTAAGCTCCGAAGAGATAGACGAGAACGGTCAATGTCAGGCCCGGCCAAAACAAGGCTACGATACCGAACAAAAGGGTAGCGATACCCTGGACGACCATTACCCACCAAAGGTCGACTCCCGGCTCGCCTACAGCTACTGCGACAGAATTCTGACTCATAACAAGTACCTTCTTTGTTAATTGATCCTAGCCTGATTCTGCTACCGGATTTAGCCTTTGTCAAGGTCAAATAACGCTCAAACGCGTTATTGTTGTTAAACGCAATTATCAGTATTTATCGGGTGGCTGCGGCTTCATCGGCGGACTGCTCCGCACTGGCGACAAACTCGACGAGCACGACGGCCGCTAGGACGCCGACGGCGACCCCGCCGACAAGTGCCAGACTCAACGGCGAGAAGAACATGAGCAGCATCAAGCCAATTACGACCGCTACCCACTCGAGCGGTCGGTTATGGCGCGCGACCCACCGCACGAAGCCTGAGGTTTCCGGGTTGGACCAGATTCCGTGACTGATTTTGGCCGCCCGCCGGCTGGTGCTGGCACGGAAGCCGGCCACCCGGCCCTGCCCCGCGGCGATCCACGAACCCAGTGCCAGCACGAAGCCTAAAGCCAGAAAACCGCCCGTCTGCGCGAACAGTCCGCGCAGCAAAATCGTCCATATGGAGAGCGCGGCCACCCGATTGACGGGGTTAGCCATTTGATCTAGTGCGTAAGTACGAGTTATTCGGAAGCCAATGACCGTCGCGACCATGGCGATCACGATAGCGAAACCCACCCACATCAACGTGTGCATACGACGGCGCGACAGCAGTATGGCACCGGCAAAGGCCGCTAGGACGACAATCCACGCCCAAATCCGCACCAAATGCAGAGTAGCCAGTGCGCCATGGGCGGTTTTAAGTCCGCTCGGGTCAAGGAGTTGTATCTGGCCGATCTTCGGCGGCAAGGTTTTATTGGCCAGCATCTTAAGCGGCGTTGACTCGAGCTGCTGGCTGATGTTGGCATAAAGCTGGCTCACGTCGACCATGCCGTCGCCCTCATAGTTAGTTACGGCGGTAATCAGCCGTTGATGAACCCGGGAGTTGACCGACACCCAAACGTTGGCAAACTGCTACGAGCGCACAATATTGCCGATGAGCAGGTTGGAGTAATTTTTGAGCTGCTCGGCCAACGGAACCGCCAATATGTCCGCCTGTTCGGGCAGCACGTTGCGCACGAGTTGCTCATAGTCGACGTTTCCGGATAGCTGCTGGAAGGCGTAGGCCTGGATAGCCGCCTGCACCGCGGGATCCGAAGCCAGCGGCGTCACGGTCTGCACATAGACGTCATTATTGACCAAAGTTCGATCGGCCCAAGCGCTCAAGTTTGCCAGCGCCAGACTCAGGGCTCCAACTACAATCAGCGATCCGACGCCGACTTTGCGCCACGAAAAACGCCCCGAGGACTTTTCTCCCGCCTGTTTCAGCTGCGACTCCAGTCTGGCCTTGTCGTCTTCAAGCTCGGCGACACGGGCCATCAGCGCTTCGAGACTGGTTTCAGCCGAGGTGCCAGCAGGGTTTTGCTGATCAGGCTTGTGATTATTCATAAACGCTCTTTTGCTTGAACGATTTATTGGTGACTAGTTACAAAAAGTATACGACTTTCACTTCAAACAGGCAAATTCGCGGAGTTGATGAGTTCAACGCCAACCTCGCGGGGACAATAATTGCTCCAAACACAGCTTAGACGTACAATGACTCCCATAAGAAAGCGCTTATGGATCCCCTGCTCATATCGGAAATCTTGCTCCTCGTCGGTCTTTCGGCAATCTGCTCGGGTCTCAACGTCTCGCTCATGTCGCTCACGGTGGGCGACCTCTCCCGGCGGGCCAAGCTCGGCGACGAGAGCGCCATGCGGATTTTGCCCTTACGGCGCAACAGTCACTTGAGCCTGGCGGCCATCCTGCTGACCAACGTCGCCGTTATCTCGACCACTTCACTCGTCCTCGAACACCACTACAGCGGACTTATCGCCGGTATCGCCAGCACGCTGCTCATAGTCGTCTTTGGCGAGGTCTTCCCACAAGCGCTCTTTACCCGCCACGCCATGTCGATTACTTCCATGTTCGCTCCCTTCCTGCGACTCATGATCGTCATCACCTATCCCTTCTCGAAGCCGCTCCAGCTCCTCCTCGATCAGCTGTTCGGCCACGAAGCCGCCCGTCTGCACAGCCGCCAGGAGCTGGGAATCATCCTGACCGAGCAGCTTGGCCAAGGCGACAGCGAACTCGACAAAGACGAGATCGACATCATGAAAGGTGCCCTCAGCCTCAGCGAGAAGCGGGTGCGTGAGATCATGACGCCCATTGATCGTGTCTACTGGGTTACGCCGCATACCGTCTTGGACGGCGCCAAGATCGATGAGATCAAAGACAGGCGTTGGAGCCGCATACCGGTCTTGAGCGCCGACATGACCCAGGCCATCGGCATGCTTCACATGAAGGACCTGGTGGATATCGACTTCGATCATCAGACCGTCAGGGTTGACGACCTACCGCTTCATCACGCCAAATCGGTCGGCGTCATGACGGCGCTCGATACGCTCTTTCGACGCTTCATCGCCGGCAGTACCCACCTATTGCTCGTGGAGCGCGACGGCGAGATCGTCGGCATTGTGACCATCGAAGACCTGATTGAGGAAATTATCGGCCAAGAGATCACAGACGAGGCCGACGAGATTCGTGGCTTCTAAGCTTTATTCGATTGTTTGCGGGCGTAGCGGCGGGCGACCCGACGGGAAATTCGGCGTGCCCGCGCTTCGCCTAGAGCCTGGCTTACCAGCTGGGCGGTCCGAACAAAGACGGATATTCCGGCAAAGATGAAGAACATCGTAAATATCTTGCCCTCGGCGGTGTGCGGAACCATGTCGCCGTAGCCCACCGTTGAGAGCGACTCGACACAGAACCAAACGCTGTTTAACCAGCTAAACCCCTCCACGTAGTGATAGAAGACCGTACCGACAATCAGCAAGGCCGCAGCCGCGCCCAATACCAAGCGCAAAGCGTTGGTTTTGGACTTGATCTCCTCTTCGAGGCGGAGTTTTACTTCAAGATTACGGTCGTGTGGTTGATCAGTCACGGATGAGTTACTCCTGCGGTTTAAGCCTCTGGATTATCTTTCCCATAGTAACTCTGTCGGGCCAAACTCCTGAGTTGTTTACGCAGCTCCCCGCGAATATCGGGAATATTGGCGGCAATCTCGGTGTGAACCTCATGCGCGTGCTGCTCCATCCGATCCAAAATGAACTCTTCCCGATTGTCATCATCGATCACGCCAAAATCACAATCAACACCCATATCTCGGCATTTTACGGATCGCGCCATAACTTTGTCCTCGTACAGCTCTTGTATACGAAAAGTATACTTCCCCAAGCAGCAAATTGCCAGTCTATAATGCAGCGGTATGAGCCGGCGAGAGTTTGGGCTGCTCCTCCCACGGCAGATTCTCGTGACCGAAATGCCCGTGGGCGGCGGTTGCCTCGTAGATCGGTCGGCGTAATTGGAGCTGCTCGATAATCCCCGACACGTTCAACGGCAGCCACTCACGGCAGCGCGCAATCAGTTGCGCCGGCGATTCTTTGCCGCCGCGCGTCGTCACCTCCACCGCCAGCGGCTCCGGCAGGCCGATGGCCCAGGCCAGCTTCACCGTCGCCTCGTCGGCCAACCCGACCGTGACGATGCGCTTAGCCAAGTAGCGCGCGGCGTAGGCGCCGCTGCGGTCGACCTTGCTCGGGTCCTTGCCGCTGAAGGCGCCGCCGCCCACCGGCGCCGCCGTACCGTAAGCGTCCACTACGATCTTGCGGCCGGTGAGCCCGGCATCGCTGGCCGGTCCCGGCACGTACCACTTGCCCGTACCGTTAACGATGATTTTGGCGTTGTCGGCCGGGAATGCAAACGGTTCGATTGCCACCTTGATAATGCTGTCTATAACCTGTTTTGTGACATCCTCGGGCGAAATGTCTTCGGCGTGGGCACAGGCCACCGTGATCTGCACGATTTCTACCGGCTTGTCGTCATGGTAGCGTACGCTCACCTGAGCCTTGCCGTCCGGACGCAGCCACGCCAGCTCACCGGACTTGCGGGCTTCGTCGAGCCGGGCGGTTATGGCCCGCGCCAGACTGATCGGCAGCGGCATCAGGTTGGGGGTTTCGTTGACGGCAAACCCGATACTGATTCCTTGGTCCCCCGCCCCGCCGTCGTCCACGCCGCTGGCGATTTCGGGTGATTGCGCCTGCACCCGGCTGATAATCCGGCAACCGTCATGAAATCCCCATTCGGGCTTCGTGTAGCCATTATCTCTAATTACCCGCCGAGCCACCGCTTCGACGTCCACTGCGGCCGTGGTTGTGAGTTCCCCGGCGATCACCAGCAAATCTTTGCTAGCCAGCGTCTCGATCGCTACCCGGCCGTACGGATCCGCGGTCAATACGGCATCGAGGATGGCATCGCTGATTTGATCGCAGAGCTTGTCCGGATGGCCTTGGCAAACGCTTTCGCTGGTTTTGATAGTTTCCATGGGTGAATTCCTTGTGGGTTATCACCGCCATCGCGCGCCGATCCAATTCGTCCTACCAACAACCCGCGAGTACTTATTTAAGCGCTCGCGGGCATGGCGGCAGAAATATCTGGATTTCCAACATCATTCCGAAGCGGTTTACACTTCGGCTAGGTGTAGCACCTGGCAATTGCTTGCTGGTTGCCGGCAGGTCACAGGGCTAGATCCCTCGCTGCGCTCGCGATAGTGGTTTGGTTGTTAAGTGAGGTAATTATAGCAGGCTCGGACGTTTGATACAGCCCGACTTACCGCCAAGGGATAAATCGCGGGGTTTTAGCCAGATAGTCGGAATAACGCGGGTATTTAGCACTCAGGAGCGCCTCTTCGTAGCGGGCCTTAAGGGTAAACAGCACTACCAGTCCGGCAAACACCAGATACTTCTCCGGCCGATTGCTGCCGAGCGCAATACCGAGACTGAGCGTAAGCACAGCCGTATACATGGGATGGCGGACATAGCGGTAAAGGCCGGTTATTTCCAGCCGGCCGCTAGGAACCGGCCGGGGCAAAACGCTCAGCGAGTGACGTAAATCGTAAATTGCCGCCAGCAGTATGGCGGCCCCGATAATTTCGAGCGTTTGGCTTACAGCGCGCAATATCGACGGCACGTTGGTCTGGCCGGGAATCACAACCAGCAATGCCAGGAGAACTACCTGGATAATTACGTACAACCACGACTTTAAATCTTTCGGCATGATCCCAGTGTAGCGTTATCAAAAATAATTAACGACTGGCAGTGTAATTTTACGCGCCGACAAGTTTATTGGGGATATTGCGGGACAACGGTATCGAAATCAGGGCTATCAGCACCAGAAAGACCATGGATTCTCGCAGACTGGCGAGCTGAGCTTCCTCATAACTTGAGCTTAAATCGCTAGCCTGAGCTTGGGTTGCACCTCCAACCAGTGCCATATTTTCGATGTCTTGCGCCGATGCTATGGGTACGCCTTGATCGGCCGTCTCGTTGACCGCCGTTTTGACGCTCGGCGTCAGTACCGTGCTGGAGTTGACGCTGGAAATAAACCCGCTGGTGAGGCTGGCGATCATGACCGAACCGATCAGGGCGGTTCCAATCGACGAACCGAGGTTTTGGAATGTCCCCTGTAAACCGCCGACCTCGCTCGAATTCTCGTCGGAGACCGACGACATCGTGACGTTGCCGATTTGCGAAGCTAGCAGACCAAGGCCGGCGCCCAACACGAAGAGCGCCGATCCAAAGATTACGCCCTTCAACTCCGGACTTATCGACGCCAGCAAAATAATTGCGCCCAACAGCAATGCCCCTTGGGCGAGGCGAATTATTTGGCGCGGGGTATACCGGTTAATCAGGCGTGCTCCAATCGCCGAGAAGAGAACAATAGCTACCGACAGCGGAAAAATTTTCATACCGGTTTTAAGCGCATCGTAACCCAGAACCATCTGCAGGTAGATCGGCAAGACAAAGAACACCGCTGCGGTTATCAAATACTGCGCCGTCAGTACCGCCAATCCGCTGCGCAACGGCAGAAGTTTCAGCATTGATATCTTGAGCAGCGGGTTGCCGCCGCCGTCCTCAAGAATCCTTTGCCGCTTGATGAACGTCCGCAAGATAATGACTCCAAACAGTATTAAATAGACGACCAGCGAGATGCCGAGCGGCGCAATTTCATGGCCGGCGACCACTGGGATCGATTTAGGCGTGACCCAGCCCCAAACCTTGCTCTGCAGGATACCCAAGACGAGCAGCGCCATACCGGAAGCCGAGAGGATTACGCTGGGGATATCGAGACGGGTCGTCGTTTTGGCGCTTGGCGCCTCCCGCAATGAACCCGAGAAAAGCAGGAGGATAGCCATAATCACGGTCTCGGCCGCAAAGACGTAGCGCCAGGACAAGTAGGTCGTCACATACCCGCCGATGAGCGGGCCGGCTGCCACGGCCACCCCGGCGGCCGCACCGATCAGCGTAAAACCCAGAACCCGGTCCTTGCCGGTGTAATTCATAGCGATCAGGGCGGCGATGGCCGGAATAACCAAGACCGCTCCCAGACCTTCGATGATTGACCAGCCGATAAACATCGTCTGAATATTGGGGCTGATGGCCGTAATAAACGACCCCGCGGCATAGATGACGGCACCAATTTGAAATGCCCGACGGCGCCCCCACAGATCACCCAGCTTACCGCCGGTCATCATGAAGGCCGCCATGGTCAAGGTGTAAAAAGTTATGGCTGCCTGAAGCGACGAAACGCTAGTATTGAGATCATTCACCACACTGGTAATCGAAACGTTCATAACGGTTGAGTCGAGCACCATTATGAACTGAGCGACAGCCAAAATTATGACGATTGACCACTTCTTCATGCCATTATTGTAGTCCCGTTGAAAAATGTTTTGCAACCAATACAGCTTTGCCATGGGGTAAACAGCCTATCACTCGGTTCAAGACACTAAACAACGGCCAACTTGTCGCCCGCGGATCCTTGCTTTAGCTTGCGGCGCTGGTGCCATGGCGTGGCGATAAACGGCATGGCCGTAGGGCTATGTTCTAGTTATGAGGCTAAATTTCATGTATTTTATACAACATCTTCCGTTCATGTGGAGTGCCCGGGTTGCTATAGTGGCACAGTTGTCACGGTGACAACCGGGCTATCTCTACGATAGCCCGCTGCAGTTTGAAAGGCCAAGTATGGAACTCATTCTGGGACAACGCGGACGCTTGGGAGTCATGGGCTCCCTATCTGCGGCCGCGATCGGATCGATCACCGGATCGGCCGTCACTCTTGTGATACAGCGTATCCGTAGGCGTCAAATGTCCGGGCCGATGGGCATCGACGCTCTGCCGACAAGTGCCGACATCTTCCCGATGTCGGCCGACATTCGGCAGATGCAGGGAATGCGCACCTACAAGCTGTGGTCGGCACCGCTGGCTCAGCGCCCCCAGCTGTCGCTGTCCAAGGGCGACATCGCGCTGATGCTCGACCGTGCCTATGACCTGCAGACGATCTCGCCGGCGGCGGCCGTCGCCCTGATGGACTTCGTCTGTCAGCACAACAGCGACCACCGCGGATCGGCCCGGGCACGTCTGACCGCACTGCTCCAGCAGGTCTACCCGCAACGTTCTGCTATCACGAGCGCCGAAATCGGCCGCGAGGAGGCCGTACAGGCCGGCGATGACCAGCTGACCGCTCATCTCAGCCAGATCGAGATCGATTTCCTGAGCTTCATGCATGGTCTGCGCAGTCGGCGAAGCACTCTGCCGCAGCTCGCCGAGCGGCTCACTAAGCTAGCCGACGCTCTCGACTCACGCGACAGCTTGCGCCGACAGGCCAGCGCCCGCATCATTCTGGCCGACATCATGTTGCGGCAGGGTGATTTCGAAGCCGCCAACTCGGGGATGGGCCGGGGTCTCAGCCTGCTCGGCAGGGTCGTCAACGACACCCATCTCAGAGACTTGGCTTCGGACTTCGGCGAGACCGCCGCTGCCGACCGCCCGTTGACACCGTCCGGCACCGAGGCGCCGCACCGCGGCTTCTAGAAGCCGCTCCGCGAAAGTCTCGCAACATCCGCTATCCGCGGGTGCACACAGTGCGGGGCCGGGGTATTGCTACCCCGGCCCCGCTTTTCACTTTTACGTTCTAATTGTTCGAAGTTACTTACTGTCCGGTGGCGGCGCTGGGCACTACGACCGAGAAGAAGAAGTTGGCGGTGTAGATGGCGAGAGCCGCTACGGCTACCACGGCGATCACAAAGACGAGCTGCTGCAAGACTCGCGTCACCTTGAGGAGTACGGCGGCGTTGTTTTTGCTGGCCTCAACCGCCTTGTCCTTGTCTTTGTCCTTGTTGGCCGCGGCCTTCGCTACCCGGGACAGATAGTTGTCGTGCGCCAGGTTGCCGACCACGTAGAAGAGCAGATTCAGACCGAGCGTCACAATTGACGCATAGAGAGCGTATGAGAAGTCATGGTGCGGCTTCTGATAGCCCACCGTCAGGAGGAAGGTCATGAGCGCCAAGACGCCCGCGAGCAGCCAGGTACTAAGGCGCACCAGCTCCGAATAGTAACTTGCACTCAGGAAACGGGACTCGCCATTGATTGCGAGGTCTTGCTGTTCGTCGGTCTTTGCCATGAATGTATCCAGTTAATTAATTCATACTATACCGCAAAAGCTTAGAATTGGCTTGTTATTCGCAACGCATCCTCGCCGGATCTGTAATTTTGCCACTGGTTTATGCTCTCGAACTTGGCCAAAATAGGGTCAATTTAATGGAGTCCGCACCATGCTCAACCTCACAACCATCATGATCAGCAGTCAAGATCCCGCCAAATTGACCGACTTCTACACGAAACTACTGGGGGAACCGGCGTGGACCGGCAACGAGTTTCGGGGCTGGAAGGCCGGGACGGGATACCTGATGATCGGACCGCATGACCAGATAACCGGCACCAATCAAGAACCGGCTCGCTTAATTAGCAATTTTGAGACCGACGACGTGGAGGGCGAGTTTGGGCGCGTCACAGCTCTCGGCGCCAAAGTGATCGCCGAGCCTTATCACCCCGGCGAGGATCCCGCCATGTTGCTGGCCACCCTGGCCGACCCGGACGGCAACTACTTCCAGTTGGCCAGTCCGATGCCGAGCTAGGGGTCTGGCGACGGTTTAAATACCGAGAATTTGCTTCTTCTTGGCGTCAAACTCCTCCTGGGTCAGGATTCCCTGATCTTTCAGCTGGGAAAGCTGCGTGATCTCGGCCATCATGGCATCCTGCGGTGATGCTGCAGGTGCGGCAGCCATTGGCTGAGGTGCGGCCGCTGCCTGCTGCTCGGCGTCTTGGCTGGCATATTTTTGTTGCTGGCGACGGCTGACATTACCGGATACCGCAGTGGCGGTTCCCACGACAGCGGCGGTTCTGGCCATTCCTCTAATTAATCCAGGCATTATTTTGCTCCTTCCGCGTTAAGTTCAGCGGCGGCATC
>JBBSBR010000011.1:0-30078 GCA_038251135.1 Candidatus Saccharimonadia bacterium | reverse complement strand
TAGGCGTCCAGCACGACCAATCCCTCCGGCGAACCGATTACATCAAAAATTGCGGCCCGAACTTTGTCGGAGAGCGGCCGAACGGCGCCGGATTTGGGCTGATCGAAGATGCGCCCCTTGAGGCGCCCCGCTTGGATCTTCACAGCACCGCCGCTTTGATTTCCTGGACGGCCAGGTCCTGACCCGCTTCGAGCACCGCCAACAACCAAATGATACCGATCGCACGAGCGCCTTGCGGAGCAACTTTATTTTTGACCGCCGTTGCGATCTCGGTCGTCCAGCCCTGGCGATAGAAAGCATCATAGAGATTAAGAGTCGCAATATCACGGGCCTCGGCTTTGAAGTACTCAACCGCTCCCAGCTCCCGCGCCCGCGCCATTTCAGCCTCCGTGAAGACGGGTTTGATAGGAAATATCATCAGTGCGAACGCCACACCCATCTCGAAGTTGAAATGAGTCGACATGTGACCTTTGGCGCCCCAGATATCCCATTGCTTACGTATGCTTTGGGCTACCTTGGCGGGCGATGCGCGGCGAAGTTCCGGCTTCACTTGAGCGGCCGCCTCGGCGACTTTATCTTCGAGCGGCCAGTGATGAGCCGGCGTGAGGCCGTCACAGATATAGTGAGCCAGCCAGGATGCCTCGAATGAACCGCGCAGCAGATCGCCCGACTTCAGGTTTTGCACGAGGGCGTCGTAGTGGTTGGCGATGTGCGTCGCAGCGTCGCCGGTATCGGTGGCCGGATCGTACATGTGACTCGGCTCATGCTCGCCGCGCGACTTAATCTTGAGGCCGTCGGGACCGTTATAACCCTCGAAGTGGATGATATTTTTGAGCGTCGGGAAAGCGCCCGCCGGCAAATACTGCGAGATCATCCTGTAGGCCGCCATATCGTAACGCTGGTGAATGCCCAAGCGGGATACGGTTTTGTGTTTTGTAACGAACCCTGAATACATCTTCCCTCTTGCTGACTGTCTAATCGAGTGACGTGACGGCTTTGAGCCGGTTTACGCGCCTGGCTATCTCTTTATATTTTAGCATGACACCCGGCTCTTGGAGAAACGTAACTGCCGCATTGCGCGCGGCGGACAATAATTTGGCATCGCCGATGTCGGCCAGTTGCAGATCCAAGTCGCCCGACTGCCGCCGCCCGTATATTTCACCGGGACCCCGAAGTTCGAGGTCGATCTGCGCCAGCCGAAAGCCGTCCTGACTCTTTTCGAGTGCCCGCACTCGCTCGAGCGAACCCGGAGATTTACTCTCTGATATCAGATAACAAAATGACGCGTGCGCCCCCCGACCGATCCGTCCCCGGAGCTGATGGAGCGCCGCCAAGCCAAACCGGTCGGCTCCTTCGACCAGCATTATCGTGGCGTTCGGGACGTCTATCCCCACCTCGATCACGCTCGTGGCAACGAGAATATCCAGCTTCCCGCCAGCGAAATCCTCCATTACCGCCTGCTTTTCGGACGTCGACAATTTGCCGTGCATCAGGCCGATCTTTCGCCCCTTGAAGGGTCCGACGGCCAGCCGCTCGGCTTCGCCCGTGGCACTCTTGTAGGCCAGATCGTCGGAATCTTCCACGAGCGGGCAAACCACATAAGCTTGGCGGCCCGCTGTCAGCTGCTCGTTTATCGCCGCGTATACGTGCTCGCGTTGTTTGACGTCTACCGCCTCGGTCGTGATGGGTTGGCGGCCGGGCGGCAATCCCGCGATGATACTGATATCCAAGTCGCCGTAGACCGTAAGTTGCAACGTACGCGGGATGGGCGTAGCGGTCATAGAGAGCAAATGGGGCAAACGTTCTCCCTTGGCCTTGAGAGTCGTGCGCTGATTTACGCCGAAACGATGCTGCTCATCGATTATCACCAAACCCAGGTTGGGCAAAGTCACCTGATCGCCGATCAGTGCCTGCGTCCCGATCGCCAGCATCGGAGCTCCCGTCGCCAGGCGCTCTAGGGCGGCTTTGCGCTCCGGAACCGGCTGCTTACCCAGAACCACTACGGTCTCGTAACCGATTCGTTCGACTATGGATGAGAGCTTGGCGGCGTGCTGGCGGGCCAGAACTTCGGTCGGAACCATGAGAGCTGCCTGGTGGCCGTTAGCCATGGCCATAATGGCCGCCATGAGCGCGACGGCCGTCTTGCCCGAGCCGACATCTCCCTCGAGGAGCCGGTTCATCGGCTGTTCGTGATTCATGTCCTGAAAGATCTCCCAGGCAGCCTGTTTCTGCGACGAAGTCAGCTCGAAGGCCAACTCGGAAATAACCCGTTGCACTACCTCGAGACGAAAAGCGATCTGAGGAGCCGCCTCGGTCTTAATCTCGTTTTTAATTACCAAACTTGCGAGCATCAGGATCCACAGCTCTTCGAAAGCCAGACGATACCGCGCCAACTCCAACCGTTTGGTCGAGGCGGGAAAGTGAATTTCGGCAATGGCCTCGGCATAACCGATAAGCCCTCGGGCTTTAGCAATCGATGCGGGCAACGTCTCCTCCAGAGTAGCCACGAGGGGTATCAGCGGCTGTATTAATCCGCGAAGCTGCTTGCTCGAAAGGCCTTCCGTCTCGGGATAAACGGGCACAATCCGACCCGTATCCTTAAAGTCTTTGCCTTCCTGAATCGTCTCGATCGCCGGCGACTGCATTGCCAGATCGTTATTTTTGAACTTAAGTTCGCCCGAAACGAGCACCTGGGTACCGGTGGGAATAGATTTGGCCAGATACGATTGATTAAACCAAATTGCCTTCACCGTACCCGTACCGTCCGAGATAATAGCCTCCGTGAGATGGAGCTTTTTGGCTCGCGCATAGCGGGCCGTGACGCGTTCAATTGTGCCGCGGAACGTCACTTTGCCCGGCCGCATGGAACGGATCTCGATTATCTGTGAGTAATCGTCATAACGGCGAGGGAAGTGGCGTACCAATTCACCGGCCGTAGTAATTCCCAGGCGCGCAAGTTTACGCTCAGCCTCAGGGCCGACGCCTTTGAGGGAGCCTATCGGGCGCTGCTGCCAATCGTGACTCATTTGATGCGCAATTTGAGATAGCGGCGCTTGCCCACCTGAAGAATATCGCCATCGGCAAAAACCGGGGCTGACGCTGGGAGCTGAACCGAGTCATCGAGTTTAACCCCGCCCTGCTCAATGAGCCGACGCGCCTCGCTTTTGCTGGCGGCCAGACCGCTGCTCACTAAGACGTCGACGAGCGGGAGATATTTGTCCCGAATCGTGAATTCCTCGATGTCGTCCGGCCGACCGCCCTCGCGGAACTGATGATTCCAAGCCGCTTCCGCCTCAACGGCAACCGCCGGACTGTAGTAAATCCCGACGATCTCACGGGCGAGCGAGGCCTTCGGATCGCGCGGATTTGCGCCCTCGGCGAGCGACTTCACAAGCTCATCGATAACGTTCATGGGAATGTCGGTACAGAGCTCGTAGTATGAGGCCATTAATTCGTCGCGCATACTCATGAGCTTGCCGTACATATCCACCGGAGCGTCGTTTAATGCGACGTAGTTATCCAGGCTCTTCGACATCTTCTTGGAACCGTCGGTGCCGACGAGCAGCTTGGTCGTAAAGACGACCTGAGGCCGCTGATCCATCTTGCGCTGAAGATCGCGACCGGCCAGTAAGTTAAAGAGCTGATCGGTGCCGCCGAACTCCATGTCGGCCTCCAGAGCGACCGAATCGTAAGCCTGCATAAGCGGGTACAGGAGCTCGTGCAACGATAATTCCTGACCGGCTTTCAGCCGTTTCTCAAAATCATCGCGTTCAATGAGCTGGGCTACGCTTAATTTGGCCGCCAAAGTAATCAGGTCGGCGAAGCTCAATTTGCTCAGCCACTCGCTGTTGCGCCTAATCTCGACCTTCTTCAGATCGAGAATCTGGCCGACCTGTTCGAGATACGTCTGCGCGTTCGCCTCTATCTCGGCGTCGGTCAGCATCGGCCGCGTCTTGCTGCGGCCCGACGGATCGCCAATTTTGGTCGTATAGTCGCCGATCAAAAAGATTACCGTATGACCGAGATCTTGAAATTGGCGCAATTTACGTAGCGAGACAGCATGACCCAGATGAATATCGGGGCTGGTCGGATCCACTCCGAGTTTAATTCTGAGCTTACGGCTCGACTTTAAAGCCTTCTCGAGCTCGTCCTGGCCGATAATCTGATCCACGCCGCGGGTAAGTAATTCATCCATATGGCTCTCAGTTTAGCAGATCTAGAGCCGAGCATGAAGTAAGTAGAGCATCAGCGACCCCCAGATGACATCCACGATGGTTCCCGGCGGTGTTTCGCTCCACTGAATCGAACTGTGAAACTTACGAAAAGCCGGAAAGACGGTTCGCTTGCCAAAAATCTCAAACAAATAGAAAAGATCCGGCAGCGTCGCACCGAGCCAACCTATAATGGTATGACTGGCTCGCTCGGGAGCAATTATCAGGCTGAGCCCAAGAACCGTCAGGGCTCCGGCGAAGTCAATTGACCCGATTATGAAGCCTTTAGGCGTCCGAAAATCCAATCCGTCGATACCAAAATGCGGCAAACTGTCGAGCAGCAGATGAGAACCGAAGGCAATCGGCGCCAAGACGACCTCATTCTCGATAACCGTTCCCAGGACTACGCCGGTCAAGGCATGGTTAGTAAGCAGCATATGCTCGTAGTTTAGCACGCAAAGTTTGAAGAATATTGGTATAATATGACGGTTACGTTCGTAATTATTGTTTAGTCCAACTATTTAGATTGAGGATACATGGCAACAAAACGCCGCGTCCGGAAGCCACAGCCAGCCAAGCCGATTCATAAGCCCGCCACTGGCTTCAAAGGAACTTTACAACGCTTCTTCCTATCATTTACTCCAAGCCGATTTAAGGCCTACTGGATCAGCCGGGCCGGAGTTATCCGCCTAGCCAAGCTATTCGGCGTATTCTTACTCTTTATATTCCTGGTCTTCTTGTGGTATGCCAAAGATCTGCCGTCGCCGAGCAAAATCAACGCCCGCGTCTCCGCTCAGACGACGAAGTTTTATGACCGGACCGGGAAAGTATTGCTCTATGAACTCTACGGGGATACGAACCGCAGCATCATCGATTTTGCGAATATGCCGGACAACGTGAAGCACGCCACTATTGCCATCGAAGATAAAAATTTCTACAGCCACGGAGCCTTCAGCATCTTTGGCCTCGGCCGCGCCTTGCAAGGCGTAATCTTCCACGACCCTTCGAAAGGCGGCGGTTCGACGATTACCCAGCAGTACGTCAAGAATGCACTGCTGACCAACGAGCGATCCTACTCACGTAAGATCAAAGAGCTTATTCTCTCGATTGAAATTGAGCAGTTTTACTCCAAAAATGACATTCTCAAACTCTATTTAAACGAGATACCTTACGGCAATCGAGCCTACGGCATCGAAAGTGCCTGTAAGACATACTTCCCGCAACGCATCGACAAGGGTACGACCGACCAGCTCTGTGCAAAAAATTTGAACTTGAGCGAATCGGCCATTTTGGCCGCTATTCCAAACGCCCCAACCTATTACTCGCCGTACGGGACCCATGTAGCTGAACTGCTTGACCGCCAGCACGAAATCCTCGACCTGATGGTGGAGCAGAAGTACATATCGAAGGCCGAAGCGACGGCGGCCAAGTGGACGGCCGACGATCTCAAGGCCGATGTTAACCCCCAGCAGAGTCAGTATGCCAACATCAAGGCGCCGCATTTCGTACTTTATACCCAGGAGTACCTCGAAAATAAATACGGCTCGACCCAGGTCACGGAGGGCGGCCTCAAAATAATCACAACCCTCGATTACGACAAACAGGTCGCCGCCGAGAAGGCCGTCGCCGACAACATGAAGCACATCCGAGGTCTGGGCGGCAGCAACTCGGCCCTCGTTTCGACCGATCCCAACTCAGGTCAGATACTGGCGATGGTGGGTTCTTATGATTTCTACGACAAGACATTCGGAAACTATAACGTCGCCACTGCTCTGCGCCAACCGGGGTCGTCCTTCAAACCGATAGTCTACGCCACGCTGTTTGGCAAAAATGCCAATAACACCTGTGCCAAAGACCGGTCATGCCCAACTTACGGCCCCGGTACCACGCTGTACGATGTGCCGACCGACTTCGGCGGCTATAAACCGACCAACTTCGGCCTAAAAAACTACGGCATCATAACAGCGCGCCAAGCCTTGGCTGGATCGCTTAACATACCGGCCGTCAAAACACTTGCCATGGCCGGAGTGTCCGACTCCATCGCCACGGCCAAGTCTCTGGGTATCGATACCCTAAACAACCCGCCCGACAGCTACGGATACTCCTTGGTGCTGGGTTCCGGCGAGGTCAAATTGACCGAAATGGCCAATGCCTATGAAAGCTTTGCCAACGGCGGCCAGCACTACGAGCAGACGCCGGTACTGACTGTTACCGACCCCAAGGGCAACGTGCTCGAAGACAATACCAAGCCCAAGAAACCAAAAGCGGTACTCGACCCGCAGGTATCCTACCTGGTGGCCAACGTCTTAAGCGATCAGGCAGCCAAAACCTTCGTCTTCGGCAATGACCTAATCCTGCAAAACGCTTGTACTACCAATTCGAGTACCAACTGCGTCCACTACGGCGTCAAGACCGGTACGACCGAACACTTTAACGACGCTTGGACGGTCGGATTTACTCAGGGTCTAACGGCCGGAGTTTGGGTTGGCAACAACAACAACGCGCCGATGAGCGGCGCCGCGGCCGACATCGCCGCCCCGGTCTGGCGTGAGTACATGAATCTCATACTGAAGGGTCAAGCCAACGATGCCTGGAAGGCTCCGACCGGTATCAAGACGGTTACGCTCGATAAGGATACCGGGCGCCTGCCATCCCCCTCGAGCAAACATCTAACCACCGATGTCTTCGGCTCTTGGTATGTTCCGATGACGTCGGCCGACGGCAAAAAAGCTACCATCGACAAGGTTTCGGGACTGCTCGCCACCGACTGTACCCCGCCGTTGGCGCAGGACGTGGCCTATTCCAGCGCAATCCTGCCCGAGATTACCTACGCCGAGAATTCCACGCAATACAACCTGTGGCTCAAAGGTCTCCAGGCCGCGGGATATACGACCTCGGGCGGCACCCTGCCGACCGCCTCGGATAATATCCATGCCTGTGACGATGCCAAACCGATTGTGACGATATCCGGAGCGACCGGTGGCGGCCCCTATAACTTTAACGTCAAAGTGACTCTCGGTGCCTTCGGTACGACCAAGACCGGCATCGGGACCGCCCAACTGCAAGTCTTCTTCGACGATCAGATCATTTCCACCCAGACCATCAACGACTCGGGAACCTTCCCGGTCTCCTACTCGCCGACGGCCACCGGCTCGCACACCTTCAAGGCGGTCGTGACCGATACCGGCTTCTACCAAGGCAGTGACGAGCAGGTCGTGACCGTCACCAATACCAGCAATGCCAGCTTTAAGACGGTGAGCCCCAACAGCAGCATAAGCCCCGTGCCTAAAGGCCCGGTGACGTTTGTATGGACCCGCGACCCTGGGGCTACGTCCTATGATCTGTATGTGGACGGCCAGAAGAAGACCACGACTTCCGAACTTACTGCGACGGCAACGGTTGGCACGATCAACTTTACCCATAATTGGTATGTAATATCCAACCAAGACAGTATTACGCCGGCCAGTAACTTCACCGTTCAATAGTTTAAGGAGTTCTCAAATACAAAACCCCCGGCAGGCAGCCGGGGATTTTGTATAGTTAAGTATTAACGCTTATCAGGGGATTGAGGCTTGTTATCCTGCACTAAGCGATCCTCGATCGATCGGCTCGTTTGCGGGCGCGGAGCAGGTTGCTGCTGCTCGCCGTCGGGGCGCGGCGTTCGGCCGCGCCCGCCGCGGGAGCCACGGCTCGGACGAGTCTTGGCGCCGATTGGCGTCTCGGTTGGGCCTTCAACCGGCTGAGCGGGTTCGGACAACACGTCTTCATCTGCATCTGGCAACGGCTGGGTGCCCTGAGGAACCGCAAAAATCATCTTGCCGGCCACCGTTTGAAACACGCGCGTGACCTCGGTGATAACGTCCTGACCGATTAACTTGTCGCCGTTATCAACGACAATCATCGTCCCGTCGGCCAAGTAGCCAACGCCTTGATTGCGCTCCTTACCGGGTTGAACCACGTGGACCAGAAGCTGCTCACCCGGTATGACCACCGGACGAATGGCATTCGACAACTCGTTCACATTCAACACGCGTACGCCCTGGATAACTGCTACGCGATTCAAATTATAGTCGGTCGTAAGTACGTCGCAATTAAAACGCTGGGCAAGCGCTACCAGCTTGGCGTCAACTTCGCGAATCTCCAGCACGTCCTCATCGGTCACCTCGACTTCGACATGGTTAATCTCGCGCAGGCGGTTCAAAACTTCGAGTCCGCGGCGGCCGCGGCCGCGGCGCATCGCGTCTTCGGAATCGGCGATGTTTTGCAGCTCAGCCAATACGAACCGCGGTACCACCAGGTATCGGGGTCCAAATCCAGCCTCAACTATATCCGCAATACGTCCGTCGATGATTGCCGACGTATCAACTATCGCCTTGATTGGCGAAGACTTGCCGGACGTCGAGTCGGGAAGCGAATCCTCGTCCAATCTTAACCACGGCAAGAGCGCCAGAATTGATTCACGGCGCAGCATTACTACGGCGAATAGAATAATCGTTAACGTTACCGACACGACAATCGGGAGAGTGCTGCCATAAGGCTCAGGGAGCTTACTCAACGGGACGCTCACGAGCGCGCCGAGCAATAACCCGGTGATCGTACCAATAATTCCAATTATTAGGCTCTGCAACGAAACGTGGCGCAGGCGAAGCACGAGCAAGAGAATACTTAAGATTCCCACTAATATAAATGAGGCGGCTAAGATACCGGGCATGGCTAGTTACATCCTTTGCGTTAGGATCGACCGCGTAGCTGGGCAATGGCGTCCCGCACATTGGCGACAGCCCTAAGACCGTCTACGGCTCCGTGGGCGGGGCCAATGGCAACGTCTAGACCAAGTTTTTTGGCTTCGGAAAGACGTTTTGACACCTGACTCACCGAACGGACTTCGCCGCTCAGACCCACTTCGCCAAAGGCGACGAGTCCGGCCGGGACGGGCGTATCGGAGAACGCGGAAGCGATCGATAAAATAATTGCTAAATCGGCTGCGGGTTCGGAGACCCTTAGGCCACCTACCACGTTAACATAGATATCGGACGAGCTCAAATTTATGCCCGCGTGCTTGGTAAGCACGGCGACCAGCAGGTTGAGGCGGTTCAGATCGAATCCCACCGAGGTCCGTTTGGGGTAACCAAACGAGGTTGACGTTACGAGCGCCTGGACTTCGACCAGCAACGGTCGCGTTCCCTCCAGCGTCGCCAACACAACTGAACCGGCACCGGTCAGCCGTTCGGCTAGAAGTGCGGCCGAAGGGTTGGAGACCGGCATAAGTCCGGCCTCACCCATTTCGAAAATACCTACTTCGCTCGTTGAGCCAAAGCGGTTCTTGATCCCGCGCAACGCCTTAAAGCTTCCGTAGCGCTCACCCTCCAGATACAGGACGACGTCGACCAAGTGCTCGAGTATCTTCGGGCCGGCGATATTGCCTTCCTTGGTGACGTGGCCGATGATGAGCAGCGCAATGTCGCGGCGCTTGGCCAGTTCCTGGAAGACCTGTGCGCTGGCCGTAATCTGCCCGACCGTACCGGGCGCGCCCGTAAGCGCTTCGACGGCCATCGTCTGAATGGAATCGATGATCACGAGCTTGTAGCCGCCGTTGTCGATGGTCGCGGCAATCGCATCGACATTGGTTTCGGTCAGCAGATCAAGTCCGGCGGCTTCAAGTTTTAACCGTTCGGCACGCATCTTGATCTGAGTCGCACTCTCTTCTCCGCTGACATAAAGCACCGGTTCTTTTTGAGCCAGATTGGCCGCTATCTGGAGTACCAGCGTACTTTTGCCGATACCGGGATCGCCGGAAAGCAGCATTACGCTCCCCTGCACGATCCCGCCGCCCAGGACTTGATCAAACTCGCCGATCCCTGAGGCAATACGCGGCAGAGCGGCGGTCCGCACCTCCGTCAACGCCGTCGGCTTGAGGCCCGGTGCGGTCTTGGCTCTGCCCGAACCGCGCACGGACGCAACGGCTTCTTCGGCAAGCGAATTCCAAGCGCCGCACTGTTCGCACTTGCCCATCCAGCGCGTATATCGGGCGGCGCACATCTGACATACAAATTGAGTCGTAGCTTTGGCCATATTGCCTATTCTAGCAGATACCGAACAAAAAGCGTATGGGTAGCTTAGCTTTTTGATTCTTCGGTCTTGGTCTGATTGGCCTCTTCGACGCCCTCGATAAGAGTCGGCAGACGCTTGCCGGTCACCAGGTGAAGTTCATCGCCTCTTCGGCTCACCGTTATCGCGTCGCCGGGCTGGAACTTGCCGTCCAGTATGCCGATCGACAATGGATCTTCCAGCAGATCCTGAATCACACGCCGCATCGGCCGAGCGCCCTGCTCCAGATCGTAGCCCTTCTCCATCAGGAGCGACTTCGCTGTCGCCGTGAGGCGCAGTTTAAGCTTCTGTTCACTCAGCCGAATCTGAAGGTCGGTCAGCTGGAGGTTCAAAATATCTTTGATGTCGTTCCTGGACAGCGATTTGAAGACCACGATATTGTCGATGCGGTTCAAAAACTCCGGCCGGAATGACTTTTTGAGCTGACTTAGGACGCGCTCTTTGACCTTCAGGTGGGTCGCCTCGAGGCGCTTCTCCTCGGCATCGGTCTCGGTGGTAAAGCCGATCTCGGCTTCACGGTTCATATCTGAAGCGCCGACATTGGAGGTCATAATGATCACCGTGTTGCGGAAATCAACCTTGCGGCCCTTGGCGTCGGTCACGTAGCCGTCCTCGAGTATCTGCAGCAGCATATTGAAGACGTCGGGGTGAGCCTTTTCAATCTCGTCAAACAGCACGAGCGAATAGGGCTTGCGACGGATCTGCTCGGTAAGCTGGCCGCCCTCCTCGTAGCCGATGTAGCCGGCAGGCGCACCGACGAGCCGCGCCACGTTGTGCTTCTCCATAAACTCACTCATATCGATCTTGACGATTGCATCACGGTCGTGGAAGAGCTCTTCGGCCAAGACTTTGGCCAGTTCGGTCTTTCCGACGCCGGTTGGACCGAGGAAGATGAAAGATCCGATCGGGCGGCGGCTGTCGGCAATGCCCGTACGGCTCCGGCGGATCGACTTGGCTATCGACTCGACGGCTTCTGACTGTCCGATCACTCTGGTCTTGAGCGAGTCGGCCAGCTTCAGCAGGCTGTCGACTTCGGTCTTGATCAGGCGGGTCATGGGGATTCCTGTCATCACCGAGACTACCTGGGCGATGTCTTCGGGCAGGATGCGAATGGCGGCATCGGCAGCACCCTCCTTGATCTTCATTTGCGACAAGCGGTTCTGAATCACGCTCTCCCGAGTTTTGAGACGGGCAGCCAATTCGAAATCCTGATCGAAGACGGCATTTTCGATGTCGTCACGGATTTCAGCCAATTGCTTCTGCAGGCTTCTCAAGCCTTTGCTCGAACCGCCGCGCTTGATGCGGGCGAGCGAAGCCGCCTCGTCGACGAGATCGATGGCCTTATCGGGCAGAAACCGGTCGGCGACGTAGCGTTTAGAAAGCTTGGCGGCGGCTTCGATGGCCTCGTCGGTAATTTCAACGCGGTGATGCTCCTCGTAACGTGTGCGCAGGCCTTTGAGGACCTCAATGGTCTCCTCGATAGTCGTCTCGGGTACCTGGACGGGCTGGAAGCGGCGCTCCAGAGCGGCATCTTTTTCGATGTGCTTGCGGTACTCGTCGAGGGTGGTCGCCCCGATTACTTGGATTTCACCGCGGGACAGAGCGGGCTTGAGGATGTTGGCGGCGTCGATGGCGCCTTCGGCGGCACCTGCACCGACGACCGTATGAAGTTCATCGATAAAGAGAATTACCTCTGGCGTCGCCTTGGCTTCGTCGATCAGTTTCTTCAAGCGCTCTTCGAATTCGCCGCGATACTTGGTGCCGGCAATCACGGAAGCCAGATCCAACATCACGAGTCGCTTACCCTGAAGCATTTCGGGTACTTGATCAGTAATTATGCGTTGCGCGAGACCCTCGGCGACGGCCGTCTTGCCGACCCCGGGCTCACCGATGAGCACGGGATTGTTCTTGGTCCGACGGTTCAGGATAGTTACCACGCGCCCGATCTGAACCTCCCGCCCGACGACCGGGTCGAGCAGGTTATCCTTGGCCTTGGCAGTCAGATCGATACCAAAGTGGTCGAGTGCAGGAGTTTTGCTCTTGGATCCGGTCTTGGTGGAACGGGGCGCTGAACGGTCGTCGTCGGCATAATAGTACTGCTGATTGCCCAAATAACTCTCAAGCTCACTTCTAATGACGGCGGGGTCAACTTGAAGGTCATTTTTGAGTAACGAAATAGCGCGGGCGCTCTTCTCGCTCAATATAGCGAACAGTATATGCTCAGTCCCGCAGTAAGGTTGGCCGAACTCTTTGGCCACGCGGAGCGAGTAGGTCAGAGTTCGTTTGGCAGTTTCGGAAGCCCCTTTGTAGCCGCCGCCGGCCATTTGCTGAGAAAAACTCAATACGAGCTGAGCCTTCTCGAAGCTCACGCCGGCATTCTTGAGAATTTTTGCGCCGATAGACGAATCTTGCTGCAACACACCGAGCAGAATATGCTCGGTTCCAACGTAGCTGGATCCCATCTGGGTAGCCAGCTGTTCGGCATTCTCCAAACTCTGCTTGGCATTATCGGTGAAACGATCGAATTGCGAGGTAAAATCAGCCATATTTATTCCTTAATTATTCTCGCCTGGATGTCGATTATAATCCGACAAACTGAGAATCGACTGACGACGAGTTGTACATCAAAGTATAGCATAGTTGGCACTCTGTGCAAGTGAGTGCTAAGTATGCGTTGCGGGTGCCGATATAGGTATAATTCCGGTCCGGCGGCCAATAATCGAAAGGTCTAAAAGTGCCTGCCAGGAGCCAAATATCTGGCAATCCTGTCGGAACTTGCCGACTGCTCCCCGATGCCAGAAACCCCGCGTTTTCGGCGGGGCTTTTTGGCGCTTGTATGTAATTCATCCGGGGAATATTTACTCTGCGGGGGTTGAGTCGGTCGCCTGACCGGCGAGCGGATCGGCTTGGGTGCCGGTAGCTTCTTCGTCCATAGCCGGATCGATTTCAGCATTCTGATTAACCGCGTCGATCAGTTCATCTTCCAAGTCCCGCTTGACGCCGGGGACTTCCGGACCGGCAGCGACTTCGGTAGCCTCGATACGGCTCTCGTCGGCCGAGAGAATGTCGATGTTCCAGCCAGTCAGCTTGGCGGCCAAACGAACGTTTTGGCCTTGCTTGCCGATGGCCAGCGACAACTGGTCCTCGGGTACGCGGACAACGGCTTTGCGATCTTCCTCGTATAGGATGACCTCGACGACTTTCGTCGGCGAGAGGGCGTTGGCAATGTAGGTCTTGGGGTCTTCGGCGAACGGAATGATGTCGATCTTCTCCTCGCCCAACTCGCCCATCACCGCCTGCACGCGACTGCCGCGTCCGCCGACGAAAGTACCGACTGGGTCGACGCCGGCGGCGTGAGATACCACGGCCACCTTCGAGCGTACGCCGGCTTCGCGCGCGATATTGACGATCTCCACCGATCCAGCTTCAATTTCCGGTACTTCCAGTTCAAACAGGTGACGCACCATCTCGGGATGGGCACGGCTCAGTACGATCTGCGGACCACGGGCGGTCTGTTCGACGCGAACCACATAGACCTTAGTGCGCTGGCCGGTATAGTAGCGCTCATTGGGGATCTGCTCGCTAGCAAACAGTACGCCGGTTGCCTTACCGAGATCGACATAGGCCAGATTCCCCTCAACGCGCTGAACGCTACCGTTTAGGACGATGCCTTCTTTGTCTTTGTACTCTGCAAAGATAATCTCGCGCTCCGCCTCACGCAAGCGCTGAATAATTACCTGCTTCGCGGTCTGAGCTGCCACGCGGCCAAAGTCCTCAGGGAAAACTTCCATTTCGACGGTGTAAGGTCCGACTTCGACTTCGCCTTCCTCATTCAGGACGACTTCGCGAACTTCGGCTTTTTTGTCGAGCTTTTTGGCTTCAGACAGGCCTATTTCCAGATGTTCATTCTCAACATCCTCATCGGCAACAACGGCCTTGGTCACAAAAAGGCGCACATCGCCCGTCTCAAGATTCAACTCGGCGCGTGCCTCCTGATCCTTGTCCGAATAATCTTTCTTGTACGCGGCGGCCAAGGCGGCTTCGACCGTCTCAATCACGATCTCGCGCGGTAGATTTTTCTCTTCGGCCAGCATATTGATCGCAGGCAAGAAGTTTGGCATTTCACTCATATTCAATTTTCCTTTCATATTCAATTGTCGAAAAAATATCGGCCGACGGCCGAATATAGCTGCATTATAGCAAATACCGGGGCTACTGTTCAAGACGTCAAAATAAAAAGCCGCTCAGCTAGCGGGCTAAACGGCGTAATCGAGAGTCACTGGCAAAGGACGGCTAGGGCGGGTGAGGATCGTTTGGCTGTAGAAAATGAGCAGCCGCCCCAGATCGATCAAGGGAACTCCGCGCTGTTCGCAGTATTCACGGCGCGACGGGTTCGTATCGTCGACGATGAAGGCTCGAGTACGATGCCGGGCGAATTCGGCTCCCAAGGCCGCATAGCGGTGAGCGTCCCCCACGAGGATGAGCGTGTCAAAGTACGGCATGCAGCTTCTTACGAAGCGCATTACCGTCGCTTCCGGGTCGGCATCGATCCAAGATGACGTTGCGTCATCCCAGATTGGGCCGGACAGGTGCGGACGGTAGCCGTTCATGCGAAAGTAATTATTCCGCTTGCGCCAGGCGACAGCGTGTTCGTCGGGCAGTTCCTCAATCGGTGGCCAGACCGTCGAAAAAAAGTGGGCGGAAGTGACCTCGCCGACCGGCGTGTAATAGCGCCGATTCTGCTGAGTGCAGGCCAGGGACACTACCCGCCGGAAAGAATTCCAACTAATGCTCGTTTGGTCGAGCAATCTTAGGCCTTTGACATCGTCACCGTCAATCACCAGCAGTACGCGCTCGGTTGAGTGGATATCTGATCGAAATAGATCGGGCGTTTCGCACAATCCCAAATTGTGAAGCGGACCTCTCGTGCCTCCTCCTAGCGTCGGCTGCACATGAGTATAACTTTTTATACAATATATGAGTTTATAATGCAATACCCGCCTACCCTGAGCGCCAAGAATCCACTATACTAAGACGCACCAATGATCAAAGATTTCGAGGGTATATGTCCAAACTGCTGGCCGCGACAATTTCGCCCAATCACTACCGCCTGGCATATCAATTCGACCTGGATAAATTCACTTTCGGCCTGACTGAAACGATTGATTTCGTGCATCGCAACGAGTCCGCCAGCCTGACCTTCCACGGTGTCGGCTTCGCCGTCGGCAGTGCGCTGCTCGATGGCGAGATAGCACCAATCTCCATCGCACTCAATGCCGAAGATCAGACGATTACACTGGACTTTCACGAGCAGATATCACTCGGAGAACACACCCTCGAACTCAAGATCGACGGCACCATCGGCGAAGAGTTGCACGGGTTGTACCGAAGTTGCTACCGCCGTAATAATGTCAAAAAATGGCTCTATGCAACGCAATTTGAAGCCGTTCATGCACGGGAAGCGTTTGCTTGCATTGATGAGCCGGCGGCCAAAGCCCGCTTTGAAGTAAGCATCACGGCACCCGCCTCGCAAACCGTCTTGGCGAATACCGCCACCATACGCGAAATAACCCTCGCGAGCGGACGCATACGTCACGAATTCGCAACGACACCGGTTATGAGCACTTACCTGGTCGCATTCGTAGTTGGAGAGCTGACGGCTATTCAGGCTACTACAAAGAATAAAACCCTGATTCGGGTCTTTGCCGCCAGCGGTCAAGAATCCCAACTTGAGTTTGCACTCGATACGGCCGTCAGGGCACTTGAATTCTACGAGGATTACTTCGATATCCCCTACCCGCTGCCGAAACTCGATATGGTGGCGATTCCCGATTTCGCCTCGGGGGCCATGGAAAATTGGGGATTGGTAACCTATCGCGAAACCGCCCTGCTGCTCGACCCGCAACAGACAAGCCTCGGAAACCGCCAACGCGTAGCGGAAGTGATCGCCCATGAGCTTGCACATCAATGGTTTGGTAATTTGGTCACGATGTCCTGGTGGAATGATCTTTGGCTGAACGAGGGCTTCGCATCCTGGATGGAGGTTATGGCTCAGGACAGCCTGTTCCCCGACTGGTCCGTCTGGGAGCAATTTACCTCCGAGCACTACGCGCGAGCCCTCGAGCTCGACGGATTAGCCAACAGCCACCCAATCGACGTCCCCGTCGAAGACCCGCGCGAACTCGACGAAATCTTCGATGCCGTGTCGTATTCGAAGGGAGCCGCCATCATTAATATGGTCCACTCCTATGTCGGTGCGGAAGTTTTCCGTGACGGTTTACGCCAATATATTAAAACTCATGCCTATTCCAACGCCGTCACCAACGACCTCTGGAAAGCGCTCGAGACCGCTTCGGGCAGGCCGATTATCGAACTAATGTCGCCCTGGACGACTCAGGCAGGATACCCGGTTTTACAGGTAAAATCCGGTACGCTCACGCAGGCCCGTTTTTTGCAGTCCGGCAAGATCGAACCGAAGCAGGCGCAATCGTGGATCGTACCGGTGTCGGTGCTCGGCACAGATTTCGCGGCGGCTTGGGAGCCGTTGCTCAGAACCGACTCCGCAGGGATATCTCACCATGACTGGATCAAACTCAATCCCGGCCAAACCGGCTTTTTCCGCATCGTGTATGATTCGGAAGTCCTCGACCGAGCCCTACCCGCACTCTCGTCCGGTCGGCTTGGGGTTGTCGATCGATTCGGGATCATAAACGATCTCTTTGCGACGACCGAAGCCGGCCTCACATCGTCATCCGATGCTCTGAAGCTCACCTTGAATCTGCGCCATGAGTCCGGCTACGTGCCGTCGATTGCCCTCCGATCCGGCTTCGATAGTTTACTGGCAATTATTGAGTCTGTAACCTTGCGGGAGCGCTTCAAGAGCTACGGGGCTTGGCTCAATCAACCGAATTTCGACAGGTTGGGATGGACTACGGTACAGGATGAATCCTACTTCGACCAGCTTCTCCGACCAATGGTCCTGCAGACCGCCGTCAAGTTCGGATTTCCGGCAGCCGTTGCACGGGCCCAAGAGATCTTCGAATCCCAGAAGGAGATATTGCCCGACATTCGGCCGGCGATCTACTATGCCGCCGCCCGGTACGGGGACGCCAAAACATTTGATGAGCTTCTCTCCCGCTACGAAAACGAGACCGTCCCCCAAGAACGAATGCGGCTGCTGGGCGGCCTCTGCAGATTCCGGCAGCCTGAGCTCATTACGTGTGTACTTGAATTGGGCATCTCGACCAAGGTGCGCTCGCAAGATACTATCTTTGTCCTTGCCTGGAGCTTTTTGAATCGTGAAGCCCGTGAGATTACCTGGCGGTTTGTTCAGGATAATTGGGGACTCTTCGTGGAGCGTTATGGCGGCGGAGGGCATATGCTCGACGCGATACCGCAATACGCCGGCCTGGCCTTTGCGACCAAAAATGCAGCCCGTGAAGTTGAGTCGTTCTTTGCACAGCACCATCATCCGTCCATAACCCGACCGGTCGCGCAAGCCGTTGAAAGTATTCGAATCAGAGCCGCCTGGTATGACCGTGATCAATCGGCTATCGAAGCTTTCCTGGACAATTGGGAAGCTAGTCGGTAATAGCGCTCTCGATCCACTCAACGCCGGCTTTGCCGATATCGCCCACGATACTCACGACGTCGATTTGATACGGACCGCCATAACGATGGGCTTGAACCCAGGCCAGGCTCGCCCGGCGCAAGCGGTCAGCCTTGGTTGCGGTTATGTACTCGAGCGGGGTGCCGTAGCCAACCTGCTTCCGGTATTTCACCTCCACAAACCGCACGGAGCCGTCGATACGGGCAATAATATCAATCTCACACCAACGATTACGCCAATTTCTCTCAAGTATTTCACCGCCCTGGCGGACCAGAAAATCGGCCGCCCGATCTTCGCCGCTCCGCCCGATCTCGACTGACATTACCGATACCCCTTCAAAGGCTCATACGATAGGCGATGATGTATCGTTGCCCCGTAGTCGCGCAGGCTCGTCCGATGCTGAGCCGTACCGTAACCTTTGTGCTTTTCAAAACCATAATTTGGAAATTCAGCGCCCAATTCCTCGAGCCGCCGATCACGGGCAACTTTGGCGACGATCGAAGCGGCCGCCACCGGTACCATGAGACTGTCGGCTCGCACGATTGCCCGGGAATTATAATCGGGTTGCATGTAGTTACTTGATCCGTCCAACAGAATTATATCGTAGGCCGAACCAAGATCCTCCATCGCCCGTATGCCGCTTGACCGGACCGCCCAGCTCAAACCATGTTCATCAACCTCGGCGGCGCTCACCCAACCGACACCGACACCGATCGCCAAACCGCGAATCTCCAGGTCGAGTACGGCCCGCCGGCGGGACGTTACAAGTTTGGAGTCGTTTAAACCTTCCAATGCCGTACCGATCGGCAGTATAACCGCCGCCGCTACCACCGGACCCGCCCAGGCGCCGCGGCCGACCTCGTCGATACCCGCGATGAGCTTGGAGTCGGCTGGCGCGTACGAAAAAACGGCCTCCCAAGTGGGGCCGTTTATAAATTTCTGCGACATACGAGACTCTTGCCTAAGAAGCGACCGCTTCGCCCTCGCCCGGCTCGGCCTTGGCAACACCGGCTTCGGCTTCGTCAACTTCGAGCTGTTGCTCGCTTACGCCCTCGTCGGTTTCGGTACTGGTAGTCTCGTCCTGTGACGCCGCTTCACGGTTCTCGGCGTTCTCAACGGCAGACAGCGGCTCGGCGTTGTCGAGTGCATCCTCAGCCTGGTCGACGTCGATCTCGGTGACTGCGGCATCCAGGTCGGCGGTCGAGACGTCATTGGCGGCCGCCTTATCGAAGCCAAGCTCTCGCAGACGAGCCGACTTACCGCGTCGATTTCGCAGGTACGAAAGGAAGTTACGACGAACCTTGGCGCGGCGGATAACCTCGATCTTCGAGACGTTCGGCGAGTGAAGCAGAAACGTTTTCTCGACTCCCACGCCGGAAGCTATACGGCGAACGGTGATGGTGGCGGTGACCTCATTAAGGCGGTGACGGCGAATGACTACGCCTTCGAAAATCTGAATACGCTGCTTATTTCCTTCACGGATAAGCTGGTGGACACGCACCGTATCACCAGATTGAATCTGGGGTAGTGCCGGCTTGCGGTATGTAGTTTCGAGTTGGCGAATTGCATCCATAACTTGAGTACCTTAGCACACAATCACGCCCAAGATCAAGAGTTTAACTGCCCACGAGCTAAGTGCCTACATGAACCTGCCGGGCGTGCAGACTCCGATGCGCAGATATGCACGGAATTTTATCGGGTGGCGTCCACAACGGACTCGGTGCCGATCAAGGCCCCCAGTTCACTCAGCAACTCGGACGAAACGGCAACCTTGAACGGCAGTTTGATTTTGCGCGGGGATTCGGCGCTTATGACAATGTGGGTTTCAGTGTTCCCGCCGTGCCGGGAGAGGATCGCTTTGAGCTCGTGCAATAATGCCTGATCGGACAGATCGTCAATTTTTAGGACAAGGTAACCTCCGCTCGCGGGCACTGATGCTACGGGCACCACCGGTACCGGAACTATGGCTTCCCGTATAGGCTTTACGGGGATATGGGCGGCGGCCATGGCGCGGCGCGCGGGAATCGGCTTGTAACCTTTAGCCGTCTCATACTCGACAAGTTTGGCGCCATCTAGCATGACTTTGGGTTCGGCCGTCAGGCGCCCGTCGCGATCGCGCGACGAAATCTTGCCGCTCCCCACAATTACGTTATCAACCTCAAAGATCTCCGGGCTCTTCTCGTAGGCTTTCGGGAAGACAATTAGTTCAATGATTCCGCCCGACTTATCCTCGACCGCGACAAAGGCCATGAGATCGCCCTTCTTGGTCGTAATTTTGCGGACGCTCGTAACCAAACCGCCGATTCGAGCCAACTTGCCGTCGGCTTCGGCCGTAATTGAAATGATCGGCTGGGTGTTATCGGCCAAATAGGCTTCAAAGTCGTCGAGCGGGTGATGCGACAGATAGAGACCGAGCAACTCCTTCTCCCACATTAATTGTTCGCGGCCCGTTACCTCGGTCGGCGGAGGATCGAGACGCAGGGCCGGCAAGCCCTCTTCGGTACCAAGCGATCCGAAAATGTCGATCTGACCGGATAACGCATTCTTTTGGGCTTTGGCGGCGTAGCCGGTAATTGTATCGAGGTTATAAAGTAATTGGCCACGGTTTCCATCTATGAGCCCGTCAAAGGCGCCGGTCTTGGCGAACGATTCCCAAGCTTTCTTATTGCACTCACGGGCGCTAACCCGCTTGGCAAAGTCCTCAATTCCGGTAAATTTGCCGCCCTCCTCACGGGCAGCCAGGATCGCCTCGATGGCACCGCTCCCCACATTTTTGATAGCGGAAAGGCCAAAGCGTATGTCGTTAGTGTCTTTATTGACGGCAAACTCCAGATAAGATTCGTTAACGTCGGGGGCCAGAACATTAATGCCCATGCGCTGGCACTCGGCAACTTCAATTGCGATACGGTCGATGTTGCCAAAGTCGCTCGTGAGCAGGGCGGCCATAAAGGCTCCGGGGTAGTGAGCCTTGAGATAGGCCGTTTGGTAGGCAATGAGCCCGTAGCAGGCGGCGTGGGACTTATTGAAGCAGTAAGCGGCAAAGTCCTCGAGATTACTCCAGAACTCCTCCATTACCGGACGGTCGGCCCCGCTCACCCGGATTGCGCCCTCGATAAATTCTGTCTTCATCTTGGCCATGACACTGATCTGTTTCTTGCCGATGGCCTTACGCAGTGTATCGGCTTGGCCGCCGGTAAACCCGGACAGCTCCTTGGATATCTGCATGACCTGTTCCTGATATACCAGGACGCCATAAGTACTCTGGAGGGAGCTTTCCATAGCCGGATGAACATATTCGATGTCCCGGCGGCCATGTTTGCGCTCAATAAAATCTTCGATCCACTGCATCGGACCCGGACGATAAAGCGCCACCATAGCGATTATGTCGTCGAAGGAAGTTGGCTTGAGTTCACGGAGATAACGCTTCATGCCGGCCGATTCCAGCTGGAATACGCCGGTAGTATCGCCTCGGGCGAGCAGCTCATAGGTTGGCGCGTCATCGAGCGGCAACGATGCCAGGTCGATTTGCTGTCCATAGACTTTGCGGATGATGCGCAACGCGTTGTTGATGATCGTGAGGTTGGACAGACCCAAAAAGTCCATTTTGAGAAGTCCGAGCTCCTCAATGTAGTTCATGGAGTACTGAGTGGAAATGCCGCCTTTTTGAGCTCTTTGGAGGGGCACGTAATTCACGATCGGCTCCGGGGCGATGACTACGCCGGCGGCATGGACGCCGTTACTGCGGATAGTGCCCTCAAGGCGGATTGCCTGATCGATAAGCTTTTTGGCACGGGGATTACGGTTATACTCGGCGATTAAGTCGGGATCGGCCCGCTGCTCGGCGCCCTTACCGACTTTCTTGCCGACCGCCACTGCCAAGGGTATATGACGGCCCTGAACAGGCTGCGGAATAAGTTTGGCGATGGCATCGACCTCGGCGTAACTCATACCCAGAACCCGGCCGGTATCGCGCACGGCGTTGCGGGCTGCCATGGTGCCGAAAGTGATAATTTGAGCCACGCGATCCTCGCCGTATTTCTGCGTCACGTAATCGATCACCTCTCCGCGGCGGGTATCCTGAATGTCGATATCGATATCCGGCATGGATATGCGATCGGGGTTTAAGAATCTCTCGAACAGCAGGTCGTACTTAATGGGATCCAAGTCGGTAATATTGAGCGCGAAGGCGACGATGGATCCGGCCGCCGAACCGCGGCCCGGTCCGAAAATAATTCCCTGATTCTTACCCCAGTTAATGAAATCCGCCACGATGAGAAAGTATCCGTCGTAACCCATGCGGCCGATTACCTCGAGCTCAAATTCGAGCCGCTCAATCATCCTGGGCGGCACGATTTCGCGCGCTTTGGATTCGGTAATGTGGGCGATGTCCTCTTTGGGAATACCGCCGTAGCGCCAAGCAAGCCCCTGCCAGCACAACGCCAGGAGGTAGTCGCGCTCGCTCAAGCCCGCGACCGGCACCGGAAAGGTCGGTATCAGGATGCGGCCCAAATCGAGCTCGACCTTGCAACGATCGGCAATTTTTACGGTGTTTTCGTAGACTTCCGGCAGGTGCGCCCACCGGGAGGCCACATCCTCGGGTCCGGTGATATAGAGATCCATATCCATCTTCATGCGGTCTTTATCGGTCAGAAACTTGCCGGTCTGCACGCAAAGCAGAATCTCGTGGGCTTCGCGGTCTTCATGGCGGGAGTAGTGAGAATCGGCCGTAACCACCAGCGGCACGCCGGTCTTCTTAGCGATTTCGATTTTGCCTTCATTAATAGTCTTTTGTTCGCCCCACTGGTGAGCGTGATCTTGCAGTTCCAAATAATAATTACCGCGGCCGAATGTCTCATCGTACCATTTGACGACAGCTTCTGCCTCGGCCATGTTGCCGTTGCGAATATGGGTCGCCACCTCGCCTCCTGCACATCCCGAAAGGGCAATGAGTCCTTCGTGATACTCGGCCAGCAGCGCGCGATCAACCCGCGGCTTATAGTAGAAGCCGTCAAGCTGCGCGATTGTCGCGAGCTTCATGAGGTTGTGATAGCCTTGGGTTGTTTCAGCCAGCAATATCAAGTGATAAGGGTTGGCATCCTGACGACCGGCCTTGTCGGTATGGCCGCGCGGAGCCACATAGGTTTCAATACCGATGATCGGTTTGATATCAAGTTTGGTGGCTGCTTTGTAGAACTCGATTGCGCCGGAGAGGTTGCCATGATCGGTCAGCGCAACCGCATTCATGCCCAACTCTTGTACGCGCTCGAGCATCTCGGGGACCTTCTGCAAGCCATCGAGCAAGCTATAATGGCTATGGTTATGAAGGTGGACAAACTGAGCACCGGCTGTCGCCGAACCTGTTTTGGAACCCATTACTCCGCTCCCCTTCATTACCTCTATTCTAACCAACCATAACCGCAATAACCAGTCTTGATATTCTCTCAGACTGTGCTTAAACCTTAGCTAGGATTCGCTACTTGGATGATGCGCTGGGAGTCGGAGAATTTGCGGGTTGCCCCGCCTGAATTGCATGGTTGATCTTCTGGATATACTCGCCGATCACAGGCGCCCCGCCAAAAAATGACAGCGTCCAAATGAGCATGGCGACCACCAACGTACCCCCGATAACCGTACCGAAACCCAGCATCACGCCGCGAATGAATGAACTCCACATCTGCCGCGGCGTACTCCCGATAAGGTGGACGTAATCGCGCACCAAAGCTTTATCGATTGCACGTCCAAGCGCTTCGTAATCGACGCCGGTCTCAGGATCGGGATTCTTCTTTGCCATTGGCAGTTATTTGGCGTCGTCTGAAGTCAGCTTCTTCTTGGCGGAGGCGGACAGCTGCTTGGTAAGGCGCTCAAGCTCCTTGGCGATGTCGGCAGCCTCGGCCAGCAGGGGCTTCAAATTCTTGGCGACGCTGTCTTTGACTTGCGCGCCATCGTTGGCCAGATTGGTACCGGCAATACGAAGATCCTGGCGAAATACGTCGGCGCGCTTAATGAGCTCTTGGCTCTCTTCCTTGGCTTCACCCTTCAAGTCGACCGCAACGGCTCTGAGATCATCGACCCGCGTACCGAGTTCCTTGGTTAGCGCGTCCACGCGGGTTTTGAGGTCGCCCGTTGTCTCCTTCACGGCGCGCTTGATGTCGTCCTGAGTCTCCTTGCCGCTCTTGGGAGCGAGCAGAATACCGGCAACTGCACCGGCGATTACTCCGAGCAGCGTTCCTTTAACAAATGACTTTTTCATTACTTGCCTCCTTTATTATTATCGTTCTTCATAAAGCGTCGCATAGCGGCCGCAATGGCCGCGGAAAGTGCGACCGGCGCCACCTTGCTGCCAATCATCTTGGTAAGGTCGGCCAAATTCTCGGTCGTTTCTTCGGCCCGCCGAGAAATCTGCCTAACATTCCTCAAAATCTGAATCGAGAATGTTGCCGCAATTATTCCCAGAATCAGGAAGGACAGCAGTGCGACACTCAAAAATACTACAAGAATCGTCAGGGCAGTTGATGAGTCCATTTTGTGTTCTTTCGTTACCTATCTAGCGTACCGCGTCCGAGGCCGATCCGCAACTTATTGCCCTGCCAAAAGCCTAAGAACCAACCTACTTCGACAATGGCCGCTTGGTCTTAACAACAACCGACTTCAACCTGACCGCCGTTTTTTTGACTCGGGCGATCGCGTCGAGTCCGTCCGCTCTTTCCTCGACGATCCACTCGTTACGCTCGACCAGAGTATTGGGCAGGACATGAAGCAGACCTGCATCATCGCGAATACGCGTGCGGCGCGCGTCGATCCTTTCAATAATGCCGCTAGTTTTGTCCGGACCGACCGTTACCCTGTCTCCAAGCCGAAAGTCACGGTCTTGCGCTATGAAAACGCCCGCAAAGATATCGGATATCATCGTCGAACCGCCGGCCGCCATCACGATGGCGATGGCGGCGATCGAACTCGTAAAGAAGAGGATGACGTTGGCAAAGCCAAGGCCTTGCAGCAGCGCCACGATCAGAAAGAACCAGAGTATCAGTTCAATAATCGAACTGAAAACCTGCCGCAAGCCGGGCTCAAGGTTTGAAAGCCGGAGTATCCACTTCGCAAAATGCGTGAGGAGCCGGACCACCAGAATCCCGACCAAAACACCGACCAGCAAAGACGGCAGTTTGGTAATAATGTCTGCCGACTTCTGAAAAAATGGCTGCAGGTAAGATTGCTGTGATGTCAGTTGATCCAACATACTATTTTTTATCCAGCCGCTCATGCAGGAGCTGGTTGATGACGGGCGGATTGCCTTTGCCCTGAGTCGCCTTCATGGTCTGGCCAACGAGCGCCCCGAAGGCTCGGGTGTTTCCGCCGCGATAGTCCGCTACGGCCTGCGGGTTGGTGGCGATCACCTCGTCGACAACCTTACCGAGCTCATCGGCATCCGACTCCTGGATTAGCCCGCGCTCGGCGGCGATTTGCTCCGGACTCAGCTCGGGGTGCGCAGATCCCTCTTCCCATAAATGTTTGAGCAGATGCTTTGAGTTGGTCGAGCTCAATTTACCGGCGGCCACCAATTGCCCGACCTGTACCAGTGCCGGCGCAGTGACGCCGGAACTCGAGATATTCTGGTTATTGGCTTCGGCAAGCTTTACGGCATCGCCAGTCAACCAGTTTAGGGCAAACCGAGCCTGAGCGGGGTCGCTCGCGACCGCGTCATGCCAGAGCTTGGCAGAAATTGGATCCGCCACCAAAACTTCCCGCTCAACCAACGGCAGATTTGCGGCTTCCAGCTCGCGCCGCAGATCGGCCGGCAGAAGGCCAAGTTCATTTCTTTGAGCAGCCACCAAATCCGCAGTAATAACGAGCGGCGGAATATCCGGCTCCGGAAAGTAGCGGTATTCATCGGCATCTTCCTTGGACCGCATCGGGTAGGTTTCCAACTTGACCTCATCCCAGCCGCGCGTCTCCTGGCGAACCTTCTCACCGTGTTCCACCAAAACTATCTGCCGCCGCAGTTCGTACTCCACGGTGCGCTCGATAGCCTTGAAGCTGTTTAAATTCTTGGTCTCTGTCCGCGTACCGAACTCCGGCGCTCCGAGCAATCTTACGCTCACGTTCACGTCGAAGCGCATATTGCCGTAGTATAGGTTGGCATCGCTGACGCCGGCATAGCGGACAATATTATAAAGTTCCTGGGCATAGGCCTTAGCCTCGGCCGCCGAACGCATATCCGGTTCCGAAACAATCTCGAGCAGCGGCGTTCCGGCACGGTTCAGGTCCACCAGAGAATCGCTCGAACCTTCGGGGTGGGTTAATTTACCGGCATCGTCCTCCAGGTGGGCGCGGGTAATGCCAACCCGCTTGATACCGTCTTCGTAGGGAAATTCAACATGGCCGTGCGGCACGATCGGCTCGTCAAACTGCGTAATCTGGTAGCCTTTCGGCAGATCGGGGTAGAAATAGTTCTTGCGGTCAAACTTGGTGTGGTAATCAGCCGGGTATTGGGCGTTTAGGGCCAGTCCCGTACGCAGAGCAAGCTCCACGGCGTGCTTATTGAGTACCGGAAGGGCTCCCGGCAGACCCAAGCAGACTTCACAGACGTGAACGTTTGGCTCTACATCGCGAGAATCGTTATCGCAGCCACAGAACAGCTTGGTTTTGGTAGCGAGCTGGACATGGCATTCGATGCCAATGACAACCTCGTACTTTGAGCGAATTTCCGGATTCATTCTAGATTACCTCTAAATCTTTCAGCGCTCGTCCGATGTCGTTAATTGCTTCTTGGGCCTGAGAACTGACCAAATCGAACTCTATGTCGTGCGCCATGGCATTGCGCAGTTTGTGGGCACGCCAGACACCGTCGCGGTCAGAAAACCCGCGCTGAGCCACCTTGAGGCGGTCGGCCATCGTTTCGCCGGGATAGCCCATCTGCTTCATAACGTAATCAAGCAGCTTATCAGCTTCCATCACCGAGTTGCGGAGTCCGCTCGCTCCGGTCCGGCTCACCATCTGGATCGTCTTCCAACGTCGGCCGATTTCAGCCTTGTCGACGCGGCTCTTCGCCGGGGCGGACTTGGCGGGCAAATTCTGCGAGCCGGCTGAAACGACCATAAAGAGCAATACTCCGGCCACCAAGATAATTATGAGATATATCATTATGCTCTCCAGTCCCCGATCAGTGCTTCGACAGTTTGAGACACGCCCAACAACTTACGTTCCGCCCGCTGCGGTGCGATCAGCTGAAAGCCATACGGCAGATCTTGATTCCCAGCTCCCAACGGAATCGAAATCGCCGCTACGCCGACCAGGTTTACCGCTACGGTCATAACGTCGTTAAGGTACATGGCGAGCGGGTCTTGAGCGTTTGCTCCAAGTTTAAAGGCCGGCGTCGGAGCGGTTGGGCCGATCAAAATGTCGTATTTGGCGAAGGCGTCATTAAATTCACCGATCAATTTGGTACGGACCTTCTGCGCCCGTTTGTAATACGCGTCGTAATAGCCGCTCGACAGCACATAGGTCCCGATCAAGATACGCCGCTTGGCCTCCGCGCCAAAGCCCTCTTCGCGGCTCAGCCGGTAAGTCTCCTCCAGGTTCGTGGCTTGCGGCGAGCTATAGCCGTACTTGACGCCGTCGTAACGCGCCAGATTACTTGAGACTTCAGCGGGTACGATCACATAGTAGGCCGCCAGCGCGAGCTCGGTGGCGGGCAGGCTCGCCGGCTCCACGGTTGCTCCCGCGGCTTCCAGTTGACGCACCATGGCTTCGACCGATGCTTTAATACCCAGATCGAGGCCCTCGCCCATATACTCGCTTATCAGGCCGATCTTGAGTCCGGCAACGTTTGAAGCCGGCACGACGTAGCCGTCTGGCTCTCGATTAATACTCGTTGAATCGCTCGGATCCGCACCCGCCAGAACGTCGAGAATCCGGGCGGCGTCACCGACGGAGTTGGCCAGCGGACCGATTACGTCGGTCGAACTGGCCATGGCGACGACGCCGGTACGCGGCACCAAGCCATAGGTCGGTTTAAGACCGACCACGCCGCAAAAACTCGCCGGCAGACGGATCGATCCGCCGGTATCGGTTCCAATGGCAAAACAAGCTTGACCAAGGGCGACGGCTGCGGCCGAACCGCCCGATGAGCCGCCGGGAACGTAGTCGGGGTTTGCCGGGTTTTTCGTTGGCCCGAAGTCGGAGTTTTCGGTGGAGCTGCCATGGGCAAAGGCATCGAGGTTGGCTTTGGCTACCATAATTGCTCCGGCTGCCTCTAGACGCTCGATCGCAACCGCTTGGTAGGGAGCCTGAAACGGCTCCAAGATGTGGCTCGCCGCAGTTGTGTGGGTATTGTGGGTAAGAAAATTATCCTTGGCGATGAAAGGAATACCGGCCAGCGGTCCCATGTCGGCACCGCCGGCAACGAGCCGATCTATTTCGGCCGCGCGCTCAAGAGCGACGGGGCTGGTCTCGAGCACCGCGTGAAATTCATGAGTGGCAGCAATCCGGTCAAGGCTTGCTTGGACCAACTCAACTGCCGTAAGTTTGCCGGATCGAACTTCGGCGGCCAGCTCTGCAATCGGACGCTTTAAATCAACCATTCATGACTCGTTTGACAACAATGTAGCCATCGCGCCTGTTTGGTACGTTCCGGAGCAGCAGCTCCCGATCCATACTCGGCTTCACGGTATCTTCCCGCCAGACATCAACCAGCCCGGTGACCTGATCGGTCGGCTCGACGCTTTTGATATCGACATCCTGAAGTTGCTCCACGAAACCTACGATTTGATCGAGCTCCATGGCCATGGCCGTGGCTTCATCGTGGGTGATCCCGATGCGCGCCAGCTTGGCGATTCGCTCAACTTCAGCTGTATCGATTTTTGACATAATGTAAGTATAAGGTTTTAGGACTAGTCATGCCAAGCCGAAAGCTTTTGAACCAAGAGAAGACCCCGCAAAGGGTCTTCTTGTACAGCTTAAGATTAAGTCTTAGGCGACGGTGAGAGCGGCTTCGCGGCCGGCTTTAAGCGTCTTTGCCCACCAGTGAAGTTCGGCCAGCGTTCCGTCGAGAGCTGTTTGCGGACCGTAAGGAGCGGCCTTTAGTTCATCGCTCAAGACTCCCCCGTCGCTGACGGCCTGGCCCGGATTGAGCAGAGCCACGGCTTCCGGCACGATGGCGGCCTTGACCTCGATCAAAATGGCTTTAAGCTGCTCGGCTGCGCGTGCTCCGCCCACGGTACCGTATGAGACTATCGCGACCGGCTTCTTGGCAAATTGCCAATCGAGGTAATCCAGGGCATCCTTGAGAATTCCCGTGATTGAATGGTTGTACTCGGGCGTCACAATTACGTAGGCATCTGCCTCATTTACCTTGGCCAACCAGCGTTCGGCCGCCTCGTTGAGCTGACGATTCGGGTTGAAACGCGGACTCATAGCCTCGTCAAAGTGAGGCAAATCGTAGTCTTTGAGGTCAACCAGTTCAACTTCAAAATCCGGTTGCTCAGCTGCACTCGACACTACCCACTTGGCAATTTTGCCGCCGATTCGGTTGGGTCGGTCGCTGCCGAGAATGATCTGAACTTTCATATTGGAACTCCGTTATTTACTATACTTAGTATAGTACTTTGCTATACAAAGTAAAGTGTAGTACAATTACGCCATTATGAATGAAGAAACGCAATGCGGCATAACCAAGACGCTCGAGATAATCGGCGGTAAATGGACCTTCCTGATTGTGCGTGATCTCCTAGAGGGGCCGCGCCGCTACAGCGAGCTTGAGCATTCACTGAACGGCATCTCACCCCGTACCCTCGCGGCACGGCTCAAAGAACTCGAGGATGACGGCGTGCTCACGCGCAACTGTATCGACTACCCCGCTCACCCCCTGTACTGCCTGACCGATAAGGGCCGCTCGCTATCGGCAATTCTCGATCAAATGCGCAGTTGGGGCCAAAGCCACACCGACGCGATGGTAAAATCCCGCTGAATACCTGCTCAACGGGCGTATAATTACAGGTAGTTAGCGAGGTCTTCGAATTGAAGAAGTATCTGGTGCCAATCCTTGTCGTCGGCTTGATTGTCCTCGGGGCGATCGTAGTCTGGCTCGGCCTTAAATTGTATAATGCCAGGCTCACCCCGAGCCCATCGCCAAGCCCTCAGACGTCGCAGGCC
>JBBSBR010000010.1:0-30525 GCA_038251135.1 Candidatus Saccharimonadia bacterium | reverse complement strand
TGCCAAATTGAGCAAAACAGCGTTAACCAACGCATATTGGTCCCCCAAACGGGAGCCGGCCTCGAACGCAGGGAAGAGTCCCATAGCGCGCAAAGCGCGCTCGCTGTAGTCGTTCCAGACGCCGTACTCCTTCGGACTCGAAACCAGCAGGATCGGCGTGAGCTTAGCCTTGCCCAGGTGGGGGATTGCATATTTACCCCGTCCAGGTTCAAGCATATTGAGACGTTCGGAAATCGATAGCGGCGAATCGAGCAATATTTTTAACGACGCTCTCAGTGCTTCCATATCCTGCGCCACGTCTTCTTTGTGTATCTCGCGCCAGCGGTGATTCTGCGCGAAGCTCATAAAACCGGCTATATCCTGCTTCGTTAGGGTAGCCACTCCCTTCGGAGAAAAAATCACGCCCCAGTATTCACAGACTTCCAGCTCAACCAGGCGTTGTTTTAAGACGTCGCGCTGAGCATCACGAATGCGGGCAATTTGGTTAGAGGTAATCGGGGCCGCCATCTAACAGATACCCAAGCGACAAATAATTACTGTATCAAAATTCATAATTCATACGGTCTCTTCGTGTTTACATACTATACGCTTCAGCCTGTCGATACCAAATTGTCCTGAGCTTGGCTATACTTGACGTATGGCATTATTCCCGCGTATCAGACGTTTCTACCATTCCGCCCTCGGCCGACCGTTCCGGCTGGCGGTGCGTCTGGACGAAGGCCAAGGAACGACTATCGTGTTTTTGCACGGAATTGCCGCCGATTATCGTGTTTGGGCGCCGACGGCCGAAGCGCTTAAATCAAACGGGCGGGTCATTGCGCTTGATTTATTGGGATTCGGGGAGTCGCCGGGCCCGGATTATCTGGACTACCGCATCGGCGACCATGCCAAGTCGGTCATGCATACGCTCAAATCACTTCATATCGACCAGCCGATCATACTTGTCGGACACTCACTCGGCAGTCTCGTGGCGTTGGAAGTGGCCCGCAAAGCCCCCAAGCTGATTTCCAGGCTGATTCTGGCGAGCCCGCCCATTTTTACCAAAGATATCTCCGGACTCGCCACGCAGCTCAAGACGAGCCTCTACAATACCGCCTATCTGGCCGTTATCGACCAGCCGCGCCTGACGACCGAGGCCGCCGCCTTGGTCGCCAAGCTTCAGCCCAAAGACTCAAACTTCACGATTACCAAAGCCGGCTGGACCGCTTTTCGGCAGTCGCTGCACAACTCGGTGTTGGATGCGGCAAACTACAATTCGCTCCTCACGACGACCGTCCCGAGCGATATCATCTACGGCCGGTTCGACGTCCTGATTCTCAAAAAGCCCTTGACTGCGGCCGCGGAAAAAAATCATAATCTGGCGTTCCACCGTGTTAATGAACCGCATGAAATTACCTCGACTTATTCAGCCTACGTCGTCAAGTTGGTGAAATTCATATTGACCGACATGAAGGCTCATAAGCCCCGGCCGATAACGCATACGGACAAGGTTACACGCTAATTAGTACCCAGATCTGGTAATTTGCACTATGCTAAGGGTATGAATGAAAAGTCATTCTTCTTCTACGACCTCGAGACATCGGGAGTTAACGAAGCGCGTGACCGTATTATGCAGTTTGCAGGGCAGCGCACCACACTCGAACTCGAACCCATCGGCGAGCCCATCAACGTGCTCGTGAAGCTCAGCGATGACATACTGCCGAGTCCTACCGCGGTCAAGATCACCGGCATTACGCCGCAGATGACCCAGCACGAAGGATTGACCGAACCGGAGTTCCTTCAGCTTTTGGATAGGGAAGTGTTTACTCCGGGCACGATTCTGACCGGCTACAACAGCGTGCGTTTCGACAATCTGTTCCTGCGGTATACTCGCTACCGCAACTTTTACGATCCCTATGAATGGGGATGGAAAGACGATCGAAGCTACTGGGATCTGCTCGATGTAACGCGCCTCATCCGGGCGCTCCGTCCGGAACGTATTATCTGGCCGTTCAGGGACGACGGGGGAGTCGTCAATACCCTGGAGGAACTTGCCAAAGCCAACGGACTCAAACAACCAAAGGCTCATGACGCGTTGAGCGATGTGACGGCACTCATTGATCTGGCGCAATTACTGCGCGACCGTCAGCCGAGAACCTTTCAATACCTGCTCGATATGCGGACCAAAGCCAACGTCGTCAAGTTTATCGATCAGATCGGCAACGAACCGTTCGTCTACACTTCCGGTTCATACCCGATCGCGCAGCTCCACACCACGGCCGTCGCGGTAATCGGCAAGAAACGGGACGGGAGCGGGGTCTTCGTCTACGATCTTCGCCATGACCCCTCAAAATACGCTGATATTAGCGATGATAAGCTCGCCGATTCGCGTTTTGCCACCCGAACCATGCGCGATGCGGAAGGATACCTGCCGTTTCCGGCCAAAATTCTGACCTTCAATAAATGTCCGGCCATCGCGCCGCTGTCGGTTTATACTTCCGATGTCTCAACTCATGAGCAACTCGACTTGAATCCGGACCAAATTGCCGTAAATCTCCGCAGGCTTCAGGATTCACCGCTGATCAAGCGCCTAACGGCAATACTCAGTGCCGAACGAGAGTTTCCGGCGGCCACAGATGCCGAAAATGCTCTCTATGAAGGCTTTTTCGATGATGCTGACCGGATTGAGATGCAGCGCGTCAGACAAGCTAAACCGGCTAATTTCCTTGATATGAAGACAAATTTTCGCGACAAACGTCTCGACGAGCTCTTTTTGCATTATAAGGCCCGCAACCACCCGGACGCTCTATCGGACTCTGAAGTTCGAGCTTGGGAGGAGTACCGGTCGCAACGGTTCAATGCCGACGTGTTGGAGTTTGCCGCCGAGCTTGAACGCTTAGCCGCCGAACCGAACGCGACGCCGGCAGAACTTAGTCTTTATACCGATTTGAGATTATGGGCGGAGTCGATCATGCCGCTGCCTATGGGCGACGACAACTAATCTTTTAGATCTAAAACCACCAATGATTCCAGGTGAAGCGTGCCGGGGTACTGATCGTAGCCCGTGACAGTAGACGGCTCATAGGCAGCTTGCAGAAGCGTAATATCCCGAGCCTGAGTGATCGGGTTGCACGACACGTAAATAATGCGCTTGGGCCGAGCATCGAGCAGCATCAAAACAACATCGGCGTGAAGACCGGCTCGAGGCGGGTCGACCACTACGGTATCGATACCATCGAAACTCTCAGGCGCTAACTTTTCAGCGGGGGCACGAGTCGCATGATAATTGGTTAGTCCGACCGCCTCGGCGTTGTCATTGGCGAGTGCCACCGAAGCTTGAATAATCTCAACCCCGGATACCTTATGGCCGTCTTTGGCTAGGGCCAGACCGATTGAACCGGCACCCCCGTAGAGATCCAGTACATTGGCACCTTTTTGGACATGCGCGCGAATATCTTTAAGGACCAATTCAAATATCTCGAGATTAACCTGGAAAAAGCTGTCCCACGGATAGCTCATGGTTACTCCGCCAACAACTTCAGTCAGGTCGGTGGAACCTTCGAGATGCAACGTCTTGTAGACGTTGTGCTTTAGTTTTGTCACGACGCGCAAGCCCTGAAGCCCATCGGGCATTATCAAGCTGTCCCAAGCGAGCTTGTCAGCCTGACTATCCACGCAGACCACGGCGATGATCGCACCGTTATTGGCACTTTCGCGTATGGTAATCGTCTGCACGTGCGGATCGAGCTTTCTTTCGACGAGAAGCTTGGCCACGGCTTGGGCCGCAATATTCATCGCGTCGGATCCGAGAGCACATCCGTCCGGAGCCGCCAGGAAGGAATCAAACCGGCCGCGCTCATGAAACGCCAGACCAAACTGACCGTCAAAATTATTGACGCTGAATTCAAGTTTGTTGCGGTACCCAAAGATCGTCTTGGCTGCGTAGAAGTCTTTGGTTTTCAGATTTAAATGTGGCTGCTCGAAGATTTCAGCCAGCATATGACGTTTAAGAGCCAGTTGGTACGGGTAGTCGATACCCTGCCAAGGAGAACAAGCCAGGTAGTGATCCTCGCGGGCTTCGCGGCGCTTATCCGACGGCTCGACTATCTTTCGCAAAGCCCCCTCGCCCCAAGTCCGCTTTTCGCGGGTAATCGTTACCTCGGCGCTCTCGCCCGGTACCGGCCCAATAACAAAAATGGCCTTGTCGTGCCAATAGCCTAGCGCCTTACCGTCGGACGTAATTTTTTCGAATTTGATAATTTGCGACATACGAACTTCATACTACCACAGTCTGAGGCTGTTAATACCGAAATGTAAGCATTGACACATACGAAACGTATGAATAATATGAATGAATGAACGACAACCACCACACTGAAGGTCTTATGGATATGGTCACGATTGGCGAGCGTGGCCAGATCGTAATTCCGGCGCCAATTCGCGAACGCTACGGCCTGACGGCCGGGGACAAGCTCATGGTGCTGTCAAAAGGCGATATGATCGGCCTCGTACCGTCTTCGAAGTTACGGGCGATGATTGCCGGATTAACCGCCAAATTGAGCCAACTGGAAGACGATGCCAAGGAACAATTGGATCAGGACCAACCGTCATGATGCACAAGCTCGACCGCAAGACCAAGGCCGGTATTTTATTCAGCGTGATCTGCGGTATGTTCTTGGCCGCTCTCGATCAGACGATTGTCGGGACGGCAATGCCTCATATCATCGGCGATCTCAAAGGTTTTACCGAGTATACCTGGGTTGTCTCGGCCTATCTGATCGCCCAGGCCATTGCCGTTCCGATTACCTCGAAACTATCCGATATCTTCGGTCGGCGGACCATCTTCTTCTTTAACGTCATCATCTTTCTGATCGGATCAATGCTGGCCGGTGCTTCCACGAGTATGCTTTGGCTCATCGGGTCGCGCTTTATCCAGGGCATCGGCGGCGGCGGTCTGGCAGCGAGTGCCTTTACTATCATTGCCGATATCTTTCCGCCCCGGGAACGCGGAAAATGGACCGGCCTTATCGGTGCCATCTTCGGGCTGGCATCGGTTATCGGACCGCTGCTCGGCGGCTTTATAACCGACAACTACTCCTGGCGTTGGGTCTTCTACGTAAACGTTCCCGTCGGCATTACGGCGCTCATCGTCGCCAGCATCTACCTGCCGAATATTAAGCGCGACAGTATCCGCAGGATCGACTGGTTCGGCTCAATTACAATGGCCATGGCCGTCGTGCCGTTACTGTTGGGACTCGTATGGGCCGGCAGTAAGTACGCCTGGGGGAGTCCGCAAATACTGGGCCTGTTTGCGATGTTTGCCGTCATGACGCCGGTCTTCGTCTGGGTCGAAAGCCGAGCCGCCGACCCGATTCTGCCGCTGCGACTCTTCAAGGTCAGAATCTTCAGCCTCGTGAACACCATTATAGTTTTGGCCTCGGCATTAATGTTCGGCGGCATTCTCTACATTCCGATTTTCATCCAAACCGTACTCGGCCGCAGCGCGACCAATTCGGGCCTCGTACTCTTGCCGCTCATGTTCGGTATCGTCGGCGGAAGCATTACCGGCGGACAAATCACGTCGCGAACGGGCCGCTACAAGACGCTCGGCATGGTCGGCTTTACGATCGCCACGATCGGTTTCTACCTCATGTCGCAGATAACGCCCGATACGAGCAACCTCACCATGACCATTAACATGATAATCATGGGCATCGGGATCGGCCCGACACTGTCGGTATTGCCGGTGATTGTTCAAAATGCTTTCGGGCCAAAAGATATCGGTGTTGTTACCGGCGCTACCACTTTCTTTCGCACCATTGGCGGCGCAATCGGGGCGAGCGTTCTCGGTACCTTCTTCAATAACCAGCTCACCGCCAGTCTCCAGACCATTCCCGGCGTCGGACTGCCGGATCAATTGACCCAAACGCTGCGCGATCCAAACATCGTCACCTCGCCGGCTGCCTTGAGCCAACTGCTGGCTCATATTCCGGGAACCGCTATCAAAGTGCTCCAACCCAGTATTTCCTTCTTCATAGAGCTCAGCAAAATTGCCGTAGCCCACGCGGTATCGATGGTCTTCCTGATGGGCAGCGCTATAGCCGCCATCTGCTTAATTCTCTTCCTGATGGTCGAAGACCGTGAACTGCGCGGCGGCCACGGTGAAGACAGCGTTTCAGACGCCCCCGGACTCTAATGATCCGCTATGGCTCTGGCGGCGCGTTGCAGATCTTCCAGGATTAATCTGGCCTCTTGATCGTCGATCGGTATCAAATCTTTGCGCAATGCGAGTACGATATCGTCGGCGCGTACGAGGTAATGCTTGAAGTAATCTAGCTCATTGTACTCCGAGGTAATTTCGTACTCCCACTCAAAGGGCGGACGCGACTCCGGAAGCGAGTAGGCCAATCGAAACCTGCCGTCTTCGCTCTTGATTTCAGCCGCCTCAACTACCAGCATATCTGCTTCGTCCATCGCATAATCCCGTCCAAAATATGCCTTCTTCGTTGGAAACAACGGAAAAATATCCGCCACGGCCCGCCGAATTTCACTATTCAATTGCTTTGACAGTTTGCCGCTAAAACCACGCATTACATTATCTCTGATTACTTCTTGACCAAGGCATCACGAATCTCTTCCAGCAGTACGATCTCAGGTTTCTTGTCCTCTTCCTTGACCTTGCCGCGGTTTGCCAGACGGGTTAAATGATTAATCGGCTTTACGACGAAGAAGAAGATCACCGCCGCTACGATCAGAAAACTAATTACCGCATTCAGGAAGTCGCCGTAAGCAAAGACGCTATTGTTGACAGTAAAGTTCAATCTCGAAAAGTCGGGGTTGCCGCCGACGGCTGCGATAAGCGGAGTTATAAGATCTTTGACCATGGAATTTACCACGGCCGTGAAGGCCGCGCCAATTACGACCGCTACAGCTAAGTCGACAACATTACCGCGCAGGAGGAAAGCTTTGAATTCTTTGAGCATATATACCCCGCAAATGTTATTTTCTTAATTATGGTAACACGCGCTTTTTGTACAATATAGGCGACAATGCTAGAACTTTGGAATTAACCGTGCCATATTGATAGTCATGCGAAGCCGAAATCGTCGAAACATCATGCTTATTATCATAATCGTCGTCGGCGTGGCGCTACTGGTGATCTTTCGGGTGCCCAGCCTCAGGCAGGCGGCGATCGCCATGCAGCCGGGACTCTGGCAGGTGACATTCGTCGATGACGGCGACACCATAGTAGTGCGGGATCCCGTTGGCCACGAAGATACCGTACGATTTATTGGCGCGGATACACCGGAGGTCAAAGACCCGCGTAAGCCGGTTCAGTGCTATGGCGAAGCAGCCAGCCAGCATACCAAGTCGATGATTCACGTGGGCAGCTACGTACGGCTGGCTCCGGATCCTTTGGATTCCGATCGGGACAAATACAATCGGCTCCTGCGCTACGTCTACCTACCCGACGGCACGCTCTACAACGCGCAGCTTATCCGCGACGGCTATGCTTTTGCCTACGTGGTATTTCCGTTCACGAAAAAAGCTGAGTTTAAAACCCTTGAAACCCAAGCCAGAGCCCAGAATCGAGGGCTCTGGGCAGTCTGCAACGTCGACGAGAGCAGTCTGATTAAGCAGACCGCCGGAAATCGATAGCTATTTCTTATCGTCGAAAAGCGCCTCGGCCTTGCCGATCGTCGCCTTCAAAATGACCGAACGCGTCTCGCCCTGATCATCGGTAATCTGTGTCGTCTGGTTCTCCGAGAAGTAGGTGACTAGGTGATGGCTCATGATCTCCTGCAGATCCTTATACTGAAACTTCAGCTCTTCGAGCTCCGAATTGACCACTTGGTAATCCTTGTCGGCCTCGAGCAGCTTCTTGGCGGTCTGGCGTTTGGCCGATACCTCTTTGAGCTCCTCTGCGAGAGCCCGGTACTCGTCGTTTTGCTCCATGACGTCCTTGAGCTGATCTTTGATCGTCTTCATCTTGCCGCGCAACTCGGTCGTTTCGAGCATCAAGCGGTGGATGGCGTCCAAAGTTGTTTTGTCTTCTACTGTATTCATGAACTTCCTATCTCGATTAACTATTATGATTATAGTACTAATGTTATCAGGAAAAGTCACCCCGATTACGGCGTCCGGTATTCGTGCGGCTGGGTCAAGGCTATCGTCCTATAATTGTCAGGCGTTGCTGAGCGCGAGTTACGGCCGTGTATAGCCACCGGCGCCAATCCAAATCGTCCGAACGCGGGAAGCGCTCCTCAAACAGCAAGACCTCCTGAGCTTGGGATCCCTGAGCTTTATGTACCGTCAGGGCGTAGCCAAAGTCCCAGAGATCACCGCGCTCTCCGTCCGGCGCCAGAGGTACGTCCCGGGCAGTCTCGCGGGACCCAAACTGCGACCTTAGAATATAACCCGAATATGTATAGTCTTCGCCATCCAGAGCAATTTCGGCTTCATACCAAAGATTATCGTCATCGATGAGTGCCGGCCGCACTGAGATAATTTGGCCGAGCATGCCGTTAAAAATATGTTGCGTGCGGTTATTGCGCAGGCAGACGACCTGATCGCCGGAAACTGGTTCGGGTCCTTCGATGTCCCGTACCGCGCGGATGGCCTGATTGAGCTTGGTCCGGGTGGCGTTATACCCGCAGAGTATGAGCATTTCGGGGCGCCAGCTCTCGAGCATCTCCTGAACGATCTGACCTGTCTCGGGCAGTTCGCGATTGAGCTTTTTCACATCCGTACTAAACTCCCGAACCGGAATCAAACCGCTGGTTCGAGCCAGCGTGGCAACATCGATGATAGCCGAACCCTCCGCTTGCCGAAAGATTCGATCCAGACGGATGTCTGGATCGCTCATGAGGTTGAAACTCGACCCGACCGGCGGTAATTGTCCGTGATCGCCGACGGCCAGGATCGGGACGTTAAAGCTCAAAAGATCCTTCCAGATAAGCTCGTCCACCATGCTGGCCTCGTCCACGATTATCAGGTCTCGGTCGATGGCGTCCTTGAGTATCCACTTGGGCGACCCGGTTTCGGGCTCGGCAGTGGTGTAGATGAGCGAATGAATGGTCGAAACGGTATCGTTGCGACGTGGAACTTTTTGGTCTTTAAGGCGCTCCTGGAGAACCCGCGCCGCCTTGCCGGTATAGGCGCAGAATGCCACTTTGGCCTCATCGTCATACTCGCGCAACGCCTTGCGCAGATAGGCAATCAGGGTCGTCTTGCCGGTACCGGCATAGCCGCCGAGCGTCAGATAAGGCTTGGCGGGGGCACGATACCACGCTCCAATTGCCTTAAGCGCGGCGGCTTGATCGGTTGAAAGCGTATAGGCCATAAGCTGTATTATCGCACCAAATCCTGCGTAAGGTGCAAAAGTTCCTGGAAAATTTAAATCGTTTTGGATGATGCACCAATGCGGGCATGCCGATAGAGGCGGTATGGTAGATACCACTAAAGGTGGAGGCCGCTATGAGTGAGCATGATTTAGCTTGGCAGGAGAAGCGTTTGGAGGAGATTCTCGACTCGAACATCGACGCTATCAGCAAGGTTCAACAAGTGATACGGCTGGGGTTTGAACCCGATGTCGCGGATGAAATTGTCGAGAGGCACCAACTGGGATCAAGAGCTCCCGTCTATTACGAAACCCTCGTCTTTGACGACAACGACGAGGAAGTCGACCGGACTGACCGATCCAGATAACCGGATATTTTAAGCCGACGCATGGCAATGTCGCCTTCGGCTGACTATAATGATGCCAATGAAGTTTGGAATACACATCGCGACTGCCGGCAACCTGATAACCGCCCCGGAGCGGGCGGCTGCCATGGGCGCTGAAACAATCCAGATATTTGCCTCTAACCCTCGCGGCTGGCAATCCACTACCTATGCGCCGGAGACGGCTGAGGCTTTTCGTGCGGCTGCAAAAGCCGCCCATATTGATCCGGTGTGGATACACATGAGCTACTTGGTATCCTACGGGACGCCGAACGACGACCAACGCCAAAAATCCATTCATGTAATGTTTCAAATGCTCAAGACGGCCGATTTGCTCGGCGTCAAGGGTGTCGTGACGCACATGGGATCCCACAAGGGTCTTGGCTTCGAACAAGCGCTCGAGCGTATTACCGACTCCTATACCCGCATATTGGATCAGAACGGCGAAAGTTTGCTTATATTGGAGAACTCGGCCGGAGCGGGCGGCAATATCGGTAACACGCTGGAAGAAATAGCCGCCATGATCGACGCTATGAAGGGTCACGAGCGCCTGGCAGTCTGCATCGATACGGCCCACGCTTTGGCTCGGGGATATGAGATTCGAACCTCTGCCGGACTTGATGATTTTCTCGGCGAGTTCGATCGTCTCATCGGTCTCGACCGGCTGGTCGTGATGCACTTGAACGACTCTAAGGTCGATCTGGGAGCGCGCGTCGATCGGCACGAGAACATCGGCGACGGCTTCATCGGTCTGGATGGATTCAAACTGATCGTTAACCACCCAAAGCTTGCTCACGTCGCGGGCATCCTCGAAGTCCCGGGGCTCGACGGGAACGGACCGGACAAGGCCAACCTCGACCGTCTAAAAGAACTCGTAGCCTAGCCTATGTCCGACCTTAATTATTTTCGCCAGGACGCGACTCCGCTCTTCCCAAAGGTACTCTGGAACCGGCCGGTATCCCGCTCCGGTGCCGGTCGCTTACTGATGGTCGGCGGACATTCGGGCGACTTCAGTCTGCCCACCATTATTTATCAAGTCGTGATGGCTTCCGGTCTGGGGGACTGCACGGTCGTTCTCCCGGACAGTCTTCTGAAACTGCTCGGGGGTATGAGCGCCACGGTTTTTGTACCCTCGACCCCGTCCGGTTCGCTCGCTCCGGCAGCCCGCGGCCGAATACTGGAAATTGCCGAGGAATCGGATCTGGTAGCGATCGGCGGTAATCTGTCTAACAACAGCGAAACATCTATTCTCATCGAGCACCTCCTAAACGATATCATCCGCCCAGTCATGGTTTTCGACGATGCAATCTCGATTATCGAACACAATTCCAGCCTTATCACTTCGCGGCGATCCACGCTGGTTGTTACTACAATGCCTGAAATGTTTAAATTGGCCAAAGTTCTTAAAGTCCCCATCACCATCCGACGCGACGGAGGTATCCTCAACAAACTCGAAATCGTCCGGGATATCGCCGCGGCATCTTCGTGCGATTATGTGGTTTTCGGCTCGGAGACGATCGTGAGCGCCAACAATACATTAGGCCTGACACCGTCAAACTACCGCTTAAGTTTAATGCCGGCGTTCATTTACGGCGTCATTGCGACATTTCTGACGCAGAGCCCCCAAACCCCCTTCGAAGGACTTATGACCGCCGCCTATGTGATTAATCAGGTTGGCAAATCTATTGGAGGAGACGAGCGGCCGAGCCTCACCACTCTAACCAAATCGCTCCGAACTGAGCTCGACCAAGCCGGCTGGTAAGGTTCGATTATTTCGCGGCGGGCAACTGGCCGTCGCTCGGAACCGTGGTAGCTGGAGGCGCGCTGCTGGCTCCACCAAATAGCGACGATATACCCTGGCCGATACCGCTGATTACATGACTGATCTGCTCAAATAAACCGGCCGGCGCTCCAGGCAGGTTTGATTTAGGCGTTGCAGTCGGGCTGGCGGCCGTGTTCGCTGCAATGGCGGTAGCCGAAGGACTGATCTGCTTCGCTGAGACGACCAGGCGCTTCAGGGAGGTGCCCGGGGGGGTACAGGTTATGAGCGTGGCAGTGGGATCCGGTGTCTGAGCAAGAACTCCCACATCGGTCGGTATAACGACTTTGGAGCCGGTCACTTCGTATGTGTAGCGTTTGGACTGGTAATCAATCGTGAACTGATCGCCCGGTGCGAGCTTATCCAGCAACACAAAGACAAACTTAAAGTTACCCGGCTCCCACCAGTCGTTCGATGAATGACCGAAGATCACTAAATTTCCGTTCTGACCGGGATAAGCGGTATTGCCGTAGTGAACTACACCGTTCTCGAGCGCCTTCTGGACGTCGGCCTCGGCAATGCTCGGCTCATAGCTGACCGGAGCGTGCACGTTGATCTTGGGTATCGTAATGGTCGGTTCGGCCGGGATTGCGCTGCCGGCGACCGGCAGAACCGACGGGGTGGCGGTTGGCTGGTTCACGGCGTACTGGATCTGGCTCCAGATTACCGGCGCCTTGAACGTCAGCAGGATCAAGGCAAAGACACCGACTGCCGTTAGTAGCGGACGTAATGCCGACGGTACAGCGCGGCGGGGGATCGTGCGGGTAGGAGTGGCGCGTGCCAGTTCTGCCCGATCGGTCACTAGAATTCGAGGATGAGCGACGACAGCGCCTTCCGTCGAAGGTGGCACAGGATCAATAAGGGCGGCGATTCTGGCCCGGGCAGCCGCTGCAGCTTCAGGATGATTGGCCTGCTCAAACTCAGCCATCGGCAATTCATAGCCTCGGCCGGCGGACGGGATATCCAAAAAATCGTTCCTGGGGTCCATGAGCAGTTACCTTACGTCTGTTTCTATGATAATCTTGCTACGTGCTTTTGACTAACTTTGCGCCTTTGCCAAGCAACTAGACAATGTACTATTATACAATATAATAACAATATTAGCCAAATATTTTGCCGCTGTGGTGGAATGGTAGACACAAGGGACTCAAAATCCCTCGGGGGCAACCTCATGTCAGTTCGACTCTGACCAGCGGTACCATTATTAAAGTCCCAGCATTTGCTGGGACTTTAATAATGGCTTAGCTAAGCAGTCGACCGATGTAATCACGAATACCTGGAGATACTTACGGTTTAGCTGAGCACCGATTACGGCCGGATGGTCAACTCGGTAATCTGAGCTGAGTTGACACTCGGTACAAACGAGAAAACTGATCTAAAATCGCTGCTGTTATACGCCGGGAAACCCGGGACAATCGAGCCGATAGAGCTGAGGTTGGTACCATCAAAATCCGCAAAGACGAGGGTTCCATTGTAATTTAAGAGCAGATGGAAATTATCAAACCAGCTCAAATTAGACAAAGTGCGCCCATCGGCGGGGAACGTATAGATGACAGGACTGTTTACGCGGTCCGACAGTTCAAGATCATATGTCTGCACCACTGACGTTGAGCTGAATGCCACCAGATGCCCGTCGGGAGCAAAGTTGGCCGTCGTAACTCCGTGAGCCACCGTCTTAGCGACCGGAGTCGAGCCGAAAATTCCTGAGTAGAGCGTGCCGACTCCGGTCTTCGACGGAACAACGGCCAACTCATCTTCACCGCGATAGCTCGAGAGAGCTATAGAGTAATTATCGCTTTCCGGTAATGCCGGGATAAGTTCTTGTTTACGACCGCGCGCATCGGTCGTCCAGAGCGTACGACCAAGTTCGGTCAACTGCACGTATAATATACGGTCGCCGGCGATATTAAACTGGCTGACCTTATCGGCCAATACCGCCGAAACGGTCTGATTGCCCAAGTCGAGGCGGCGCAGACCATCGGGCGATATCCAATAGAGTTGCTGCCATGAAGTACCGCTGAATTGGAGCCCACTAAAATTGAAGCCGTACTGATCGGTAAGATTCACATTGTCGGTTCCTGAGGCGGTCATTACGCGGTGGATCAACGTATTTCCAACTTGCGAAACAACGAGCAGATGAGACGCGTCATCCGACCATGCGACGCTTATGAGCGATTCCGCCGGAGCAGAGGCGGTAGCGACGGCTGGCGTATAGACTTTCGCGACCTTGCCCGAACCCAAGTCCAACGTATAGACTGCGGAATCAGCGGCACCGGTCACATAGGCTAAGTGGCGATGGTCGCGTGAAATAGTCTCAGAAATAATTTGCGTATGCGTATCGAGAATGCTCCTAGCGATATCGATGGGAAGCAGCACGATATATTCGGCCGATGTAACCTGGGAAGCGACCACCTGTAAGGCTTTGTGCCAGACGCGGAACCCGGATTTGTTGAGCTCAAAGGAATAAGTTCCGGCCTCATACGAACCGCGGTAGGGTGACTTCTGCCGAATTACCTTGGAATTGACGGTGATCTGCGTTCCCGCAGGGTTAGATCGGATCAGAACGAGTCCAGTCTGTATCATACGGCCGCGTGAGAAATCATATGTATAACCTCGTCCATACGCGACCAAAAGAACTGTGGCGCCGATAATGGCGACCACCAGAAGTAGCGAACCGAAGGTTGTAAGCAGTTTGCGGATCATAAAAACTCTAAATAGGACTATATCACGGGAAGCAACCCTCAAGCGACTGGCCTTAGCCTTATGTAGTCCGCTATACTAATAACTATGTTTTCCAAGCGCATCGCCATCGATCTTGGCACGGCCAATATCCTCGTCTACATCCCCAAACGGGGGATTGTCATCAACGAACCCAGCGTCGTAGCTATCGACGATGAAAATAAGATCGTAGCGATCGGCGCCGAAGCCAAGGAAATGCTCGGCCGCACACCCGACAGCATCACGGCATCGAGCCCCTTGCGCGACGGCGTTATTGCCGACTACCGTATCACCTCGGCCATGATTCGCTACTATATCGCCAAGGTTTCGGGCGGATTCCGCCTCAGCCGTCCCGATGTCATGGTTTGCGTACCGGCCGGCGCCACTTCGACCGAACGCCGGGCCGTGATCGATGCTACCTTGGCAGCCGGCGCCCGTGCCGCCTATATTATCCGTGAACCGGTAGCGGCTGCGATCGGTGCCGGGATTCCTATAGCTTCGGCGGCCGGCAATATGGTCGTCGACATTGGCGGCGGCACCACCGAGATAGCTATCCTGTCCCTCGGCGGGGTCGTCGCCCAGCACAGTATCAGGGTCGGCGGCAACCGTATCGACGCGGCAATTGCCGACTACATTCGCCGCACCTACGGACTCGCCATCGGCGATCGGACGGCCGAAATCATTAAGCAGAAAATAGGTACGGCTCTGTTGCTGACGCGGGACAAGGCCATGGAGATTCGCGGTCGGGACATTATTGCGGGTCTGCCGAAAACCATTACGATCCACGCCAACGAGATCAGCGGCGCGATCAGCGACGAGCTCGAGAAAATCATCCAGGCGATCCGGGTCGTACTTGAGCAAACCCCGCCCGAACTTTCCAGCGACATCATCGACCGCGGCATGGTACTGACCGGCGGGGGAGCGCTGCTTCAAAACCTCGACAAGATGCTGACCCAAGTAACCGGGGTGCCGTGCGTGGTGGCCGAAGAGCCGCTCCTGTGCGTGGCCCGCGGCACCGGTATCGCCCTCGACAACCTGGAAGAATACAAACGGAGCCTCGTGGCTGTCAAATGACACCCTCACGACTCACGCGCCTGGAACAGGGCATCGGTTGGGGACTGATCGTTCTGGTAGCCGTAATGCCGTTTCATGCGTTTTTGAGCGTCTGGCTGGGTAGCCTAACCGGCCATCAGTCCCTAATCCAAGCCTGGAAGGAGCTGCTGGTCGTCATTTTGGCGGTTGCAGCTGCGATCTTGATTTGGTTTCAACCTGAGCGACTGCGGCACGGAGGCAAAGTACTCCCGTTGTCGGCGCTGATATTCGGTATTATCGCTCTCGGGGCGACCTTGCTTCATCCGCAATCACTCAGCGCGATCATTTACGGAATCAAAACCGACTTCGAGTTCATCATACTGTTCTTCGTCGCTCTCTGGGGTTCCGGCCGCCAGCTTTACCTTAAATTGCCCGCCGTCATACTCGTAACCAGCGGTCTGGTAGCGGGGTTCGGTATTCTGCACGCCACCGTACTGCCTCATGATATCCTGACCCATTTTGGCTACGGGCCCGATACGGTTGCTCCGTTCCAATATGTCGGCAACCTATCGGACACCATACGTACCCCCTCTACTCTGGGCGGACCGAACCAACTCGGCAGTTTCCTGATATTGCCGCTATCATTGGCAGTCGCCATGTGGTTTAAGCGGCCGCGCTGGAGCCTGGTCCTGGCTGCGACGCTCTATCTGGGCGCCCTCTGGTATACATATTCGCGCAGCGCTTGGATCGGGGCGATAGTCGCCGTTGCCGTCACGATCGCCGCCGGTTTAAATTCGAGGCGGCAAGCAATTCAATTTGCTGCCGTCACCGCCGCCGTATTGGCCATAAGCCTAGGGGCTCTCAGCCTGTCCAGCCATTCGAAAGGTCCGTACGAATACTTCATCTTGCATTCGGGGGCCGGCGTCGAAACCAGCAATTCAACGACGCAACACGCCGCCGCACTTGAATCCGGACTCGAAACTATTCGCAACAGCCCTACTGGCAGCGGCCTCGGCTCAGCCGGACCCGCTTCCTTCCACGCGGTCACGAAGCTAATTCCCGAAGACTACTACCTCCAGGTTGCCATAGAAACCAGTCTCGCCGGCTTACTGGCTTTTCTGGCGTTCGTCTCCGCGGCGGGAGCTAAGCTTTGGACGAAGCGTTATCAGCACGTCTTGATGCCGTCGCTCATCGGTGCATTGGCCGGCTTGAGCGTCGTAAACCTTTTCCTGCACGGGTGGGCCGATTCGTCGACGGCCTTTATCTTTTGGCTAACGGCCGGGGCGGCTATCGCTGGAGCCACCAAACGTGTCTAGACAAATTATCTATGACAAAGTCGAGGTTCTGGACGTCAATATCGATGCTGTTACCCAATCCGAAGCCATAAATTACATCGTTGACCGCGCCCGCGACAAATCTTCCGCGTCCATGTACGTCGTGAAGCCTTACGTAGAGTTTCTCGATAAGGCGGCAACCACCGAATCCATCAAACGCCTACTCAACGACGCCGAACTCGTTATAGCCGACGGTGTCGCCCTGGTCTGGGCAGCCGCTTACCTGTATGCCGGCAAACGCTCCGCTTGGCGGTTTCTTTCGACCCTGACGCAGATTGTCTTAGCGCCAACCAAGCTGTATTGGCCCCTCGACAAACCGTTAGCCGGCATCAACTTCACTTGGCCGATGCTTCAATCGGCCGCCGCCAATCAGTTGCGCGTTTATTTGGTCGGCACCGGATCGACCGAGCAAATCACCCACGTCGCCGAGACTCTGCAGCACCAAATAACGGGTCTTCAAATTGTGGGCATCCACTCCGGCCGCGATAACGGCCAGCAACCCGGCAAAGTTTCCCGGGAGTGGATCGACCGGCTCGGCGACCAAATAAGCGCCAGCGATGCCGACCTCATCCTGGTCGGGATGGGTTTTCCGCTTCAAGAAGAGGTGATCTCAACGTTATCCGTTCAGCTGGGCCACGGCGTCCTGATCGGGGAAGGCGGGACGTTTGATTACGAACAATTCGGCGGATCGCGCACCAAAGCACCGGGTTTTATGCAGCGAATCGGGCTCGAATGGCTCTGGCGTCTGATCCTCGAACCGAGCCGCTGGAACCGTCAACTGGCCGTACCGCGTTTTATCTGGCGCATATGGCGCTCACGTTAGCTTGATAAAACTCTCCCGAACTCCATAAATATGTAGTAACATAAGCATAATAGAAATTGGAATATTGGTGACTTGCTCATCGTGCAACAGACAAATAGCTCCAGTTGTAATCGGCACAGGCAAATATTGCCCTGCTTGCGGTACGCGCATGGAGCTGCCGACCGATGCCGCGCCTGCCATTAAGCCGCAGGTCCGTTCGATGGATATTCGATCAAGCCGCCGTCCGCAGCCTGTCGAATCGGTAAGACTAAAAGCACCGGTGGTCGTCTCCAACTCCGGCAAGACCATGGTCGGCGACGTCGTAGCGGCTCAACATCCGGCCGCCCAAGCCGTCCACAGCCGAGTAAAGCTCAGCCGCGGCGGGGTTTTGGATCTGCGCGCTGCCAAAATTGCCCCCATCGACGCAGAAACGGATGCCGTTGCCGACCGTCATATCAAGCGTCATGAGGTATCCCATACGCCCAAGCCGAACACGCACCGTGCCGCAGTGATACCGGCCGAACGCCTTGAGCGCGCAAAAACCACCCCCAAAAGCGGCAGTATTTCGCGTTTCACCCAGAAGCGAGCTGCCCCGGCGGCAGAATTGCCGAAAACCGTCGCCGGCCCCGCGGAAGAGGCTGCTATCCATACCCCCGTCCCGCCCCATGTCGTCACCCAACACGAATCGCTGGCGAGAATATTGAACTCGGCTCCCGCCGAGCCGATTCGATCCCTCCAAACTTCACACGCCGGGCGAATAGCCGCCACCGTTGCCGCCGTATCGATTCTGGCAGGCTACGTTTGGATCCAGAATTACCCCAAACTCGCCATCACCTCCGCCGGCAACCAGGCCGGTGTGACCGCCTCACTGCCCGGCTATTTGCCGTCCAGCTACAGCTTGGCTACCACAACCACCGCACCGGGAATCGTAACGCTCCAATTTGCCAGCCCCAACCAAACAACCCCGCTGACGATTACCCAGCACCGAACCTCCTGGGACTCAAGCTCGTTGCTCGATAACTACGTGAGCAAAGTCGCAAGCGATTACTCATCGGTCGAAGGCCAGGGCCTCACCATCTACCTCTTCGACTCAAATAACGCCAGCTGGGTCAATCACGGCGTTTGGTATAGCATCGCGGGCACGGCCAGAATATCACGCGAGCAAATCCTCAAGATCGCCTACAGCCTGTAGTTCTAACCCCGATACAGTTTCACCCGGGCGGGTACTTGTCCGCTACAGACTCGCAGTCCGTCCCCGTACGTGCAATCGGGACTCCTCGCAATCACGCCGCATCCATGGTTAGATAGGATGAGATTAATCTATGAGGTTTGCGATGGCAGAAGATGTATCTTGGGATCGAATGGTTGATGCGATTGACACCCGTTTCGGACTGACGGATCATGGCCGTCTCAAGCGCAAATTAGCTGATGCGCCCGAACTCACCGAGGATGTGGCATTCGTCGTTTTTGAGCGTGACGGCTCAAGGATTAAACTGGAGCGGACCACCGGTCCAGCCATCATCGACCGCAAAACGGTAGGCGCCCGACGCGCCGGCGCCGATCTGCATTACGAGAACGTCTATGATCCGACCGAAATTACGCACCGAACGCTCGTCTACCGCGAGATCGGCTCGGACTGGGAACCGGTGAGCATCGATGAACTCGGCTTGGCCGGCTGATTTAAGTTGAGTTGAGGCCGATTTAGCGGTAAACTCCTAAGTATGTCAACACCTGCCCGAGTTAGATTTGCCCCCAGCCCAACCGGTTATCTGCACGTCGGCGGTGTACGTTCCGCACTCTTTAATTGGCTTTACGCCCGTCATACCGGCGGTTCATTTATCCTTCGGCTGGAAGATACCGATCGTACCCGGCTCGTAGACGATGCGCTCGAACAGATCACAGCCAGCCTCGATGCCCTCGGGCTCACGCCGGATGAAGGCCCTGTCCAAGGCGGCGCTTACGGGCCATACATCCAATCCGAACGCCTCGATTTTTATTCCGAACAAGCCAAAGTCTTATTAGCCAAGGGCGCCCTTTACCCGTGCTGGTGCAGCCCGGAACGACTAACGGGTCTGCGTGAAGCCGCCCAGTCTGCCGGCAAGGCCTTCAAGTACGACCGATACTGCCTCGCAAATCCCCAAAGCCTCGACCTGCCGCATGTCTTGAGGTTTAAAATTCCCGAAGAGCCGCAGATCGTGGCCTGGGAAGACGAGGTTCGCGGTCATCTTGAGTTTAAAGTCAGCGAGCTGGACGACTTCGTAGCCGTCAAAACCGACGGCTATCCGACCTACCAATTCGCCAACGTTCCGGACGACCACGCCATGGGCATTACGCACGTCTTGCGAGCCGATGAATGGATCCCGAGTACCCCCAAACACCTTCTGCTCTTTGCCGCTTTTGGCTGGACGCCGCCGAAATACGCCCATTTGCCGGCTATTCTCGGGCCGGACGGCAAAAAGAAGCTGTCCAAACGCGACGGTGCAGTAGCGGTCGAAGACTACATACGGGAGGGCTACCTGCCGCAAGCCTTAGTAAGCTTCCTGGCGACGCTCGGATGGAACGACGGTACCACTCAGGAAATCTATACAACCGAGGAGCTCATCGCGGCATTCAGCCTCAGCCGAATTCAGAAAAGTCCGGCCAAATTTGACCGCGAGCGGCTGACATGGATCAATGGCAAGCTCCTGCGGGAAATGAATCTTGATCGTCTGCTGGAAGTTTCCCGGGACTTCGTCGGCGATTTGGCAGCCGGCACTACCGATGAATACCAAAAATCGGTCTTATCGCTCGTTCAAGAACGCGTAAAAGTCCTCACCGAACTGCCGGAGCTTGTGGATTTCTTCTATAAAGACTCGTTTTCACTGCCCGCGGCCGAACTTACAAAACATTTCGATGCGGCAACGGCAAAAGCCCATCTGGAAGCAATCCGCGGGCTCTTGGCGGATATCCCGGATGGCGCTTGGAGCGAGGCGGCAATCGAGCAGCCGATTCGCAAATATGTCGACTCAAACGAGCTCAAAGCCGGTCAGTTATTTACAATTATTCGCATAGCAATCACCGGTAAAACTGCCGCTCCGGGACTCTTTGAAACGCTCAATGTTCTTGGCCGGGAGCGCGTTCTCAGCCGACTCGACAAAGCTGTTAAAACACTCTGACAAGCCAACCAGTTTGACAATCTCATTGTTACTGGCTTATAGTTCAGACACTTATTACGTAAGTGAGGTTAAAAAACCCATGAGTGTTTCGTTTTACGATGTTAAGACCCGCCAGTCCGTGCAAGTAGAAGACGGTGACGTCACTAAGACCAAGTATGAGCGCACCACTGCCTCTGGCAAAGTACAGGTACGTTACGCCCTTCGCGGCAAGTACGACGGCCGCAACTTGACCAAGTTTGTCGGTGAGGCTGACTGGAACGCAACCAGCGCTCCTGTAGAGTAATTTACTCAGCAGTTTACGTTCGGAAGAGTCGCCTGCGGGCGGCTCTTTGTTTTGTCGGTGCCCGTGTTGAGTCAGCATAAGAAGTTTAGTATAATCAGGCCATGAAGGCCGAGCAAAATCCAGACCAGCCCGCGAATACGCCCGACGATCAACCGATACCCGAGCCTAAGCTGAGTGCGCCCGCCGCCCACCGGCCGGCCTGGTTTAAGCACAATCTAAAGTGGCTCATACCCGTCTGTTTGATCGTGACGGCGATAGTTGTCGGCGGGGTCATCTACGCTCTGCGGCCCGCGCCGACGGCACCGGTTGCCACGGCTACGCCCAGCCCCACTCCAAGTCCCACTCCCGTGCCGACCCCGGTACTCAAAGCCTCTCCGCTGACCGGCGAACTTATCGACCCGGCGCTCGCCGACCGGGCAATACGATCGATCATCGTCGAGAATCATCCCGATGCGCGCCCCCAGTCGGGGCTATCGGACGCCGGCGTCGTATACGAAGCGCTCGCCGAAGGCGGTATTACGCGGTTCCAGACATTTTTTCTCGATAAGCAACCCAAGGCGATCGGTCCGGTTCGAAGTTTACGGCCTTACTTTATCGATTGGGGACTGGAATTCAACGCTCCGGTCGCCCATGCCGGCGGCAGCTCGAACGCCCTCGATCTGGTTAAGCCGCTTGGCCTCAAGGATATCAATGCCCTCATAGTCGGACCGCCGACATTCTATCGGACTTCCGACCGTTATGCGCCCCATAATCTCTATACCTCATCATCGTTGATGGACGCGTTGCTGACGGCGCGGGGCTGGAACGTTCCGGCTAACTTTACCGTCTCGCCCCGTAAGGCCGACGCACCCGCTCAAACGCCGTCGCACCCCGCAATCCATATCAACTTTTCATACAACGGTTATCAGGTCGACTACACCTACGTTGCGGCCAGCAACGACTATGCACGCAACTTGGCGGGCGCACCACACATCGATCGCAATACGGGAACCCAAATACATGTCAAAAACGTAATCGTGGAGTATATGCCGACTACCTACGGCACGTCGACCTCCGGCGCGCAGGCGACCTTTATGCAGACCGTCGGGAGCGGCAAGGCCCTCGTCTTTATGGATGGCGGTGTGATTGGGGGAACCTGGAGCAAAACGAGCCACAACGCCCGTACGACGCTGACAGATGCCGCTGGTGCTGAGATACCCCTCAATGTCGGTAATACTTGGTATTCAATCGTGCCGATTGGAAATCTCGTGTCTTACTAAGTCTCGTTTTTGACAGTCTTTAACGCTTATGGTATAAAACAACCACATGAAGGCAAAAACAAAACGCCGGCTCAAAAAACATCTGAACCGGTTCACTAAGCGCAAACTAGTCTCAAAATCGACCTCGCGGAAGTTCTTTCGCAGTGCCGGAATCCTCTTGGCCACCCTTTCGATGGGGTCGCTGGCCTACGCCATTACCCTCAATAAACCGGTTATAACCGTAGCGGTGACGGGCACCAATCCGAACGGTAGGATCCTGACCGCTCCCCCCACGCCCACTCCGTCTCGGCCGGTATCTCAAGTCGGGCGTGCATCGTGGTACGCGCTGGGTTTGGCCGCACCCGATGCCATTACCTGTGCCTCTCGGACATTCTCACGCGGGAGTTACCTCGAGGTTACCAACGACTACAACGGCAAAACGGTGACCTGCCGCGTCAACGATTACGGACCCGAAGCCTGGACCGGCCGCGCCATCGACCTGTCGCGCGGATCTTTCACCCAAGTCGAAAGTCTCAGCCGCGGCACGATCCCGGTCCATATCCGCCTCGTCAGCGCACCGACGGGTATCAACCTGCCGATCGTCAAAGATCTGGGCGCGATCGTGGGGTACAGTTTATGTAAGCAAAATCACAATGGTAGCTATTGCGAACTACATCGTCAGGACCCGATCTACTAGAAATATGAAGTAACTCGCAGCGTTCGAACTCCCAACCCTCCAACAATCATCAGCGCATAGCTCTAATATCCATCCGAAGCCAACCCATGACGCAAACATCTAGGCTGCCGGGCACGGGACACCCTGCATTCAAATTAGTCCTAATTGACGGCGACTAGCTCGATGTCGAAAATCAACGTGGAATTCGCTGGGATCGAGCCGTTGGCCTGAGCCCCATAGCCGAGTGACGGGGGAATTACGAGATGGCGCTTACCGCCGACCTTCATGCCGGGAATTCCTTGAACCCAGCCGTCTATGAGTTGACCCTTGGCAAGCGTGAAGGTCGCCGGCGTCCCGCCCTGCTTATCGGTCGAATCGAAAACGGTCCCGTCTGCCAGTGTGCCGGTGTATTTGACGGTGATCGAGCTGCCTTCTTTGGCCTCCGCACCGGTTCCGACGACGGTATCGGTCGATTCGAGCTTGGTCGCGGCCGCAACCGCTGCCGGGCTTGCGCTTGGGCTTGGCTTTGAGCTGACAGTGCCCCGTTGGAGTACGACTACGGCTCCGATAATTAGGCCGACGGTTACTACCGAGGCGGCGGCGATCATTACTTTAGTCCACATGTTATCGTTCCTTTTCATCGCCCTATTGTATCATCATCACGCCAATTACATAGTCCGCGGACTGTTCAACGCGCAAGATAACCATTAGAATTAATGTATGCAATCAACTCGGTTCAAGCGCCAGACACTGGCACTGTTTTTCATTGTTTCACTTGTCCCGGCACTCGTAGTAGCGGCCATCTGGTATGTCGATACTCAACTGGGAGACACAAATAGTTTAATCGTCGACATACACTCATTTATCCTCCCCGTTTTCTTGATTGGAGTAGTCCCGGCTCTGCTACTAAGTTTCGCCTTTGCCGAGCTTCTGGCGCGTCCGGTTCGCAGACTGCACGCAGCGGTACAGCGCCTCGCCCAAGGCAACTATCAGAAGCTCGACATCCCCAACTCATCGGGGGAGTTCGGTGAAATAGCGGTTGCACTCGATCAGGTCGCTACCCAATTAAGCCAGACGATCTCGGCTGCCGCGAGTGAAACGGCCCTCATTGAGTCCGAGCGCAACAAGCTCCGCGGAGTCTTAAACTCTATGACCGACGGTGTCTTCGCGCTCGATCGTGACGGACGGATCATTCTCTTCAACAAAGCCGCATCGGAACTGACCGGTCGGTCAATTGCGGAGGTCGCCGGACAACTAGCGGAGAAAGTGATGCCGTTTCGCCAAGGAGGTGAGCTTGTAATGACCAGGTGGCTGGCCACCGAGGCCGGACCGGATCAGAAAATCGGCCATTGGCGTAACCTTGAGCTTTACCGAGCCAACGGCGAGAGCCTGTACGTTGATGTCCAGGCGATATTATTGCCTCAAGACCCAAATGGTATCAGCGCCCTGGTAACTTTCCATGATCTCACCAAGACCCAGCAACTCGAAGAGATGAAGATCGACTTCGTCGCGCTGGCCGCCCATGAACTGCGTACGCCGTTGACCGAAGTCAAGGGCTATCTGGACTTACTCGCTCACGAAGCCACGCGGCTGTCGAAAGCGGACAGGGAGTTCCTGAACCGTGCCATCGACGGTGCAAACCAGCTCGGTGAGCTCATGAACAATCTTCTCAATGTGGCGCGGATAGAACACGGCGAGCTCAATTACCACCCGGGTCATCTTGATTATCTGGACTTTATCCAAGAAAACAGCCGAGTCTACGAACTGCTGGTAACGGGTAAAGACCGCCAGTTTGAACTCAAAATTCCAGCCAATTTGCCCACCATCACGGCCGACGATTCCGGTTTGCGCGAAGTAATTTCAAACCTCATTCTGAACGCGATCGCCCACACGGCGCCGCAAACCGGCAAAGTTACATTGCAGGTGAAGCGCCACCGCGACGAGATCGAAACCAGCGTAATCGACAACGGCACTGGCATACCGTCAAGCGCTATTCCGCACCTCTTTACCAAGTTCTACCGCGTCGAAGAAATGAAGGCCGCCACCCGAGGTACCGGTCTCGGTCTCTACATTAGCCGCTCCATCATCGAGGCTCACGGCGGGCACATTTGGGCGGAGTCGGAGGAGGGGAAGGGGAGTACCTTTACCTTTCGAATTCCGGTGCGGGCGCTTGTAACTCAAGCGAACGTGACCGATAATACCACTAAGATCACACGAGGAGCCCATGGCTGGATTAAGAACAATCCTCTTCATTGAAGACGATAAACCGATTAGTGAGATGTATACCCGGACACTGGAACGTAACGGATATGTCGTGGATTTTGCCTACAACGGCGCGGAAGGCATACAGAAGGCCAACCAGAAGCACTACGATCTGATTCTGCTCGACATTATGATGCCCGAAAAGAGCGGTATTGAAGTACTGCAGGATCTGCGCGGTGAAGACGGTCTAGGCCATCCGGACACCAAAATCATTATTCTGACCAACCTGGCCCAGGACAAGACGTCGCAAGAGGCACTTAAGTCTCAAGCCGACGGTTACATCATCAAAGCCGATATAGTCCCGAGCCAGCTCGTCGAGATTATAGGAAACCTTCGCTAATCGGTTAGTGGAATAGTTACTGAGCTAGAGTCTCGCTCAGGCCTTGGCTTATCGTGACTGGGGTGATCCCGCTTGCTTTGATCGCGGCCAGATTGGCGTCTAACTGCTTCGGCGTCGTATTGTAGAGATGATTCACAGGATCAACTTCGGGGCGCACCTCGTGATAGACGAGTATCAACCATGCACCTTCGCGGTTCGCTTCGGCCAACCAGCCGTCGACCATGGTTTCGGTGGTGTTAATATCCACATTCTGCACCTTAAGACTGTAGGCATCGAAGCCGTCCTTGGTGTTGTAGCCGGCATCGGTTGTGCGTTGAGAGCGGTAATACTTCTGTATTGCGGCAATTGTCTTCTGGTTATAGGTCCCGTAAGGAGCCGCGAAGTCAACGATCGAACCGCCGAATAGCTGCTGCAGAACCATCTGTGATCCCGAGAGTTCCTTGTTTAATTTGGTCGTCGACAGCGTCGTGAGATCCGAATGGGTGACGGTATGCGAGCCGAGCTCATTGCTGGCGGACTGGATAGCCTTGGCTTGTGCGGTTGTCAGATATTCGGCTTGGTTGAGCGAACCTGAGATCAAGTAAAAGGTCGCAGGGATCTGATACTGCTTCAAGATCGGTAGACCGTTAACGTACTGGGTCGCCCAGCCGTCATCGAAAGTTACGCTCACGAGCGGACGGCTAAACGGTACTACGGGAGCCTGCACGAAACTGTAGTCGTCGAGAGTTAATGTTCCGACCCCCGCTATTAGGTGAAGCGCAACTACGGATGTAACGCCGGCGGGCAGATTTACAATGGTACTGAACTGCGCCCAACTCGATGCCACGCCGGGGTGACCGATGGTTAGGTACTGCGTCGTGCCGTCGGCCATCGTCATCTGAAGCTCAACTTCCGAGATACGGTTCGAAATATACCAGTCGGTAAACCGGTAGCGCCCACCCGAAACCACCGGTTGCGGAGCGTAGGCCCAAGCTGCGTCGCCCGAGGTAAATGCCGTAGTCGCCATTTTGATGCTGTGCGTGCCCATGTGGCCGGTATTAAGGTAGCTATAGGTGGTGGTGTTGGTGCCCCAGCCGCCATTGTACCAACCGGCCGGTAACTTGGCGTTCGTGAAAGAGGCCTGCTCAAACGAATTATTAGGAATACCTGCAGTGACCGCAATGGCGTCCGGCGTCAGAAAATAGTCATCCGTTGTAAGGGTACCGTTAGCAGTTATAGCGTGCATGACCGTGACAGCAACAGCATTAACCGGAGCCGTAAAGACACCCTTAAATTGCTTCCAAGTTGAAGACGCGGCCGGCGTGCCAAGATCGGCATAGGCGGTCGCACCATTACTCAAGGTAAAAGCAGCAACCACATCGGTCGTTCCGGTAGATTTATACCAATCGCTAAAGTCGTAAAGCAGACCCCCGGTAACGGCTACAGGGGCAAAGTCCCACTTGGCATCGCCGGAGCTGTAACCCGACATGACGATCTGCAATGAATGGCTTGATGAGTGGCCGGTAGCGAGATACTTAAATATGGGCGTATTGGTACCCCACGAATCACTCTTCCAGGCGTTGGGAACTGTTGGTGTAAAGCCCGCCTGCTCGACTCCCGGATTGGGCACTAGGTTGCCTGCCGTCATAACCGGAGGAGCAGGCGTTGGAGCCGGCGTGGCGGACGGGGTAGCGGTGGGTACGGGCGTCGTACTGGGCGTAGGTGTTGGCGTAAGCGTCGGCGTGGCGGTAGGCACCAAGCTGAGGGCGGCATTATCGATCGTGAGCGAGCCGTTACTCGCGAGCAGATGGAAAACCGTCATCGTCGTGACCCCGACAGGCACCGTAAAGCTGGTCTTGGCCTGACTCCAAACCGCAGCCGGCGCCTGAGTACCCAGATCCGCATAGCTGTTGGCGCCGCTGGCCGTAGTGTACTGAGCTACCAATAAGGTTGGTACGTCCGATTGATAGTAGTCGCTGAACGCATACGTACTGCCGGCGGTTACCGCAATCGGTGCGAAGTACCACTTGGCATCGCCGCTCACGTAGTTGGCAACGTTCACCGTAAGACCCTTGGCTCCGTCTTCGGCCAGTGAAGAATAGCTGAAAGTAGCCGTGTTGGTGCCCCAGTTTCCCTCAAGCCAAGCCGCCGGCAAGGCGGCGTTGGCCGAATCGGCCGTCTCGGCCGAGGGGTTCACGATTAAATTTGTGCCGGCCGCCTGAGTAGCCAACGAGGGCAAGATGATCGTTGTGGCGAAGGCTGCGAGAATGATACGGGCTAGGGTGTTTCGAAACATAATGATGGTTTCCGTAAATATTTAATGTAGACCGGCTGCAATATGAAATATATAGAGATAATTACAGAAAGAGCGATCCGGCCGGGCTAATTCCGCTCTTTCTTGCCCATAAAACGGGCGGTAAGGAGATTACTGAGCCTTCTTGCGAAGTATAAAGTACATGACTGCCCAGACAACGAGACCGACGGCCACGGCGATAGCCAGACTGTTGATCAGCGGGGAACCCGTCTCTGGAAGTACCGTCGCAGCACCAACGCCGGTTGCGGCACCGAGAACTTGAGGGATTGGAGTAGGAGTGTAGTTCATATCGTACCTTTCATTTATGTTATTTTATCGATCCAGCTGTGATCTCATACCGTCGACCGGCGGTGGACCAACCCGTTGAATGTTCTTTGTATCCTCGAAAAAGGATGACTTCCACGAAGGCTTGAAAAAAGATAAAGAGGTTAACGAGCCGCAGAATATAAAAGATCGGAAAAGCTACCATAATGTCTAGGCGATTGGCCTTAATGGCGCTTCCTAAGGTAATTGCAAAATAAATTATGATCTCGGACAGAAAGAAGACCGACAGGGCATTATAGTGCTGAGTAACGCCCAGATATAGCGGCAAGAGTACAGCCAGTTCGAGCCCGTAGACGACCGTCTGCAGAATCACTACTCCCATATAGGCATCGACCTTACTAAACGATGTACCTAGTCCATAACGACGAACACCCTGGAAAAAGCCGCGATACCAACGGCGAATCTGAGTAATGAAGTCCGAATAGGTACGCGGATCCTGAGTGTAGGTCTTGGCGGCCGGAATAAACTGGATCTTGCCGAGATTATAGCGGTGAAGTTGAATGGTGATGTCGAAATCCTCGGTGAGCGAACCGGTAGCAAAATCGAGCTTTTCGATCACATCAGTGCGAAAAACCGAGGTCGGCCCGGGGATCACGGTTATAATCCCCAGTTTCGCTTGAATGCGACGCACAATTGTGTTAGCCCAGGTATACTCATAAACCCGGAAGAGCGAGATCAGTCCGCCCGGAAGACTCTGCACGTAACCGGAAGCAGCCACATACTTCTTGGGGTCGAGCTCCTTCTTGAGAATCCTAAAATAGGTCTTACTAAAAACACTGTCGGCATCGGCAATATGAACCCAAGTATACCTTTTGATGATGTCGAAGTGCTCCAATGCAGTGCGAACTGCGCCGGCCTTACCGCTACGCGGAACCTCCAGAACGTGATCCGTGCCGAGTTTCTCGCTCGCAATTGCTGCCGTTCGGTCGGTTGAGGCGTCGGAAACGACAAAAATGTCCCGCTTATTCTGACCGGCACGAAGCGCCGAGGCGATGGTGTTTCGGATTACCTGTTCCTCGTTGTGTCCCGGTATTACCAGAGCGAGTTTACGTCGACGCGGTTTCGTGGCTCTCATCAAACGCCCTCCGACTGCACTTGATATATTCAATTAGAGCTTATACCACAAAGGCCTTGTCAAGTCATTGATTTTATAAAGATAACCGCTTTGCTAAGGCGTTTTGATGGCCTTGATCGCCGCACCGAGGCGCGACAGCTGCATGGGACTGGCCGAGATATCGAAGTATGAGTAATACATTATGGTCGTAGCGCCGCCCGCTAAGGCCTGCTTGGCCATGCTAACCATCTCGTTCGTTGTGGGGTAACGCGCCAAACCCAAGTCGTAGCCAAGCCCCTTGGCCGTATCCGGATACGAAGCCCAGCTAAAAGCCTGGGCGATAAACCAACGGTCACGATTAGCGGGTCCGTCGGCGATCAGCTGATCGATTCCGGTCGACGCGTAGTAAGGGACAGGATAGCTGTCGATAGCCAGGACATCGGTTGCGGGCGCGAAGCTGCGCAGGAATGTTGCTCGCTGACCGTCATTACTCGAACTCCAGCCTACGGCAATCGCCATCACGGGTTTGGTCGTCAATTGCTTCAGCTTATGGTAGCGATCGGTAATAATCGGTAGCCACTGCGCCGAATCGGCCGGCCCCTCGGGCTTTTCGTCAGATATTCCAAAACCCCAGACCCCAGAATTGCCGGAATAGTCACGAACCGCCTGCAAGGCCGTCGTTTCGCCACCGGAACCGTAGAGGTTATCCAGCGACACGATGATCTTCACATGGTGCGCAGCAGCATAACCCAGATAGCTCCGAATAGCCGTCGGCGTACCGTCGAGCAGATTGTAGTTATAGGCGATCGTACAACCCAATCCGGCGATCGCATCGATGGTTTCCAGACTGCCGGCCTCGCCGGGTACGTTTGAAATAAAGATACCGATATCCCGCGGATGAGCGCCGATGGATCGGGCTGGAAGCGAAGTCGCACCCAAGACAGAGGGCGTAATTATGTTCGAGGGGGTAGCGCGTGGCAAGGGCGACGTCTGATCGCGGGCGGAGATGGCAGGTGTCTTGCTTACGGCTGTCGCTGGCCCCTCCGCCGAAAATGTATGATGCCGGGTCAAGTAAGGCAATGTTAGCGCGGTACCTACTGAAATAATTACTAAATCAATTAACACCAAAGCCGTTAATCCTTGCCAAACACGCCGATATTTGGAATTTTTCCACATCCACACCCTCATGCCTATATCTGTCACCACCTTAGCCGTCACTCGCTAGGGTGTCAATTTCGTAATCCGAGAGCATACAAAACGCTTTTGCTTATTGACATCTGACCCTGCGGACGTTATGTTACTATTAACTAATTAAAAATAGGTGAGCACACAAATGATAAAGAAGAATATATTTAAGAAAGAAGGCGGTTTCACGCTCCTCGAGCTTTTGATCGTCATCGTCATCATCGGCATCTTGGCCCTGTTGATTATCCCAAACATCACCAGCGCACCTAAGAAGGCTCGCGACACGCAGCGCAAGACCGACCTGCGCG
>JBBSBR010000009.1:0-31411 GCA_038251135.1 Candidatus Saccharimonadia bacterium | reverse complement strand
GCGATCATACCGCCGACCACTGCTACTAAAATTCCAATGAGTATCTTACCTTCTCGGCCCACGCGCGTATCCTCCAGCGTCAATAGTATGTAATCAGTTTACCACCCATCGGCAATATCACCAGATATGGCGGCTTTTGGGCGAACTTTATTCCCAGCGGAAGACGCGAACCGCAACGGCAAAGATAATAATCCCCCAGACGGTAAGCCCCAAAATCTCGGGAGCCAGGTTCGCTAGGTGGGCTCCTTCGTTGGCGACTTTACGCAGTCCGTCGCTCAAGTACGTCAACGGAAAGTAATCGGTAACCGTCTTGAGCCAAGCCGGAAAGGCGTCGCGGGGAAAGAAAATACCGGACAGGAACAGCATCGGAAATTGAATAATTTGAGCAATCGGTGCGGCCTGGTTTTCGTCCTTGGAATAACCTGCGACCGCAAATCCGAACCCGAGAAAGACGATCGATCCGAGCAGAGCCACAAACAGGAAGGTTCCGAAATCACCTACCATATGAAAATCAAAGAATTTAATGCCCAGACCCACCAGCAGCAGTACCTGGGCAAAGGCAATTATGAGCCGGGTCACGCCCTGCGCCGCGATAAAGTTGATGGCATGAGTCGGCGTCGCCTGAATGCGGCGTAAAGCGCCGGTCGATTTGTAGGAAACGAAGGCAAAAGCCACACTGAAGATACCAAGCTGCATAATCGACAGCGCAATAATCCCCGGGAGAATAAAATCAATATAGCCCAGATTATTGGTTACGACGCCGACAGCCTTGACCGAGAGCAATGTGACGGCGTTGGTCGCCTGCGCGTTAAGCCCGCTGACGACTTGACCCAAAATCAGGCTGGCCGTCTGGCCGTTGGCCGGCTTGGCTTGATTGTAGTTGGCGATAATCTCGGACTTCTCAAGGCCGGCCGGCCCGGTCTTGCCGAAATTACCCGGGATGATGACTTCCAGATCCAGCTTGCCTTTGCCGAGCTCGTCAGCCGCCGCCGATTCGCTCACGGAGGTTACTTTGAAGGCCGCAATACCCATAACGCTCTTAGTGAAGGCTTGGGAGAGCTGGGTGTTGGCTTTGTCATTCACATTGACCGTAATGGAGCCCGCTCCGCTGCTCTTCGATAAGAAACCAAAAACTATCAATAGCACAACCGGTATGAAGAGCGTAAAGAAGAGACCCGTCCGGTTGCGGGTATACATTTTAAACGAGGCGACGGTCAGCGCCCAGAAGGCGCGAAGTTTCTTGCTCATGTTAGTCCCTGATTTCCTTGCCGGTCAGGTCGATAAATACGTCTTCTAACGTGGCCAGCTCCACCTTCTGTCTAGGCTTAAAGCCTCGGTCAAGCAGTTGGCGGATCAAGACTTCGGGCGTATCGAGCGCCACGATCTTGCCTTCGTCCATAATGGCCACGCGGTCGCAGAGAACCTGGGCTTCTTCCATGTAATGCGTCGTCATGATGACGGTCGTGCCTTTGCGCTGGATCTGGCGGATTAGCTCCCACAGGTTGCGGCGGGCCTGCGGATCGAGGCCGGTGGTTGGCTCATCGAGAAATATGGCCACCGGGTTGTTGACCAGCGTCGTGGCAATGCTGAAGCGCTGCTTCTGGCCGCCCGAGAGATCCTTGACCTTTGATTTGGCCTTCTCCTCCAAGTCGACCTCGCGCAAAAGCTCCATGGGGTCGCTTTCCTCGGCGTAGAGATCGTTAAACAGGCGCAACAACTCCACTAGGCTCAAGTTGGTGAAAAACGATGAGCTCTGGAGCTGAATGCCGATGCGCGCCTTAACTTTGTAGGGCTGCTTTGAGACGTCGAGGCCGTCCAGGATGGCGCTCCCGCCCGAAATATCGCGCAAACCCTCGATCATCTCCAGCGTCGTCGTCTTGCCGGCGCCGTTCGGCCCCAGTATCCCGAAGACCTCGCCCTCGCGTACTTCAAAACTGAGACCCTTCACGGCCTCGAAGCCATCCGGGTACTTTTTTTGGAGGTTATCTACTTTAAGCAGGATCTGATGGGCCATATCCTCACTACTTTATCACCCGGACGAGCTTCGCGACAACACAAAAGGATCGACTGACATCAGCAGCCGATCCCGATGCAGCCGCGGGAATTCTAGCTTTTTTTGAGGACGGGAAGACCGGTTCGGGGATTTTCTTTGACGAAGTAACCGGCTGGTACGACGTCGATCGGCGTGCCTTTGTCGCTCAGCTTCTTACCGAAGAAGTAGATGCGTTGCAGGCGGCCGCCCTTGAGCTCGACGTCCTTCTGGTGAAGCAGATACTGCTGGCCCTTCGAATTGGTGTGGGAATAAGCCATACGAATTCCTGTTTAGTGTTCTTATCTGTATTATGCTTACGCTTATCTGGATGTCAACAGTTTTTCGGATAGCCATGGGTCGGCCAAAAATAATAAGCCGGCCAAAAATCAGTTGTGATCTTTGCCCGGCATAGTTACTACTCCTCGTTCAGGACCCATTCGGTGAGAGCCATTCGCACGAGCATGCCGTAGTGCATCTGGCGCATATAAGCGGCCTTAGGGTCGGTGTCGAGCTCAACGCTCAGCTCATCGACACGAGGCAGCGGGTGCAAGATGCGTCCATCCGGCCGCATGGCCGCGGCATCGCTTGGCCCGAAACGGTATCGGGCAATCACCTCGGGGTGGTTGGTAACGAGGGCGATCTGTTCCTGTGTCGCGCGCTCCTTCTGCATCCGCAGAACCATCACGATATTGGCTTCCGAAACTGCCGGGAATTTCCGGTCGTGAATCTCGTAGCTGGTACCACTCTCCCTCAGTATCGTGAGGATGTCATCCCGCATTCGGAATTCGGGCGGCGAGATGAAATCGATGTGGTTGCCGGGGAACTTGTTGAGCAGAATGGCGTCGCTGCGCGCCACGCGGCTGTTCCACGAATCACCGATGATGGCGATGCGCAGGTTGTCCAATCGCCCAACTTCCTGCTGGATGGTGAATAGATCCAAAAGCGCCTGTGAGGGGTGCTCCCCGCTGCCGTCGCCGCCGTTGATGATCGGAACGCTGGCCGTCAACGCCGCCGCAGCCACGTCGCCTATGTTCTTGCTGCGATAAATGAAGAGGCTGGGCATAAAGGCCGATAGGCTGGAGAAGGTATCGAGGCGCGTCTCTCCCTTTGCCTCGGACGTTCCGGAAAGGGCTTCCCCGCTCTTTGATTCGGACGAGAAGGTTACCCCCTGCGTACCGAAGACGGTCATGCCCATGTGAGCTCCGGCCATACCGAACGACTCGTACGTTCGGGTCGACTCCGCAGCAAACAGCCGGTACATGATTCGGCCACGCAGAATGTTGCCGAGCCGCCGATTCCTGGCATCGTGGTGAACGCTATAGCCCATCTCGAGCGAACGCTGAAAGAGCTGATCGATCAAATCCGGGGTGAACATGTCGGCAGTAATAACATGACGCAGGAGCGGGTTTGGCTTCAGCGCCCGACTCACTAGCTGAGGCAAGGGTGTGCGTGCGTATACCAACGTCGACTCCAATGTCGAAGGTGCAGTTTGTGAACCGCAATCAGTTTAGCACACCGAAGGGAGGCCGCTGGTTTCAGGATCAGTGACTAAACGTCGGCAAACAAGGTTACTTCATTGCCGTTAACGCGCAAAATACCGCGGGCGATTTCAAATTCCAGCCGCTGGAAGCCGGTATTCACCACTACCTGCCCGCCGTCCAACAGTGAGAAGAAGTTGATGTGGCCCGGTAGGACGTCGAACGGTCCGGTGCGGTTGGCGGCCGAGAGCGAGACCGCTTCGCCCTGATAGTAGGTTTGGTACGGCGAGAATATCTTCACCTTGAAGCGTTTTTGCTTAGCATCCGCTTCGGCCTCGGCTGTCGGCGGCGCCGGCACCACGTACTGATCGGCCATCAGATCAGGATCTCCTCAATGCCGCTGAGAGTCTGCTCGCGGTTAAAATATTGACCCGGAATGCCATTTAAGGCCTCCGTCACAAACATGCTTTGCGCGAAAAATTCGATGAGCTTCTTGGCCTTCTGGTAGTCGGCCCGGTCCTGAGGCGAGAGCTCGTTCTCGCCGATGATGGCGATGATGTTTTTGAGGGAGTCGTACTTCTGCATGATGGCCTGAACTTGGGTGACGAGCAGATAGTGGCGGTCGCCGACGATTTCGGGGGTGACCAACGACGAGTTGGTCTTGATAAGGTCGACGGCGGGCCGGATTCCGGCTTCCGCCACGGCGCGGGAGAGCACGATGACCGAGTCGATCTGACTTGAAATTTCCTGGACGGCCGGGTCAGTCAAGTCGTCGGCGGGGATGAAGATCGTCTGGATTGAGGTAATCGAGCCGTTGGCGTTGGAGGTCAATCGATCCTGCAGGCGCTTAAGGTCGGAGAAGATCGTGGCCTGGTAGCCGCCCTCGCTTGGAATTTGCCCCATCATGGTCGAAAGCTCGTTGCCGGCCTGAATATGACGGTAAACATTGTCCACGAAGAAGAGGATATCGCGCTTTTCTTCGTCGCGGAAATACTCGGCCAGAGTCGCTGCCGAAAGCCCGATCGTGGCGCGCATGGCGGGGTTTTCGTTCATCTGCCCGTAAAACATTGCCGTCGTCTTGAGCATGTCGCGTTCCAACAGCGTCTGGTAGAGCTCGGCGCCCTCACGAATACGCTCGCCGATACCGGCAAAGAAGGCCAGCTTCGTCGGATCCTTGCCAATGTTGTGGATGAGTTCCATGATGAGAACCGTCTTGCCTACACCGGCACCGCCGATGATGCCGATTTTGCGGCCTTTGACGAAAGGCGTGAAAAAGTCGATGACTTTGATGCCGGTCTCGAGCAGTTCATCTTTGTTGTCAAAGATTTGAGTGTTTCCGGCCGATTTATAGATACTGCGGCGAGGTAAGTCGTCGGGTATCGGACCGATATTGTCCGTGGCCTCGCCGAGGGCGTTGAAGAGCCGGCCGAGAGCCGCTGCGCCGGTCGGTACGGAGATGTTACGGCCCGTTGCGACCACCTTGGCGCCGCGCTTCACGAACGCGCTCGTCGTAAAGCTGATACAAACGGCATGGCCGCGATCGTTAAACGACGATATCTCAAGCGAGACATCGGGGTGGCCGTCCAGCAATACGAGCTCGCGCAGACTTGGCTTCTCAGCCCCCGCGAAAGCGACCTCTACGATGAGGCCTCGAATGGTTACAATGTGTCCGGTAGTTGCGCTCATAATATTATCCTACGTGTAATGCATTCATGGAGTTTACGATCTCTTTAATACGGTCGTCGGCTTCGCCGCGCTTAGCCCGGTTATACGACATGATCAGTTCAATTTGCATCTCTCGGGCGCGCTTCTTGGCGGCGCTCATGGCGGTAAAGCGCGAGGCGTACTGTGCCAAACGCGACTCGAGGATCACCTGCGACAGGGCAATCTCCATCATGACGCTCTCGAGATACTTGACCACGTCGTTGACGGTCGGCTCAAAGAGGTAATCGTGCGGACTGATGACCTCGGTCTGCTTCTCGGCGGTGTCCGACCCCAGCGCCCGAACCCGGCCCAACAGGTCAATACGGCCCGCCTCCTGATCGGACAGCGATACGTAGCGCTGAAACCAGACAGTCGGGAACTTATAGCCCATGAGCTCCTGGACGATCGGCGATACGTCAATGGCCTGATCGACGTCCGGCAGACGAAAATATCGTTTAATCTTGATCTTGTTCTGAATAAATTGCGTCGCGCCGTGAGCGCCGATCACAATCAGGTCGGTCGTCGCGGGATCGTAATTTTCGATGACGGTACGAACGATTCTGGCATCAATATCGCCTGACAGTCCCCCTTCTGATGTCAGAACCAGGAATACGTTGGGCTTGTCCCGCTTGGGGCCGTTTTTGCCGGTGAGGCGGGAGTCCGGATCGACGCGTAACTGGGAGTAAATCTGCCAGAGTTCGGCAAAGAACAACTGGGAGCGGGTCACGCGATCTTTGATCTTGCCGATGCGCATCGAGGCGATGGATTCGAAGATCGACGTCAGGTTGGTAATCGTGCCAACTTGGCCGGCTTCTTTCTGGATGGTGAGTGCCTGCCTCATTACTTAGCCACCTGAGCCGGAACGGGCGCTGCCTCGGCGGCACCAACGGCGGGTTGTCCGCCGGTTTGCGGCGGGGGCGGAGGAGCCGTTGGCGCTTGAACGGTTACTTCGGCCAACAATTTGGCGATAGCGGCGTCCCAGTCGCTCTCCGCCGTCAGGGTGGGGGCCAACTCCTTGGCCTTGCGCTTGAGACTGTCGATGTTGATCGTAATGCGGCCCTCGGTCTTCATGACGGTTCCGAGGATGAGATCTTGTTCGTTGGCGGTATAGATAACATCCGGAGGCTGCTTGAGGGCCTCGTAGACGCGCTTGCCAAGCTCCAGCGACGTCTTGGCCTCGATGGCAAGCTCTGAGCCGAAGTGCGAAAACTCCGCTGCTTCACGGTAGGATGCCAACTTCTTAAAGATTGAAGCCGTTAACTTTTTCTGGCGTTTATTCTGGCCGACGCCACCCACGCGCGAGACGGAGAGCCCCACGCTGACGGCCGGCCGGATTCCCGATCTGAAAGCGTCCGAGTCGAAGATCAGCTGGCCGTCGGTAATCGACATAATCGAAGTCGGGAGCGGGGCGGTAATATCGTTACTCGGAGTTGAGATAACCGGGATCGAAGCCAGTGTTGCGCCGTTCTTAACCAGACGTCCCGCCCGCTCCAGCAGCGACGAGTGGGCGTAGAACATGTCTCCCGGATAGCTGGCGCGTCCCGGGCTGACCTTGAGCAACAGTGAGAGTTCGCGGTAGACCTTGGCGTGATTGGAGAGGTCGTCGTAGATAATAATGCCGTCGCGCCCGCTAAACCAGAAGAACTCGGCAATGGCCGCCCCGACGTACGGCGCCAGGTAGCTCTGAGTGAGCGTGTCGAAGACACTGGCAACGATTACGACGCAATAGCTCATGGCGCCCGTTTCATTGAGTTTATTGATCAGATAGTCTACGTCGGATTTACGCTTTGCAATCAGTACGTGTACCACGATCGTTCCCGTCCCCGCCTGGGCCAGAGTTACTTGGGCGGTGAAGGCGCTTTTGCCGGTCTTGTTGTCGCCGAGTACCGCGATACGCTGGCCTTTCACGAGCGGGAAGAGCTGATCGGTAATGGCGACGCCGGTCGTGAGCGAATCCGACAGGTTCTGACGCTCAATAATCCCCGGTGCAAGCCTAAATACCGGCGCCATCTGGCTGAAGGTAATGGGGCCCTTGCCGTCGAGCGGCTGACCCGTCACCGAGACGACGCGGCCAATGAGCGACTCGCCGACGCCCGTCACTAGTTCGTCCGCCTCGATCACAGCCAGCGTCCCCAGGGGAATTGTTTCATCCGTCATGTTTAAGATCATCACGGTGTCGTCGCGCACTTCACGAACGATTCCCTGATGGCCGTTCTCGAAGTAGACCAAGGCATTGGCACCGATCTCACCGAGACCGCGAACCGTTACCAGGAAGCGATCGACTCCGATAACCTCGCCGGTGGCCTTGCCGGCAGCGACAAGCTTGGCAAATTTGGGATTATCAAACATTGCGCACTATCTCCGGTATCTTATCGCGCCCCTCAACCAGCTTCTGCCGCCAGGAGTAGTCGAAGACATGGTTGGGCGTCCGGACCACGATCCCTCCGCCCAGGTTTCGGTCGGCAATGAAGGCCAGCAACAGATTGGGCGCCGTATTAAGGCGGAACCAGTCCACCAGCTGCGTTCGTTGGGTATGGTTGGGCAGGGCGGCCAAGGTGATGTGGACGACGGGCAATTTAAGGCCCTTGAGAACCGTAATCAGCTCCTCAAGACTCTCCAGCGTCAGTTGCTTGCCCGCGGTCCAGGCCTCAATGGTGAGCACCGTCTCGGCCGAGTGGGTCGGCTCTTCAACGGGCTGCGCACCCACCCGCTGCTTGACGCCGGACTGTCGGTACCAGTCGAGATACTGCTGAATTTCGAAGACGACCGACTCCAGCAACTCCGGACTATAAACAGCTTTGGGCAATTCAAACGCCACTGGTAAGGTCCTTCTTAAGCTCGGCTTTGTGCTCTTCGAGCGAATTTACTACGTACTGGAGCTGAGAGCCCAGATCGACGCCGCCGCCGAGGGATTCCGAGATGTACGACGAGACGATGTCGCCCAGCTTGGTGTCGAACTTGGCGGCCATACGCTCTTTCTCCGAGGCGAAGTCGGCCTCCATCGACTGCCGCAATTCCACTCGCTGCTGCTCGACCGCCTGGCGGATATTCTCCATGGCCTCCGTGGCGGTTTGTCGCACCCCCTCCAGCGTCTTCTGGTAGGCTTCGAGCTCCTCCTCGATCACGTTCGTCGTGAGGCGCGATACCTGCTCGGACAACCGGGTCGAGGTCGCCTTGAGGTCTTCGCCGAACGTCGCCGTAGCCTCGATAATCTTGGCTTCGTAGGCGGCCTTGAGCTTGGCTTCCAGATCGGCGGCCGTCGGCTCAGTGATATGGATGGGCTTCGGCTGAGCCTGGTCCGCAGCTATTTTGATGTTCAGACGGCGCAACTGAAAGTTCTGAATGACGACCGTGAAGGTCAGTACCAGAACGACGGCCGCTAAGATAATAAGTTCCATACTCAACTCGAGATCACAAAGTATATTACGGCGACGGCGGCTATTAGGATCACCAGACAGATCAATAGGACTTGGAACAACCCTGCCAAAACCGATCGCTTCGACAGCGGGTTACGGCCGATTGAAATGATACTGTTACGAACCGCTGAATAAAGCAAAACGGTTATACTTATAATAGCAATAATCAGTACCAAACCCGCAACTAATATTCGTATCGGGTCGACGCTCTTGCCGGCGAGGGTATTCGACAGGCCCTGCGCCCAGGACGGAACTTTAAACGACTGGTTGTCGTCCTTGGTGTAAGTCGAAACCGAAATCTCAATCGGGATCTGTCCGATCGAAACCTCGGTCGGCTTGCCGTCGATATCGATAGTCCGCTTGGCGACATTCTCACCCGAACCGTCGAAATCGGCTTGAGCCGTGCCGATCACCCGGACGCTCCCGATGGCCTTCTGGCCGACTCCGCCGATGGTCGATGCGGCCACGAAGTCACCAACCTTAATCGCGCCGTTGGCAGTGCTCACCAGAACCGTAGCAGTACCGCTGGTCGCTACTTGAATCTGGCCCTGGTTGTTGGCACCGCTCAGAGAAATCGACGCCGAGGTCGGCGGTATAGCCACGCCAAAGAGGCGCGAGGAGTTTGTAACGTCCGCTGCCACAACGCTGCCGCTGACCTTGGCATCGAGCGACACCAAACTGCCGGTGGCTATCGTACTCGAAGTAGCGAAGCCTTGGGACAGACTGGCCATGGCGTTGCCGCTGAAGCCTATCATAAGTAATGCGGCCGCCAGCGAGCCCGCAGCGCGGCGCAGCAGAGATTTCAGCATCTTCTCAGTATTCACCTCCATGATGCTTATGATTATAGCCCGAGAGTGGTAATCTAGCAAAAACATAGACAGTATATCTGTGGGTCTGCTAACATAGGCACAATGATAGTATAGATGGAGTTAATTCTTATGGATGTCCGCAAGTCTTATTCTGAGCAAGGCAATGTCTCGCCCGCCGTTCCCGAAGTCACCGGGAGCAACAATCTTTCACGTCTCTTATCGATCGTTCTGATCGTTGCATCATTTACCTTTATCGGTTATTACGCGCTCCGAGCCGTCAACACCGTGACCGCCGATGCCGCAGTCAAGGGTAAGCAGTTCCAGGCCGTGTTCCTAACTAACGGCCAAGTCTACTTCGGTAAGCTTACCAAGACCGACAGCAGCTACGTGGTTTTAAAGAATATTTACTACCTCCAGGTTCAGCAGCAGGTTCAGCCGACCGACAAGACCTCAAGCGCTTCGCCGCAGGTTTCACTCGCCAAGCTCGGCGGTGAACTCCACGGTCCGGAAGATGTCATGTACATCTCCCGCAGTCAGGTACTCTTCTGGGAGAACCTCAAGACCGACGGCAAGGTTGCCCAGGCCATCGCCGACTACGTCGCCCAAGGCAAGAAGTAGCTTCAAGCCCACTCTCCGGTCCGTCAAAAAAAGAGCCTCACCGGCTCTTTTTTGGTATCACGGACAGCAGTTCAGCGGCATGCCGAACACGACCCAAGTTCTGCCTTTTCGATAGCCGCCCGATTACTGCCGGCAAAGCTGGAACATAACGCACAAAAAAAGGAGCCTGACGGCTCCCTTTCTATAAACTACCGGAACCGGACTTAGCGGGCGTCGACTTTCGGTCGAGCTTCGCTAACCGTCAAGCGACGGCCGTCCATCTCGGCGCCGTCGCCCTTGGCGATAGCGGCGTCAGCCTCAGCGTCGTTGGTCATTTCGACAAAGCCGAAACCCTTCGAACGATCAGTCGCACGGTCCATAATGACCGCGGCCGACATGACCTCGCCGAACTGAGCGAAAAATTCACCCAGTGATTCATTGGTAGTAGAGTAAGGCAAGTTGCCTACAAACAGTTTCTTAGCCACGTAACTTGGCTCCTATTACATCGCCAAGCTAGTGCCGGGACGATCATACATTCAGTTATTACCGAACGTTTTTTAATCTAACAGGTTGTATTATAGCTTAAAATAGCTAGTCTGTAAAGGTTAAATCCCTATACCAGGGTGTAACCAGCAGAATTACGAGCAAATAAATCAAATAAATTTCGATGCTTAAGCCCGCCCAGGCACCGATCGACTGGTCCGCCGACTGCACGAACGGCTGCCCCGACGCCGGAGATGTGAGGGTAATCCAGAGCGAAAGCGTATATTTAAAGGTCGCCATCAACCCGACCAAGGCTGCCAACGATACCGACTTAAGGGCGATCGTCTCCCAAACCCCCCGCCAATGTCCGCGGTTTGTATAGACGGTCTCCAGCGTAACCTTATTGCGCAGATCGGTCACGATGTTGAACACGCTCCAAACAATCAGGTAGGTCATTAGCCCGACCGTCGCCCAAAATGTTACCAACACCACATTGGCGGCCAGTTGGGAGCCCAAGACGACGTCGAAACGAGCCGTAAGGGCTTTTCCGGCTGTCACGTAAGCTGCGTTATTCAAGCCTAAGCGAGTCAATATCGTATCGCTCTGAGCGACCAGCAGCACCGCCAGCCCGGCAACGGCCGCCAGTAGCGCTTGGAGTCGAGTCGGAATTAGCTGCCGTTTAAGAAGCGGCCAGAGCCGGACGGTCGCGTTCATGCCCGCCCCCGCTTGCGGCCAAAAGCCAGTAGCAGCCACCAGATACCGACTAATGCGCCACCCAAGAATAACACCCCGGCCAGATCCGGCGCCCAGAACGGAGAAGTAAACTTAAACTGATAGTCGGCGGGCTGAGGAACCGGAACCGGCGTGGCCGACGGGAGATTTGCCAAGTGGGACGCCAGATATTGCGCGTTACAGCGTGCCTGAACGATCGAATCACTCTTGCCGGAACAAGCGGCTTGAGCCGCGGCATAGACTTGGGCGCTCGAGTTGGCGGCACTGGCGGAGACCGCGGCAGTGGCTTGGGCACGAGCGTAACTGCCGGCCAAGGCGACGGCCGTGCCGGCAAACATATGGGTACCCGCGTAGGCCTTCAACGTTGCCAGACTCACCGTCACGTCCTCGCCGCGCTGGTCGGCCGCTTCGATCGCCCGAGCTTGACGATCCGCCTCCCGCCGGTTGGCCGACATATAGCCGACCGAAGCGATGATCAACAGCAAAGAGAGAATAAACAGTACTTTTCTTAGCATAATCCCTATCCTAGCCTCATCTGGCTGTGCCTGTAAAGCTCACTCTGTCTGCAATGCCCCACCTGAACCCGAACGGGCAACGATTCGGCTGCGGCTGATGTTGGGCACCAGGACTACGCCGGCCGCGCCTAGAACAAAGGCCAAGATCACGGTCTGGTTGACGCCCATGACATAGGTTGAAGCCAGAATGATCAACCAGAAAACCACGGCGCTGGCATCCGCGGTAATGTTAAAAGCCGTGAGGTACTCAATCGGCCGGGTCGCCAACGCGTTTCGATACATTTGAGCCTGCCAAGGAATCTGAGCTACCCAGTTGAAGATGCCGTCCACCAGATTCACGAAGACGACCGAGGCGAAGGTCTGAGCAACAATCCGTATCAGATGGACTCCGGCACTGGCAAACGACCCGGCAGCCAGCAGCTTGGTACCCTGCCGGTCGGCGTTTAGCGTCACCAAACGAGCCACTACAAAGACAGTCAGGAAGCTGATGGCCGTTATAAATCCGACCTTGGCATACGTATGGACAAGGAGAAAAATTGCAAACGGCCAGATAACATTGGCCGTGCGGCTGTCCCAAGCCATTCCGGCCGCACTAATCAGGTCCGGCGTCATAGCCTTCCACGGAACTTTCCGCAAATCAAAGTCGTGCGAAACGTGCGGATGATGGGCCCTGATCAACGGAAGCATGCTGAGAACCACCAGGACAATCGTCGTGATCAATATCCAATGCGCCCCGTAAACCGTGCCGATCACTCCCCCGAGCAACGGTCCGAGCGAAGTTACTACGATGAGTATCTGCGCCAGTGTTCCGACCTCGCGTCCGGTCTTGCCGGCCTTTTGGGATACGGCGAAGTCGACATAATACGACAAGAAGTGCAGCGAAGCGGCAACGGCTGATGTCAGGGAGATGATAACCAACGGCCAGGCATGAACCGGCAGCGTATAGAGCAGGAGGAACATCACCACGTTGACGCCGGCCGAGACCGCCAGCCCAAAGACCACCCCCATCCGGGAGATTAGCCAGCCCCCGGCGGGCGTCACGAAGACACGGAAGAAGTGGTCCATCAGAAAGAAAGCCACGATCATGCGAAACGAGTAATGCAGGTTGTAGAGATAAATCGGAATAAAGACACTAAAGACGCTAATGCCGAACATTTTGATGCTGACGGCCGCAAAAATAGCCCTCAAGGAGCTCATTTTCGGATGCCGTAAATGATGTTGGACCATCGATTGCATTACTCTTATGCTAGTGTCTAGCCGGAGTAAGTGCAAACATTTTCACAAATTATGACCCGGCAAGTTTCCCGTTCGGCGGAATCTAGGCCGTAGCATCAAAATCGCGCCGACTGAGACTGTCGAAACCCTCGGCCAGGGTTGGCGGTTCGGCCTTGAGCTGGTTATACATCCGCCCAACCGCCACGTCGGGTACCACGCGCGTTCGGGCACGGTTGCGCTTCAGGCAAACCATAAGCGGAGTATCGAACCAGATGCCCTCTACCCGGTCGGCATGAGCGCGGCAGAAGGCCACCAGCTCCCGTCGATCGGCGGCTTTGGCGTTCGTGGCGTCAAAAATTGCGGACCCCACAGTCTCGAGAGCCCGTTCGAGCCGTTCGTAAGCCAATCTCCACACTACGGCATTTTGCGACTGATCGGCCGGATCTCCGGTGACTTCGGCACGGATATCGTCAGGGCAGATATAGACCGCCCCCAGATCGGCTGCCATCGGGCGCAAAATGGTCGATTTGCCGCTTCCGGGCAGACCGATGCCGATGATTACTCGACGCCGTATCAAACGGACGGCTCCTGCTTATCGGCGCTAACCGGAGCGGCGCGATGCGTAATTCGGATATAGAAAATCGCTATCAGGCAGAAATACATGACGGTCAGCGCGAGCGACGTCAAACCGCCAATTAGCGGCAAGCGGCTGATAAACGATATGACCAGAGTCACGATTACAATCCCGGCGGAGACCTTCCAATACTGCATTACTAGTTCAAAGCTATACTTCATGGCGTCTATGACGCCAATTTTTTGGTCGATGTAGGCGTAGGGGGCGTACATCAGGAAGAAGGCCGCCACCAGACCGGGGATTACCAACAGGAAGAGGCCGACGGTCACGACGAGTCCGATCAATAACGCCAAACCCACGAAGCCCAAAACGCGAGGCCCGGACAACTCCACAAATTCAGCGAAGCTGTGTCTCTGGCCGCGAGCGCTGGCAAGCTGCGCGGTAATCACGAGCGGTGCGACCAGGACTATGGGGGTGGCCATCAGCAGCCAAACCACGGATGTGAAGGCAAAAAAGACGATAAACCCAACCAGGCTTACCCCGCGGGCCGCAGTAATTGCCAGACCGCCGGCCACCGCGACCAGAAACGACCCCATAAATACCACCGCCAAAACAGCCGCCAAGGCACCCGCAAAAACCTGCCAATTCAGCTTAAACGCCTCCCAGCTGTCTTTATAGACATTAAGGACATTTCCAATAACGTCCACCAGCTCACCGTCTTGCAGTCGTTTTGCATCCATCAGGATTGCCTCGCATTTAGTTTACCTATATCTAACACCCATTCCCCAGCGTAAACAATGGGGTTTTACGCGTTCCGTAGGTATTAGGACGTAATAAATAAGCTGCTTTTTGAGTGCCCGATTTCGTTACGGCAGACCTGAGCACGCTCGACGTCGAGCCGAGGTAATTCCGGATTATCATTGACAGGCGTACCCCGTAACTGTACAGATAGGTTAGCCATTACCATAATCCAGTGTGGCGGTTAGAGTGAGACAGCAATAACTTAATGGACGTTTCGAAGCTGTACACCAGCCGGCATCGTGCCATAAGTCCAGATACTAAGGAGGAACAGTGTCCCCATCCCAGCCAGACGCCCTATTGCAAATCGACCAGTTAAACGACTGGGTCTTAACGCGGGAGGGCATCGTGATCTCCCCCGCCGCAGGCGATTCCTTCGAGGCCGAAGGGGTACTCAATCCCGCGGCCGTACTGGGACCGGACGGTCGCCTTCACCTCTACGTGCGCGTGGTAGCCGAGGGCAACTTCAGCCGGATCCGGCACTTCATTCGGACTCAGACTCCGGATGGTTGGGTATTTGAACGTCACTGCATCGCGCTTGAGCCGAGTGAGCCATATGAGTTTCACGAAGGCGGCGGCGGGTGCGAGGATCCCCGCGTGAGCTGGTTTGCGGAACTTGAGCTATGGGTCATGACCTACACCGGTTATGGCGACTTGGCTCGGATCTGCCTGGCGGTGTCCAGCGATCTGGAGCACTGGGAGCGCCTCGGTCCGATAGCCTACGAGGACAGTCTGGACGTCGACTTGAACGGCTACTCCAACAAAGATGCCACTCTGTTCCCGGTGCCGGTCACAGGACCGCACGGCAAGCTATGCGCGGCCTTCCTGCACCGGCCGATGTGGAACGACCGCCCACGGCCTGCCGTCTCCACGCACGCGGGCGACAGCATCTGGATCTCTTACACCCAACCGATTACCGAGTTGGTTGCCAAGGGTCCGTCGGCGCTTGTGAACTGGTCCGGACACCGCCAGGTCGCAACTCCACAATACGGCTGGGAATCCGTCAAGATCGGTGCCGGAGCGCCCCCCGTGATCGTGCCCGAGGGTTTCCTCATGGTCCACCACGGCGTAAGCTTGGCGCCCAACGAAACCGTCGGCGGCAGCCACATCGAATACAGCCCCGGTTTGATTCTGCTCGACCGCGACGATCCGTCGCAGGTTGTCGCCCGAACTGCCCGTCCGCTCCTGGTTCCCCGGCTCGAGGAAGAGCGCCACGGAACGGTACCCAATGTGATCTTTCCTACGAGTATCGTGCCCGACGGCGACAGCTTCCTGATCTACTACGGCGCGGCCGACGAGTACGTGGGCCAGGCCCGCCTGCACCGCGTTGCGCCGTCGGCTGAGCTGGCTGCCTAGCAGTCCAACTCGTCCGACATTGCCCGGGATGAATTATCGCAGATCGCGGTAATTCACCCCGGGTGCTTAATTTTCGGCATCATTAATCGGCAGAATTAATTGCTCGCCCTCATTTTTCGCACTATTTACCGAAGCATCCACGCGGTAGCTCGTCATTAAGCCGTCCGGGTAAGGCCCGAGCATCAACAGCGCCTCGCTTAAATCGGTTTCGGGTCTGAGCCAAGCCTGCTCGTCGGCGGCCAGCAAAATTGCCGGCATGCGGTCATGAACCGGCAATACGGCATCGTTGGGCGTGGTCGTAATAATCGTAAAACTCTTGAGGACTTCGCCCTCCGGGTCGGTGCGCTCGGTATATATGCCCGCCATCGAAAAAATCGGATGACCGTCGATCTTAAAATACACGGGCAGCTTGGCGCCGGCTTCATCGGTTATCCATTCATAGAAGCCGCTGGCCGGCACGATGCAACGCCGGGAGGCGATCAGCTGACTGTAGGAACGTTTTTCGAGCAGAGTCTCAGCCATCGCGTTAAACATGGAGTAGCCGGTGTTTAAGCTCGCGGCCCACTGCGGCACCAGCCCCCAGCGCATCCGTTCGATCCCGCCGGCCGTCACGACCGGTACGTACTGACCAGGCGCGATATTGTATTTTGCATCAACCTGAAAGCCGCCAGTCAGATTAGTCTTGTACCGGGAGGTCAACGACGCGGCGTTGGTAATCATTGTGAAGCGTCCGCACATGCACTGCTCCTCATCAGACCCTAATCCCAAACCGGCGATTCCGGACCGTCGTTTTAGACCCGGGCGGAATACGATTCGGATTAGGACTCTAGATTTTCTCCGAGAAATGCCATGGTTTTTTGCCAGGCATCGGCTGCAGACTCGGGACGATAGCTGCCGTCGCGGTGCTGGTTCATAAACGAGTGCTCGGCGTTGGCATAGGTCTCGACATCGATAGGCAATTCCAGTTTTTGAGCGTATTCGAGCATCCGCTCGCGGTGGGGCGTCAAAAAGCCGTCGTCCTGGCCGTAGAAAGCCAATAATGGCTTATTCAACCGCCGAATGCTGTCCTCGTCGGGCGTCTGGCCGTAGAAACTGATGCCGCCCGCTATATCGTCGTAGGCCAGCAAATACTGCAATGTATAGGTGCCGCCGAAGCAAAAGCCGGTCATCGCTATCTGCTCGGCCGTCCAACCCTGCTCAATTACCCACGCCCGCAGATCATGAAGCGCCCCCAGAGCTGATTTGCGGAACGGGTCGCTGAAGACGCGCACGAAAACCTCTTCGTTCACCTCCTCGACCGGGTCGTCTTGACTGTACAGATCGGGCGCAACGGCCAGATAGCCGGCTTCGGCAAAGTCCCGGGTAATCCGTCGGATATCGTCGTTGAGTCCCCAAATTTCATGAATCACGATAATGGCGCCCTTCGGCTTTTCCGGAGCTGCCACAAAAGCCCGCCAATCTTGGCCGGCGCTTTGAAACGTTAAGCCGTAGGAATCGATAGTTGTCATGGTCTGATTATACCAAAGGTCATTATCGAATCAGGCTGTATGAAACCCCGAAGTTTAGCCCGATTATGTCCGTATAATTGCCAATATGTACGGATAATGCCCGTTGCCGGACACAACGGCTAATGCACTGACGGCCCGACTTCGACCTCCGCCATCAGCGAAAACAGTATCAATGTATGAATGGCGAGCCCGGCCGCCATATTGGCCATCACCCACTCGAAGCTTCCCTGAAACTTCAATACGTCCAATAAGTATCCAAAAAACACGATGGCAAGAATCCGCATGCCAAAACCGGCTTTATGCCGGGTCAACCGCCTCCAGGGAACCCTAGCAAAATACGCGTATAAGAATATCAGGTGCAGAGCCAGCAATGCCGCCAGGTAAAGCCCGGCCGGCACGTCGAGTTTGTAGTAAACCAGCGGCACCAATACGAAGGTAGCGGCAAATACGGCTGCAATCTTCTTGAGGAATAATGAACTGTCCATGAGCTTGATCGAGATTCGGTCGGCATAAGTCATGAATTCATCATAGCAAAGCGGGGGCACTTTGCCTCCGTAATTTACGCTATCAGCCCGAAGATCGCGTTACTCTTCAACCTCCAGACCCAGCTCATGCGCCATTGCCTGCGCGATGCCGATGAGCTGTGCCATGTCGATCTTGGCCCCCTTGAGCCCGGCAATGCCCTTGATCGTCGAGATGTCGGACCCGCGCAGATCGACGCCCGTCATCGTGCAATTCGCAAATTCAACCTTAGACAGATCGCAATGCTTAAATACTACCGACCTAAGTTCCGCTCCCTGGAAGTCGGCTTCACTTAGATCGCAGTCTAAAAACTGCACCCGTTTGAGCTTTGAGACGCGAAAGTTAGCGAGATTAACTTTGGCTCCGACGAAGATTACATCTTCAATCATCGCATCGCTGAGGGCCAGTCCGGAGTACATCCCCTGTCTGAACGCCACCCGATGTAAGTCAGCTCCGTCCAGATTCGTTCCGAACAAACGGCAGTTCTCAAACGCCGTGTCCGAGAGGCTGGCCTGCTTAAGCTTGCTGCTGGCTATCTCGGAATTCTCAAATACGCTGGATTCGACGGTGATCCGTTTGGCATCCAATCCGGAGAGCAGCGCGCCTTGAACTCGCACGGCCTCAAATTGCCGTCCATCGGCAAGTCCGTCGAGGGTAATGGCTTGCAGCTCGGCGGGAATAATTGGGGATCGGGGGATTTCTGCTTTGTTCACCAATTCATCATAGCAAACAGACCGGAGGCATCACGGCTTTTGCTGTCCGTAGTGGTAGCACTCCTGCCACAAGGCCTAAAACAGCTGGCGCTGCGCACTTCCGAGCAGCAAATACGGCGCCAGTCCGGGTTGGTTAATGCATGCATTTTCGGCGTAATGTTTCACTTTCGTCCTTTTGGACTCGTCAGCATAACTACGCAGTTATGGAGTGAGATAAGAAGCCGGCAATACAAAACAAGGGAAGTTCGGGGTATAGCCCCGACAGTCCGATTGTTTTGACTGTCGGTCGCTTATCTCAGGTACGCTTCACGCCCCGATATACCTGGATACGGGGGCGCCTAGGTTTATCCGCCTCACTCGAATGTCGATGTCCATCTCGCCCAAGGTCGTGCCCAGCGACCCGACGACGGAATTGGTCTGATCTCTACAGACGGTCCAGATCGGAACGCCCGCAATGACTTTCGGATGGATGTCCGGATGGCGGCCGGCTAGGGATGTGACTATCCGCACCAGCTCCGAATCCGAAAACTCAAGGCGGTACCAGTCGCACCTCAGCGCCTGGAGGTCGATGTCCGACTTTCCGGAGACGAGACCAACGACCGTTACGAGTCCGTACTTGATCTTGTACATGTGGCTACCCCCGGATGACTGGCCGAATTGGATATATCGATGTATATGCCGACTTCTTAAGGTACTCTGGAGGTCTGCAAAGAGCAATCCCCGGCAAAGTTTCGATATTATTGCATATATTTTAGACTTTTGCAACTCCCCGCTCGACGCTGAGACCACTTGATCTGAATTTTAAGTAGTATCCTAGTACCTTCTTTGATACTCGGTGATGTAGCGATAATTGGCTGCGAAAACGTTCCGGATTATCATAAGCCAGCATCCGGTGATGCTTCGATGCGGACGGCTGCCTCAACGGCGCAGCCGAGATATACGGAATACGCTCGATGTCGATTATATCCCGGTGCATCCATTACACATACGCCAAGGCCGGCAGCAGTATGATCAGCGGAATCAGCTGGGGACTCATGTATTCCGGATACTGTCAGTATATCCCGCGGGTTCAGGTGTCAATCAGTGCCCTTTCAATGGCCCCGCCCACATAAAAAGACGCCGAAGCGTCTACGGGCAGGACTTTTAGGGGCGGCGGGGCTGTCCCCGCCGCCCCACCGAGCAAGATCAATTACTCCGGCCGCACGAATCGCACGTCGACATCGTCGCGGGTCCGCTGCTTTCTGATGATGCGATCCAGCCTGTCGTCCGGGCGCGAACGAGGCGAGCCTTCAGGTGGCAGGACGCGTACCAAGAGGTCGGTCTTGCGGCTACTCGACGAGCGACGGCCGCGCTTCATTTCGGCGACGGGAAATCCGGAAGCCTTCAGTACCTGAATCAGCTTTCCCGGGTCAACGCCACTGCGGCGAGGTATCACTACGTAGCGAGTCTGTCTGGGCGCTTTGCTCTTGGCAGGCGGTGGCAACACCTTGATGATCATTCGATCTCCATACTTGAGAAAGGTTCTCGATCGGGTTGATCGCTGAGCCAATAGCTTAGCATTATCATTGACTTTTATCAAGACTAAGGTCGTAATAACGCTTCGCTTAAGTGATTTGAATAAATGATACGAGCAAAATTGAGTCTATTATAAGTCTAAATTACGTACAATATCATTGGATCCGGAGGTCGGGTTACGCTCGTATATCTTCGTCGCATGCTCGGAAAGCATTCCTGTGCGCGTTCCTAGCTATCGAACCTTCGGTTCGTGCCAATCTCTGCGAGATCCCATAGAATAAACCCCACGTAATCTGGGGTCTTTACTTTGGCTCGGGCTGTGGGACGATTTACGAACTACCACCTCTTAGGGGGCCATGGAACCAAAACGCTGGTCCGTCGTTTGTAATCCGTCCACCCGTCCTTGCCAACGGCGCGGGCCTCGGCCGGGGGGATACCAGAGACGAAGCAGATCAGATAAGTAATGACAACAGCACCGAAACTGCCCAGCCACCATAGCGGAGTTACACTGCAGATCAGGGCGATGCCCCACCACATCGTAATCTCTCCGAAATAGTTCGGCTGGCGGGAGTACTGCCAGAGTCCGTCTTGCAGCAGGTCAGCCCGACGTGGCCGCTGTAAGAAGCGTCTTAACTGCAAATCTGCCACCGCCTCTAAGCCGAAGCCGATGATCCAGACTAGCATCCCCGCGAACGAAGTCCAAGTGGCTTCAGGCCGGTATAGATGAATAACAATGACCGGCAGACTGATCAGGGTTGCGAGGACAGCTTGAAGCAAGAATATACGCCAAAATGCCTGGACATTACGATACCGCGGCGGCCAGTTGTTAATTAATACGGTGTAGCGTTCATCCTGCTCGGACGAGCGCAAAAACCGTCTCAGAATGTGCCATGACAGACGTAGGCCCCAGACTGCCACCAACAGGTCTACTAGAAAGGTCACGGAGGTTGGCTCCCAATTGCGAACCCAAAGAGCCACAATCACAGCTATGAAACTCGTTCCCCATGCTGCGTCGACAATATCGATCCGCCTCAGCTTAACAGACATTCCAAATGCCGCTAGTTGCACGATTAGAGCACCGGCAAATCCTGTCAAGATCCAGGAAAGTACGTCTAGTGAAACCAATGTTGTACAACCAGGAATGCTGCCGATGCGGTAACCGCCGTAATCACCATCCCCCAAATGAGATCTATCACGGCAATACTTGAGCTGTAGCCTTTTAGTACGGCGAGATTGGTCAGATCATACGTTCCGTACGCTACGAGACCGAATAGAGCGCCGTAACCAACGGCTCTAATAAACGACCCCTGTTCAACCGCCGGATTTACCACAAACACAACGACACCGACGACATATAGGCCGTAGAACAATAGAGCAGCCGTCATATTCGGCTTCTCAAGTAGTAGGTTGCCCATTGAGCTGTAATAGAGCTTTTTGGCAACAAATCCCAGCCAGATATAATCGAGGACACCCATTACTCCACCAGCAACTAGGAGTTTAATAACCAGCTCCATCTCAGTTTTCCCTTTCGAATGATTTTTCTTGATACACAACTCTACTCATGCACCCATCATAGCAAAAACGACCCGAAGGGCGTTTAAGTATAAATTCTTTGGCTACAGGTCGTGGCGGGCGTTAGAACTATTGCCTGTTCACTAAGCTAATCGGCGCGCCCTCAAGAAACGCATTAAAGGCTTTATTAACCTGATCACCCAATTTAATATTTGCTTCTGTGTTGCTCGCGCCAATATGCGACATTGCAGTCACATTTGGCATAAAACAAATGATTATTTGACGAGCGTAGCGGCAAATATTTGCCATGCGAGGAGGGATTTAGCTACGAAACTGAGAATTATATAGGTCTTCTCGCCTCGCAGGTAGCTAGCCCACTTACCCTTTGCCCGATATTGCTTATATTGGACTAGAGCAAAGCAGTTAAAGAAGATGAATAGCGAGATGACGATGCCATACACAAAGCCTGGGGGAGAAGTTCCGGCGGGTCCCTTCGGTGAAAGCAGCTGAATGACTACGATGATCCAAGGAATTATTCCTGCGATACAACCGAAGATGAAGGGCAGCCACTGGCCGTCACCGGGCTGAGTATACTTCTCCTGAAGCCACCCAAAGAGAATCATGGAAACATTGACGCCAAAGATAGCCAGTAGCGCAGCGTAATCGCTGATACCGTTTAACTGGGCAATTAAAAAGATCATCACCGAAGAACTTATCGAGTATTCAACCCAGCGGAAGGTGTTGCGATTACGTTTTAGCCCTTCCGAATATTTCGGGAAGAACGTCTTACTAGACACCAAGAAATGGAAGAAGGCGGACAGTCCTAGAAACAGGGCGATCGTATAGCTGACATTATTGCTGAACAGCAGTATCGGGTTCGTAAATGTCGTTCCGGGAGGCCCCGTCATATACGTAGCCGTTACCGGCAACGAGAATTTATTTGAAAGTGCCAACACAGCAATCATTGATGCCAGGTGTAGCAAGCCTGCCGAAACATTCCATGTTCTCAAGGGTTTAATTTGTGCTTCAGTGAGTTTATTCATACTGGTATATTAGCACTCTAACTCTTAAATAGCGCATCGGCATGTCTGCATGGCGGAAAAAAACGGGGCCTGAATAAGCCTCGTTTAAGCATAAGTTCTTTGGCTCACCACGATAGAGGAAGTTATAACTTCAATAAGGTTATACATTGCAGGTTAATTCGCTTTCGTCCTTTAAGAATCATCAGCACAAACGCACATTTGTGGAGCGAATATGACAAGCAGATATGGGGTTAAGGAATGCATCACGGTGATCGTGAACCTAGGTTTTAACCCATATCCACTTGCCGCATTCGGCGATACTCACACTAGGTGAGCATCTTGACTATCCAGTCTTCTCCCATCATGACCAGCCAGGTCACGCCAGCAAGAGTCACGATGATCGCGAGTCCCCAGCGCGCGTAGCGTGGCTTGAGGAAGAGGAACGGGATCACGATGATCGAGGCTTCCGGCAGGAAGAACAGCAGCGACCACGGGTTGGCCGTGAAGCCGCGCGGAAATCCACCAGCGAACGCCACCGCGCAGACCATGACCACCTGGATGCCCAGTGCGATCAAGATCGTCGTGAAGACGGCTGAACGCCAGTCTCCGGTGCGGTAGCCGAGCCGTGTCGCCATGCGGCGCTGCTCGTCCTCGTGCTCAATCTCTGCCCTGAAGCGCAGTGCTTCGAGGTCGTCGCTGTCCATGATGTCTCCTCGCGCCGGTTGAATTGGACTATGCTGGCACAGCCTATCTCTGCGAGCGTAGCCCAGTTCAACCTATCTGCTTGTCAAGCTGCTTCGAAACGAAATAATCTCGTTTTAACGAAACAAGAGTATTTTAGCATAAACACTATAAAAAGTCAATAATTGGCTCCGAGTGGTTCAGGATGTTCGAACAATTATTACTCTTTAAACATGTTTGATATCCAATTTACGTTTAACGTTCTGAAAATATAAACCATCTTCGTCTCGATAAACTTCACCATCGATCTCAAAACCGACTTTACTCAATAAATGAGCTGAGCCTTCATTGCCAACCATATACCGAGAATACAGTTCATCATGGACGGCCTCATTCTCAAGAAGTTCAATGACTGCGCTAAGTGTCGCTCGCCCGATTCCGCGTTTTCTTGAACCGGTATCTCCGATCATGAAGTGCACTGATGGGTCCTTGAGGTAATTTGTTGGCACAGTAGTAAGCCAGATTGAGCCAATCGTTCGCCCGTCCAGATTCATCGCCCACGTCCTTGAGCCCGTAGAAGTTATGAACTCTCGCACCCGCTTCTCTTCCAGCTCGAGCGTTGTAGGCTTATTACCTTCATCGGTGTTTCCCATAAGTCGCATGGTTTCATGGCCATCGGGCCCGTTTATCCACTCGACGCTAATTAGGGGATCCTGCGCAATATTTGGTCGAACGAGAATCAGCCCGGGAAATGAAGTCTCAATGCGTGCTAACTTATAGTCCGATCCATCGGTATTGCGCTCGAGAAAGCCATAATCGCATAAGTCTCGTCGCAGCATCGACCAATCGCCAAAGGTATGCCATTGCTTAAGCACCCCATTAACATCGGCTTCGCTGTATATCTCTGCAAGGTCAAACTTAGTTGCTAGATATGCCAACACAAGGAGCTTATCAGCATGTTTTGATGGCCACTGCTTTACTCGGCCATCGTTATCTAGAAATCTTTGTTCATTATTCATACGGGCATCTTACCAAAAAAGAGCCTCGAAAGGCTCTTTGAAGCATAAGTTCTTTGGCTCCGAGTGGTATGGGACATTAGAACTATTATGTTGCAACCGTCTTAGCCTTACGGGTGATCAGAATGCCAGCAATCAATATGTTTATGCCCACTATATAAACGGCGTATGTCAGGCTCGTCCAGTTGTAAGACGTTAAGGCAAAGATTGCCAATAAGCCACCTAATCCAGCCAATGCGTAAGTCGGCCACGTCTCCTCGTCAGGTCGCGTCCAGGAGTGCACTACGGTTGGTAGGGCGCCAATGAAATCTATGGTCACCGCAGCGATAACTGCAACGGCTGGACTATTAAAGTACCACCAGAAGAAAAATCCCGATAATGCCCCTATCTGACAAGCCCAATCAAACGAAGTGTATTTTACATATCCATATTTAAGCCCGAGCACTACGATAATGCTTGTTTCAACAACTGCTGAAGAAGTAAATATAGCAGTTGTATATTCGTGAGCGGCAATCTCGGCGATAGTTGCAACTAATGTAAGTAGAGTCCAAGTAATCCACGAAACAATATTCGGCTTAGTCGTTCCTTTCAGTATATCCCGAGCGTAGGGTACGACCGATGCGACCGTTATAATTGACGCCGCAATTAGGAACAAAGTCTTCATAAACTAAATGATAACAAAAAAGAGCCTAAGAAGGCTCTTTTAAGCATAAGTTCTATGGCTCCGGAGGTCGGGTTGTGGCTTCGCCACCTCCGTTCAGCCATGCTCCAAGCGAGCTTGTGCGCGTGGCTTCACCCCGCCGAACCTCCGACTACGCACTATGTGCGTGTCGTCGGTTGCAAAACCAGCTTCATGAGCCAGAGAAAAAGACCCCTCTTGGGGGTCCTTTTCTCTGGCTCCGGAGGTCGGGCTCGAACCGACGGCCAATTCGTTAACAGCGAACTGCTCTACCACTGAGCTACTCCGGAACATTCGCGGGTGGTACCTGCCGATTATAGCTATCTGGCGGTGCGAGGTCAATCGAGCGGAGCTAAATATTCGCACCAAGTTATTTTAGGTATTAAGACAGGAGTATACTTTCGGTATGGAGACTATCACCAACGCACTAGTCAATATAGGCATTGCCTTTGCCGTAACGATGGTCGTGCTCTACATAGTCTATATGATCGGCCTTATCCTCGTGCTGCGGCGACTAAAGAAGCTGACCTGGCACGCCTTCGTGCCAATTCTCAACTACTACGCCCAGGTGGTCGCGATCAACGCACCAAAGAGCTGGTTCGCCTTATCGTTGCCACCGTACGTAGGAGCAGTCTACGCGGGTTCGGTCGCCATACGCCTGGGACGTATCTTCAACAAAGGACCACTATTTTCGCTCACTTGGCTCACGTTAGGCGCACCGGTCGGCATGTTTATAATCGGCCTCTCCAAGGCCCCCGTTAACGAGGAAGCGTTGCTCGAAAAAGCCGTCCTCCTGGATATCAAAGCCACCCGCCGGGACGAAAAGGCAAAAGTCGTAACGCCTAAATCGTAATTAAACTCGGCAATGAATCGAAGGCAGCCAGCAGCCGGCGGAAGCCGGGCTCGATGAGATCATCGAACTCGACCGGCGCAAACGTAATGACGCGCTTAGGTCCCGACTCCGTTGGAAGCATGGTGCTCAGATTTCCGCGCGCGGTCACGTAGAGCTGACAGTTGAACTGTAATTGGTTTGTATTAGCCATGATGCGTACTCTGAATCGGCTAGTATTTTCGGATCAGTCCGATGACGATGCCCTGAATTACGATGGGCGTACCGGCCTCGATGATGATCGGCTCCATCGATACGTTGGAGGGCTGCAGACGGATGTGGCCCTTCTCTTTGTAGTAACGCTTAAGCGTCGCTTCGCCGCCGTTGATCAGAGCGATAACCATCTCGCCATTGGATGGGACTTCCTTTTCCTGAACCACGACGTAATCGCCTGAGTTGATGCCCTCGTCGATCATGGAATCTCCTTTGACCTGCAACACGTAGGAGTTCCGGCGACCGACCATAAACGGCGGCACTTCGAGCGTTTCGGGGTGGGCTCCGAGCGTTTCGATCGGTGATCCGGCCGCCACCAGACCCAGGATCGGCAGGCCGACCGTGTGGGAGATGTCCATGTCTTCCGGAACGAGCTGGATCGAGCGCGCTTCATTGTCGTTCTTCTGGAGCATGCCCTTGGAGACGAGCGACTCGATGTGCTCGGCCACGGTCGCGACCGACCCGTACTTAAAGTACGAGGCGATCTCGCGGTAGCTCGGGGCGTACCCGTGCAATTCAATGAACTGAGTTACATAATCGAGCACTTCACGCTGACGCTTGGTTAATGGTTCTGCCATGTCGAAACCCTCCGGCATTAATTACTATTCATAATACCGAACAAAGTCCGTAGTGTCAACGGTTTTTGTTCGGCAGATTCCAGGGTCCCCAGGGGATGCCACAAATCCTTAAGGCGTTGTTTGCATCCCCTGGGGACTCAAGGACTTAGTTATACTGTGGCGTAATCGGATAGTCGAGGCTGCTCTGGTAGTAGGTATCGAACTGGTCGGTTTTGATCACTTTGCCGGTCAGATCGAGCACGTCGCGCCAAAAAACGGTGTGCGAGGGCTTGGTAACGTCGGATGATCCGGTTACGAATTGAGGACCGCGGATCACGCCGGTCTTGGTCTTGGTGCCGTAGAAGTCGAATTTCAAGGTCGTACCCTGCATGATCGTCTGGATCAGGATGTAGTGGCCGGTATCGTTTTTGAATTTAAAGTCGACCTGAGGGTAGTAAATGGTCGCGTCAACTCCCGGTACGCCGAAGGGCGCCGTATAGTAGGAGATCGCAAACGAGTGATTGGTCCGCTGGACGATCGGCAGCCCGGCGTTGAGAGCCGCTCGGAAAGCGGTCGAACTCACTTGGCACAGTCCCCCGCCGTACTGTTTCTCCTCGTGGTTGCCGATGATAACCAACCCGGGCACGTAACCCTGCTCCGGTCCGACGGCTCCCAAAATTTCACCAAACGAAAAGACCTGGTCGGGCTTGAGGAGGATGCCGTTGAACTTGCTCGCCCCGACTTTAACATTGGTGAGACGGTCCCACGGTGAACCGGGGAAGTAAGTAACGCCTTCGGAGATTAATTCGTTGATGCCGAGGTCGTTCAGATTCGCCTCGTTCACATCCGCCTTCTTGACGTTAACCGTCAGCGCTACCGTACGGCCGGCATCGGTCTTGCTGGCCGCATCGATGATCGACTTGACCGCTCCGGCCTGATCGAGCGTTATGCCGTCTCGGCTAGGCTGGAAAACGGTAGCCTGCCCGCCGACGATGTTCAGGGCGGCGTTCTGGCCGGTCTGGTCGATGTGGGTCGCCAGCTCGGTCACATAGGCCGCAACGGCAGATTGATCGAGCGTAATTGTAGCCTGAGGTACGGACGGATAAAAATCAGCCACGTTATGGGTCGTCATAACGTCGGCCGGCATGCCCGATGCCACTTTGAGCCAACCCACCATGACCGACGGTTCGATCGTCTTGGTAATGTCGCTGTAAGTTAGCGTTACCGGCCCCGACAGATACGTATCGGCGGTGGCGGTGGCGGCTGCTAAGAGGCCGGTGGAGACGGCCGGTGCCAGGTCGTAGGTAGGGGCGGCTACGGGGGCGATGTCGGTGTCGGCCAAACGGGCTTCAATGCCCTGCGTCAGGCGCCCGATATCCAGCCGGACGCCATTCGTGGCCGGCACTACGTCCGCCTGATTGTCGGCAACGGCCAGACTGGCGTTGGCAACCGGCTTGTTGACGTCGTCGTCGACCTGGGCGAGATACGGCCACAAACGACTGTCGGCATAGGCTAAATTCGAGAAATTGGTCGACCGGCCGGCCAATGAGCGCGCATGTGCATGAATAATGGTCGTCCAGCTGCCTCTGCGCCCGAAAGCGTAGGCCGTGTCGATGCTTTGCGCGACGCTGTAGGTAACGTTCAAGTCGTTAACCGGAATGCGCAGGATGGTCGAACCGTAGGTGACGGCCAGGGAATGACCCGAGAAGTCTTGAATCTTCTCGTTGATCCGCGTGATGGCATCCGCCTTGCTCATACCTCCCACGTACACGCCGTCCACGCTGACGCCGGGATAGATACGGGTCGCGTAAACCAGCTCAAAGCTGGCTACCAGCAGCCCAAAAACCACCAGTAACCCACCCAGAATTTTCCATATGCGATGGCGCCCGGGAGGGGTTTCGGTGTCTTCCGGAACTATTTCGTCGATCTCAAGAGCCATAAATTGCGTATTAATTCTTTCTCTCTGATTATGACATATTGCAAGTGGATTACATAACCGGGAACCACGTCCCCAAAGGATACTATAAATTGCCGATCGTATCCCCTGGGAACCCTACTATTGAGCTCAAAGGTACTGATCGAACCAAGCCAACGAGCGCTGAATCAAGAGCTGCTCATCGGCGCCGCTAAAGACATGAGGTGCCTTAGGGTAGGTATAAAGGGTCGCATTGGCCCCCTTGGCTGTCAAGGCGTCGGCCGCCTCCTGCGAAAAGCGCGCCGGGACAACGCTGTCGGCCAAACCGTGGTGCAGCTGTAGCGGCGTCCGCAGATCGGTACCGTAGGTCAGCGGTGAGAGCTCAGCCCAGAACGCCGGATTCTGGCGCGGCTCGCCAAACAGCGCCGCCACGCGCTTCTTCTCCGCTTGGGCATCGAAGTTGGCCCGCTCGGACGGCGGAGTCCAGTTGTAATACATATCGTCCACGGTCCCGACGCTGGCCGAGGCAATCACCGCGGCTTTGAAGCGCTTCGGGGCGACCGTAACGGCTTCGAGCGCCACGTGTCCGCCCATACTGTGGCCCCAGATCGCCATCTCGGAAGCGTCCACGGGCGGGTAGCGGGTGAGGCTGGTGGCCAGGTTCAAAACGTCGGCCGTATAGTCGGTGCTAAAGTACGCCCCGCGGGCCGTTCCCCACGATTGGGCGTAGCCACGGTAATCAGGTTTGATCACCACATAGCCGTGACTGGCAAAGGCGGCAATGTAGTCGGCGTACTCGGGACCGTCGGTGCGGTAGGCAGTCGGGTTGGTATATCCGTGCGCCAAAATTATGACCGGGTAGCCGTTTGCCGGGCGGGCGCTCGCGGGGGTCGCCACTAGGGCATAAATCCGGTAACCGTCCGACGGGTAGGACACCTTGCTCAGACTGTAGCCGTCCCGGATCCCCAAATCCTGCTCCGGCGATATGTATCCCCCGGGATAACTCCTGGCCCGCTCGGCGGGAATCGTAATGGGATAAGCCAGGCTGGACCCCGTAACGACCCGAGGCGTGGGAGCCGGCGCCACGACCGTAACTTCGCGGATCGGTTCGGTCAGGGTCTGTAGGCCGTACCCCAAGATGCCTCCCACCAGCAGAGCGAGGGCGGCTATCTGAACGGCCGTACGGGTATGTTTATTGAGCTTCACCTACCGATTCCTTATACACTAGTATATCAGGGCGGGAGATAAGCGTCACCGCTTAAGCAGACTCTCATGGTTCTCGTACTATAATGGTTATATATTGAATCCCATTCCCGCCCACCACAATCCGGGTCCGCGGCGGCGCATCCTCACGCTTGATCTGTTGCGCGGCTTTGCGCTGCTCGTAATCATCGTCGACCACCTCGTCCTCTTCCCCTCGCTCTACATGTTTCTGACGGGACAGGGTCGGTTGTGGGTGACGGCCGCCGAAGCTTTCTTCTTTATCTCCGGGCTCATGATCGGCCTGGTGCGCGGCCGTGAAATTGAGCGGCTGGGGAGGAAAGTCGTCGTACGCAAGCTGTACGCCCGCGCCTGGAGGCTCTACTTGGCCAGTGTCGTCCTCACCGTGCTCTACTCGGTGTTGGCCGTCTGGCTGACCAGCCATGGCGTCACGGGCTCCAAAACCGGGCTGGTCACCAGCACCGATGCCCTCGGGACCATTTGGCATACCCTCACGCTCACTTATGTCTACGGTTGGAGCGACTTTTTGCCCTACTACGTCATCTACCTGTTGCTTTCGCCGTTCGTACTGTGGCTGCTGCGGCGCGGCAAATGGGCCTGGGTCGTGGGGGTCAGCGCGGCGGGTTGGATTCTGCCGTTCTTGGTAGCCAATTTCCCCGCTCCGGCCGGCATGCGGTGGCAAATCTACTTCTTTGTCGGGACGGTCATCGGTTATCACCTCGAGGATATCCGGGCTTGGTGGGCAAGCAAGCCGGCGTCGCGTCGGCGCTTGGCCGAGCGCGCCACGGTGGCGACCGGCATCGTGATGATGCTGGTGAGCGGGGCGATTACGCTGCTGCCGATCTGGTTTGAGGAATCGGAAAACCTGCTGATCACTACCATGAAGACCATCGACGGCAACGATATCTACCGCGATCTGTTCCAGGATAACCGCACCGGCCTGCTGCGGCCGCTCATCTTCCTGCTGGTCTTTACGGCTTTTGCGCTGGTGGTGCGACGATATCAAAACCAAATCAATTCGGCGCTGGGTTGGCTGCTCATTCCGCTCGGCCGCAACTCGCTCTACGTCTATATCATGCAAGGACTGGTGGCGTTTACCGTGCCGTTTCTGGGCTTGCCGCAGAACTTCGTGGTCAATACGCTCGTCACGACGGCCGCCATCGCCGTCGTGTGGTACCTCGTGCGGCGGGAATTTATGTTTAATATTATCCCGCGCTAGGGGTGATCTGCGACTCAACTGGCGGGGCGCAACTCGCTTGCTTCCCGACATGTTGTCGATCACCGATAGTTGCCAAGATCGCTATCGTTCGTCTGATGGTTGCCCACATTCCGCGGCGCACAATTCCCGCTGATTGCAGGTAGAAATATATGAGCTATCTTTCTAGGGTCTTATTTTCGAAGTGCACCTGGTCGTCCGCTGCTGTGTGCGGCCACGGCAATGCGGGCATGGTTCTCGGGGGCTAGCGTCCCCAGGGGATACAAACAATGCCTTCAGGATTAGTGGCATCCCCTGGGGACCCTGACCATCGGGCCCCGCGGTGGGTCTGGGCATTAAATATCTTCCTGAAGCTCGGGGCTTAGCGTTGAGCGGATCAACGACAGAGACTACCCGAACCTCAGATAAATATAGTGAGGGTCAACTCTTACGCCTGGGTAAGAGTTGATTCTGTCGGCGCTCAACGATGAGTTCCGGGCTATCAAGGAGATATTTGGCCCAGGAGGTTTGCCTACTTTGCCGG
>JBBSBR010000008.1:0-36119 GCA_038251135.1 Candidatus Saccharimonadia bacterium | reverse complement strand
GGACCGGGCTTCTTGAACATAACCTTCACGGACGAGGTGCTCGGCAAGTACGTCTCAGACTCGACCGTCTCGAAGCCGGCCGCTTATGCCGGCCAGACGGTGGTGACTGAGTATTCCGATCCCAACCCGTTCAAGGTTCTGCACGTCGGCCACCTCTACACGAGCGTGGTGGGGGACGCCATCACGAACCTGGTCCGGCTATCCGGCGGCCAAGTGCACCCGGTCAACTTTGGCGGCGACGTTGGATTGCACGTGGGCAAGACCATCTGGTCGATCGTTCAGGATTTGGGCGGAGTACACCCCGATAAGTTGGCCGCTATCCCCGAAGCCGAACGTTCCGAGTGGATGGCCAAGTGCTACGTCGAAGGAACCGCCAGCTACGAGGACGACGAGCAGGCCAAGGCGGAGATCATCGATATCAATAAGCAGATCTACCAAATCGTAGCCGCGGACGACCGTCAAACGCCTTTGGCGCAAATCTACTGGACATGCCGGGCTTGGAGCTACGACTATTTCGATGCTTTCTACGCGCGCATCGGCAGCACCTTCGAAAAGTATTATCCCGAGAGCGAGACGGCTCCGATCGGTTTGGCTACGGTTCGTGAGCAGCTCGCCAAGGGGATCTACCAAGAAAGCGGCGGAGCGGTTATCTTCGACGGCGAGAAGTACGGACTGCATACGCGCGTGTTTATTAATTCCAACGGCCTGCCAACTTACGAAGCCAAGGACGTGGGCCTCATAATGGCCAAATGGCGGGACTACCGCTTCGACCATTCAATCGTAATCACCGGCAATGACATTACCGAGTACATGAAGGTCGTCCTCAAGAGTATCGAGCAGTTCGCTCCGGAGCTGGCTGAGCGCACGACGCACCTGACGCACGGCAACGTGAAGCTGGCCGGCAGCGTCAAGATGTCCTCACGCAAGGGGAACTTCCTGCGGGCCGTCGATGTGCTCGATCTGGTGGCCGAAGCAAACGCCAGCTCCGGGCGGGGCAATAATGTTCAGGTGGAGCTGGGAGCCATTAAGTATGCTTTCTTGAAGCAGCGTATCGGCGCCGATTTGGTCTTTATCCCCGAAGAATCCGTGAGTCTCGAAGGCAACAGCGGGCCGTATCTGCAGTACGCTCACGCCCGAGCGCGGAGTATCTTGGCCAAGGTTGAAGCATCTGCCCACACCCCCTATGCGGCCTTTGAAGCTGGCGAACGCATCCTGGCACTCAAGATGAGTGCCTATCCCGACGTCTTGGATCAGGCGGTGTCGGAGCTTATGCCGCACCACGTCTGCACCTATCTCTATGAATTGGCACAGGTCTTTAACCGGTTCTACGAAGGTAACCGCGTCGTGGGCAACGAGCGGGAAGGTTTGCGACTGCAACTGGTATCGAAGTACGCCGATATATTGCGTGACGGGCTTACCGTACTGGGCATTGACGCCCCGGAGCGGCTTTAGCTTCGCTAGTTTGGCCCTTACGGCCTAACTGACGGTGCATCGGAAGGCTACGCCATGGCGGGGTCTGGTCGCTCCAAGATCCATTAGGTTCAATACTTCCGGTTACTTTTGGCGGCAAAAGTAACGGATAGGAGATAACCGATATTAGTTTGTGAACTTCACAATGCGACCGTCGACCAGAGCATAGTCGGTCGAGGTGGCTGCGTCTTGGGTGACATCATAGAGCGACTTCACGCCGTTGAGGCTGAACTGTCGGCTTAAGACAAGGCTTTTTGACGCGTCCCAGTAGCCAATTCGATTCGATTTGGGGTCGGACGAGATAATGGTACTGCCGGCGTTGACCGATCTGAGAATAGTACTGCCGCTAAGGCTATCCGGCACGACGGCGGTGGCCTTGAGCACGCCGGCCAGGTATTGGCGGAGACCGGTGGGGGATATTACATACACGGCTCCATCGACCGCGATGGCCTTGGCGTCGGTTAGGCCCGAGGTTTGAGCTGCCGTGAGGTATTCGGTTTTTGGGGCGTAGCCGCCGATGGTCTTAAGGTGCTTATAGATCGCCTGGTCACCAAGGAGATAGAGGTTGGTGGCATAACTGGCGATCGAAGTTGCCGGTTCCCAGCCGCCGATCCCCACCGATTGTTCTGCGAGGGTGTCGCCCGCAAACGAGTAGAACCAGACGGCGGGTTTGGCGGTGAGGATGAAGATCCCGTCATTGGCGCTCGATAGGGTGGTAGCTAATACGCTGCCGAGTTTGGCGGTATCCGCCGCACTGGTTTTGATTGAATTCGTAGTGGTGTTTACAATGTAGATGGCCGAGTTATTATTACTGTCGAATGCATAGAGTTTATTCGTGTTGAGTTCAAAATGAGTTGGTTTTGCATTTTTGATCTGCGAAAATGATACAACAGTTGTAGGATTTACAACGCTTAAACCGTCCAGATTATTGAGAGCATCGGTTATCAGGGCGCTGAGTCCGGCAACGGTGGTCGGTTCGCCCTGAGGCAGATCGGTGGCGCCAAGTTTGGCGTCGAGACGCTTACGGTTCGGCGACTTCACGATTGATGCGATCTGAACGTTGGCTTGATTGAGAGCGGTTCGGGCGGCGTCTTTCTGATCGTTGGCCAGATCCTGATTGGCCTCCTGGTAGAGTTGATAGGTCGATGAGTACTGATTCATAATCGATTTTAGACTGGCGCTCCGGCTGCCGTTCCATGCCAGAGTGCCGGCAATGATCAATATTGCAATCACGGCTATGCCGAGGCGTCGGGGGGCGCCTTTGCCGGTCAGGAAGCGGCGCAACCACCCGGCAACCATAAACCCGCAGCGCTGAAGGAACGGTTGCGCCCGCTGCCAGCCGATCTTGGCCTTCGCCCCGACGATTTTGGACGAAGCAACGGTGGCTGCCGCGATCGGCGAGGTTGCCATTCTGGCGGCATCCAGGGCGTTTTCGGGGGTACCGAGCTGAATTTCGTCCGGTTCGTCGCTTCGCACCTGCAACGCCGCCAATTCCGGGGTCGTCAGTTCGATTACGAGCGCCGATATGCGGTCGCTCGAAGTACCCCGCAGGAGCTCGGAGATTTCGGCGATGGCGGTGTTCGGGCTGGTGGCCATCACGACGGAGTGCAACCGGGTGAGGGATATCTGATGGATGAGGGCGGGGGTCGCCATGAGCAGCCGGTCACCGGCCTCCAACTGGCCGCTGGCGATCGAACCGAAGGTTTTGGTCGGGCTGGAGGTTCGCGAGGCATTGCCGCTGGTGACGCGGGTCGAGGCTTTGCCGCGGTACAGGTAAGCTTCTGCCGAGCCGGTTTGGGCCAAATGCAGTTCATTGCCGACTTGGACCGCGGCCACGGCGCTCATCTTGCCGATCCACGAGGCATTGCCGTCGTTTACATACTCGCTCAGCGAGTGGTTGGTGGCCTTGATAGCCGTCTCGAAACGGTCGAGCGTAGGAGTGGTTTCACCCGGCTGGTTATAGTAGTGGTCGCCAAGGGACGAGATTACCAAATCGGCCACCTCTTCGCTGGATCGACCGCTCACGAGTACCTCGATTACGACGTAGAGATTGCCGAGCGGTTCGGCAGGATCGTCGGGAAGTGGCTCATAGGCGTAGGCGGTCACGAAGTTAGGCACCTGGCGCGGACGCTTGGCGTAGGGGACTAGTCTGGCTGTACGGGTAATCAAGTCAGACAATGAGATACCTCTAGATAGCGTTATTATACCACTTATGATTTGGCTGACTAGACTCGCCTGGAAAGGTACGCTTTTCAGGCGGCGTTGGTTGGGCTTGAATCACTCAGCCGGCGTAGTGCGCAGCATTTTATTCCTGATTTAATGAACCTAAGACGGGTCCGCAGGCGCATTCGACCGGCACTTAAGGATTAGCAGTATCCCCTCGGGGGGGGCCTTGAAGCTGGGCGCTTAGGGGCGAGTGAATATCGCGAATAATATTTGAACGACAAATGGGATTTGGCGGATAGAGGCTGATACAATGGAATCTATGGATCCACTTCAGGGGCTAAACCGGGAGCAACGAGCAGCTGTCGAACACGTCGACGGCCCGCTCTTGGTGGTGGCCGGAGCCGGAACCGGGAAGACGCAGGTGATTACGAGGCGTATCGCGCACCTCATCGCCAAGGGTCACGCAAAACCGACCGAAATCTTGGCACTGACTTTTACCGAGAAAGCCGCCCGCGAGATGCAGGAACGACTTTTCGAATTGATTGGCTGGGAATCGTACTCGGTTTCGGTTTTGACATTCAACGCCTTCGGGTCGGACTTTTTGGTACGGTTTGCCAGTCATATTGGGCGATCAATTGTCGGCGGACTACTCAATGACGTACAAAAAACGTTGTTATTGCAACAACATTTAGATCGTATTTCGCTATCATATTATGGTTCACAAGGCGATATATATGAGTTTCTTGAAGGTATTACACGTTATATTGGTGAATTACAGAATGCCGGCGTATCTGTTGAGGATTACCGAAAATACGTCGCAGAAGTTACAACGAAAAATGAACTTCACCCACGTGATATCGCTGAACAGCAAGATCTATTGGCACTGTATGAGCTATATGAAACCCTCAAGATTGAGCGTGGGGCTATCGATTATAACGATCAATTGCAGCTGCCGCTCGAGATACTGAAAAGCCGTCCGAATATCGTTCAACGTCTGACGCGCGAGTATAAATTCGTTCTCGTTGATGAGTATCAGGACACCAACCCGGTACAGGATGCGATACTGCGCATGATCGTGCCGCCGACAGGTAACATTTTTGCCGTCGGCGACGACGATCAGGCAATTTACGGCTTCCGCGGGGCCGAGATTGGGAACATATTGAATTTCACCGAGCATTATGCCGTAAAACAGCCCATTGTTCTTACGCAGAACTATCGTTCAGGCCAAGCCATTCTCGACACGGCATACGACTTAATCCAGCATAATAATCCCGAGCGGCTAGAGGCCAAGCTGGGTCTCGACAAGCATCTGATAGCACAACACCGGAAGGCGACCGCGGAATATGTGCCGTATGTGACGGGCAATGACGAGCGGCAGGCTGTCGCTCATACAATCGCGTCGCGTATCGAAGCCGGAGAGTTAGGATCGGGGATTGCCGTATTGTCGGCTACGCACGCTCCGCTGAAGAGCCTGGCAAAGATTTTAAAGTCTCAGAAAGTACCGTTTGCCCTCTCGACCTCGACCAACATCTTTGAACAACCGGAATTACTTCATTTATGGTATCTGTTGCGCTGGATAGGTCATTCGGCATCGGATGAAGCGATCGGACATGTGATATTGAGCTCGTTCGTCGGCCGGGAGGCGAGCGACTACCGTCGGCTGCTTGAGACGAGCCGGACAGACCTGCTGAATATAGAAACGGCGCTCAGGTCGTCGACCGAGGAGCAGGACATGGCACTGGTCGGTCAATTGGACGAGTGGCGAAAGTGGGCTGAGGTCGATTCGGTCGGACGCTTGGCTTTTCGGCTGATCTTTGAGTCCGAAGTCGGCAACAAGTGGCAGGCGGCGGCAAGTGACAGCCCGCGGATGCAGCGGGTATTTGAGGATTTGAGCCGCCTGTTTGAGCAGATGCAGGATTTCGAGACGGTGGCCGTTGATCCTAAATTGGCGGCCTATATGGGATTCTTTCCGGTGCCGCCAACCATTGAAGTATCGGAGCCGGTCGGAGAGAGCGAGGGTGTTCAGTTGCTGACGGTTCACGCATCAAAGGGGCTGGAGTTTGAGACGGTTTACCTGATCGGCTGTACGCAGCGAGCGTGGTCATCCGGTGTACGCGCCGGGCTAGAGGTACCGGAAGTAATTCGCCGTTCAACCGAGCTGCCGCCCGAGCATGAATACCGGCGCCTAATGTATGTGGCGGCAACCCGTGCCAAACGGGAGCTGGTCGTAAGCGCCGGAACGCAGACCAACGGCGGGACACGGCAGCAGGTGAGCGGATTTATCCGGGAGATGTTTGGCGACGAGGCAGCGAAAGTTCCCCAAGCAGTATCTGAGGTAAACGCAATCGATAAAACGTTGAAAAAAATACAACAATATTATCCGCTTAAGGACGCCTATACTCAGCATACATTGCCGTTTGAGTCGTCCGACGGGTGGATTGAATTGGCGGTGGGCGATATCGTGAGCTATGAGCGTTGCCCGTATGATTTCTATCTGGAAAAGGTGTTGGGGTTGCGGCAACCGTTCGGTCCGCAGATGGCCTTTGGCGTGGCCCTGCACGCCGCTTTTCAGGGGTATTACGAGGCAAAGCTTCGAGGCGAAGCGCCCGACGCGAACGAATTGGCGTTGCGACTAGACGAGGCCTGGAGCGACAATGGTTATCTGTCAAAAATTATCGCCGATCAGGAGCATGAGTTGGCCCGCAAGACCTTGGCGGCTTTCATAGCCCGCGAGGATGCAGCCGAACGGGTCGTCAAGGGCGTGGAGCTGCCCATTCGCCTCGAGATACCCGAAGCCAAACTGCGGCTTAAGGGGCGAATCGATGCACTCTTCATGGTCGAAGGCGGAATAGAGCTGAGGGATTACAAGACCGGCCGGACCAAGACGGATCCGGAAAAGCTGTCAGCCGAGTCTAAGGAAAGTAAGCAACTGCGTTCTTACGCGCTAGCTTTTGAGATTATGAGCGGTGAAGCTCCGGCACGCGTGACGCTGGATTACGTTGTGACGGGAGCCGAGGGCGAGGCTGAGCTGTCGTCTCGAATCTTAAAAAACCACCGCGAGTATTTGGCAAAGGTAGCGGAGAAGATACGTAACCGTGAGTTTGCACCAAAGGCGAGCGCCTTTCATACCTGCGCCGCCATCAAGTACTACGGCACCGGCGAAGCAGAGGAGGCAGCGGAATGAGTGTGAAGCGAGACGAGATATGGCTGCAGGAGTTGCTCGATACTGCCTGGGATACCTACTTTGACGACGTACCGCAGGAAAACGACGTGCGTATTGTCTTTGGCCGCCGCGCCAAGCGTCGGCTGGGATCGATATCGCTTGATCTAAGCGACCGCACGGTGAGCATCATTACCATGAACGGTCTCTTTAAGCTTGAGGAAGTGCCGGAGTACGTAGTGTTGGCGACGCTCATACATGAGCTTACGCACTACGCACACGGCTTCAACTCGCCCTTAGCACGCGCTCAGGCCCATCCGCATGCCGGTGGCGTGATGCGGAGGGAGTTTGATGAGCGGGGAGCCCTAGCGCTCTATCAAGAGCAGAAGAAGTGGCTCAAGGCCAATTGGCCGGCGCTACTAGAGCGTGAGTTTCCAGTCAAGACTCGTTCGCGGTCAAGTCGCGCCGCCGGTCTGCCCAAACCATTCTGGTTCATCGGCAAATAAAAGACCCCTCGGTATACGAAGGGCTCGGTCTATGAGCTACGCCCTGGTGAGTCTAACTCGTTGATCAGATCCATGAGCTTCATGACTCCCGCGAAGTACCCGAGGAGCATCGACGGTTTGTGCGGGTCACGAATGAAGTAGTGGACGATGAGCTTGATCTCTCGACCATCGCTCTCGGCGGTGAGGTGACCATATTTTGCGTCCCAGCCCAGAGCCTCGTTATGAGCCATGATGGCCCGGTATGCCTTGTCGGTGACAGGCTCAGGAATGATCTCAGCAAAGATATCGCCCTCATGCGATACAAAGACGACTTGGCCGGCAGCGACGGCCTTGAGAAAACGTTTGGACGAACCTCGAACCTCAAGGATCGTGAGAATGCGGATCTTGGATTTTGCGGACGTGGGTACTCCTCGAGTCTCGGGGTAGGGTTATTCTACTCGTTACTCTGGGCAAATCAAGGATTTTTCGCTACACTTGAGTGGTTCAATTTAACTATCGGGGTGTGGCGCAGTTGGTAGCGTGCTGTGTTCGGAACGCAGAGGTCGCAGGTTCAAGTCCTGTCACCCCGACCAATGAAAAGATCTCACTAGGGTGGGATCTTTTCATTGATGAGTATGCGGATTGAACCTGCGACCTCTGCACGTTGCGCAGGTTCGTGGACGAGGAGCACAGGTGTGCGTTGAGCTTGCTCAAACACACACCGAGCACCATTAGGAAGGTGGCATAGCCACCAGTCCTGTCACCCCGACCATTAAAAGAGACCGTCCTTTGGGACAGTCTCTTTTTTGAATATGAAATCGTGCCTTGGACATGCGACCCGGCAAGCCAGGCGGGTTCAACGTGCGAGGAACACGGCTCCGTAAGACACATGCATTCCTAATATTTTGTACAACAAAAGACCCCTTTCGGGGTCTTGTTCACGATCCACCTGCACAACACATATTAATATTAGCATAGTCATTATCGTTGCACAATAATATACATAATTTATTAGAAATCTATATTATTTATCACCTATTAAATGTAATAAATATGAATATTCAAACAAAAATAAAGTGATATAAATACGAGTATATATGCAATAACGGTATGATTTAGCTTGAAGAAGCCCCTCAAACTTGCTAGGCTATAACTAATCGTGAGTAGAGTAGTGCAATCATTCGTAGCGGAGACATCCGTACCGCTGGCAGCGGAGCCAATATTCCATATTGGCTCCTTTGGTGTAACCAATTCGATGCTCGCCGGCATAGTGATCGTAGCGATAATCACGCTCGTATTTAGCGTTGCGGCGGCGAAGAGTCGGATCCGACCGGAATCGAAGCTGGCTTACTTTGTTGAGAATTTGACGGAGTTTATACTTTCGTCCATCACCGGTAACTTTGGCGGCGACGAGGGTAAGGCGCGCCGATTCCTATCGCTTTTTCTCGGACTCTTCGTATTTATTCTGCTCAATAACCTGTTCGGATTGCTCCCGGGAATGGGCGGCAGCGTCTACGTGGAGAGCGGCGGGGTGCGCGAAGCATTGCTCCGACCGTTTACGACCGACCTCAACGGAACGGTTGCGCTGGCTTTGATCTCGATCGGGACGGTCCAGTACTACGGCATCAAGGAGCGCGGTCTGTTTAGCCATGTTCGTCATTATTTCAGCATTACGACGCCGTGGTGGAACCCGATGAACTTCCTCTTGGGGCCGATTGAGATCCTGAGTGAGATCGTCCGCCTGTTGACTCTCGCCATGCGGCTTTTCGGAGTGATCTACGCCGGGGAGGTCCTAATCCATGTAATCGGCTCCCTGACGGGCAACTTTGCCTGGGCGGGCACGGTTCCGGCGATTTTGCTGGAAGTATTTTTTAGCTTTATCCAGGCATACTTATTTATTATGTTAAGCTCAGTCTATCTGGCTATCGGTACGACTAAGGACGATCATGGTTCGGAGTTGCAATCTTCGGCCAAGGCCAAGCGGGCGGGTGCGAGCGAGCTGGTAAGTAGCAGTGTGTGATTAAATAATGAGGAGTTTGTAATGCAAATAAGCCCGGATCTTATCAAAGGAATCACGATTGCTCTTGGAGCCATCGGGCCGGCCATCGGCCTCGGTCTCGTAGGAGCAGCCGCCGTGAATTCGGTCGGCCGCAACCCCGACGCACAGAGCAAGGTACTGACTATGGCTCTGATTATGGCGGGTCTCGTGGACGCCGTTATGGTTTTCGTACTTCTCATTGTCTTTAGCGTTAAGTAATTAATCTAGTTTGGACGTCTTTTATGTATCTAGCCGCCACCGAGCAGGCCAGCGGAATCGGGGCTCTCGGCCTCGACATCAAGAGCATCATCTTTCAGATGGTTGCTTTTGTGTTGGTCGTCTGGATATTGAAGAGGTTTGCGCTCAATAAACTGCTGGCGGTGATCGATGCACGCCGCGAAGAGCTTAAGGCAGGGCTCGATCGTTCCGCGGCGGCCAAGCTGGAGCTTGAACAGGCGGCCAAGCGAGCCGAAAGCATCTACGCGCAGGCGCGTGACGAAGCGGAGGTCATAACGTCGAATGCCCGCGACGAGGCCGAGGGCATCGCCACGGCCATCGAAAAGAAGGCGCATGAGAAGGCCGCCCGTACGGAGGCCGACGCCCGCGAGCAGTTAGCTCAAGACGCCGCCAGGGTTCGCGAGGAGCTCAAGGCGGAGGCTGCCAAGTTGATCGCGACGGCTTCGGGTGTTTTGCTGGATGAGAGGCTTGATTCGAACCGCGACAAGGAGCTGATTGCAGAGGCTATTCGTGAGGCAGGCAAATCGTGAAGGTAAGCCGCGCCCAAGTCGCCCAGGCAGTAAGTGAGCATTTAAACGATGTAAATCGTACAACATTAATCGACCAGGCTGCTGCTTGGTTGGTGAATAGCGGTAAGCAGCGTCAGGCCAAATATTTAGCCGAAGACGTTGCGCGGATCCTTGCCACTCAGCAAGGTTATATCCTGGCAAAGATTACTTCCGCCCGGGAGCTGTCAGAGGCGCAGATGAAGTCGCTCGAAAACTACGTATTGAGTTTGAGCAACGGTAGTCAGGTAGAATTTATAGTAAATGTTGATCCATCAGTGATTGGCGGCGTAAGAATCGAGACCCCGATCGGCTCGCTCGACGAGACGGTCAGCACCCGACTTATGAACTTAGCAAGAGGTACGAATGAGTAAATTGGACGCCCAGAGCATCAGTAAAGAATTAGAAGCTGCCATCAGCGGGTTGTCGGAACGCGGCGAACTTACCGATACGGGCGTTGTTACTCGTGTCGGCGACGGTATTGCTTGGATCTACGGGTTACGCCAGGCAGGCTTGAGCGAAATGATCGAGATTGAGACCGACGGCAAGCCGGCGCGGGCTTTCGTCCTGAACCTGCTTGAAGACGAAATCGGTGCGGTGATCATGGAGCAAGAAACTGTGATTCGTGCCGGAGCCAAAGTGACTTTGGCAGGTGAGCAATTAAGCGTTCCGGTCGGATCTGAGCTTGTGGGACGCGTAGTAGATCCCCTTGGCCGTCCGCTCGACGGTCTCGGCGAGATTAAGACCAAGCTCCGCAGTCCTATTGAGCGTACCGCTCCGGGTGTCATGGATCGCAAGGGCGTTCATGAGCCGCTGGCAACCGGTATTACCGCCATCGACGCCATGATTCCGATAGGCCGGGGCCAACGCGAGCTGATCATCGGTGACCGCCAGACCGGCAAGACGGCCCTCACGATCGATACCATGATCAATCAGGCCCGTCAGAAGACCGGCGTCATTAACGTCTACGTGGCGATCGGCCAGAAGCTTTCGAAGATAGCCGCACTCGTAGAGAGGCTGAAGACCGAAGGGGTTATGGAGCAGACGATCATCGTTGCGACCAGCCCGTCGGATCCGGCGAGCCTCTTGTACCTCGCGCCCTACGCCGGTACAGCGATGGGCGAATACTTCCGCGATAATAAGCAGCACGCACTCATAATTTATGACGATCTCTCAAAGCATGCGGTAGCTTATCGACAGATGTCGTTACTATTGCGCCGGTCGCCGGGCCGTGAAGCCTATCCGGGAGATGTGTTTTATCTTCATTCGCGCCTCCTCGAGCGATCGGCCAAGCTCAGTGATGAGCTTGGTGCAGGCAGTCTGACCGCGTTGCCGATCATCGAGACGCAGGCAGGGGACATTAGCGCCTACATCCCGACCAATGTTATCAGCATTACCGACGGCCAGATATTTATGGAGACGGATCTCTTCTACCAAGGCGTGCGGCCGGCTATCTCGGTCGGCCTCTCGGTCAGCCGCGTGGGCAGTGCCGCCCAGACCAAGGCTACCAAGAGCGTGGCGGGAAGTCTGCGCGTTGAGTTGGCCCAGTTCCGTGAACTGGCGGCTTTCGCTCAGTTTGCTAGCGACCTCGATGAAGATACGAAAGCTCGCATTGCCCGCGGACGGCTTCTGACCGAAGTCTTAAAGCAGAAACAGTACCAACCGTACAGCGTTGCCGAGCAGGTTGTTATGCTTACCGCTGCGACGAGCGGAAGCTTCGACCATCTGCTGGCCAAGGATGTAGAAACGGCCTGCCACCGATTAATTGCCGATGTCACAAAGTCACACCGAAAGCTCGTCGATACTATCAATGACGGCACCAAACCGTCCGAAGAAGATGTCGAAACTGTTGTTAAAATTGCAACTAAAATCGCTAATGAGTTCGGGGAGCGTTAGTAAATAGATGGCTGAACAACAGAACATTAAGCGCCGCATCAAGTCGGTTCGGAACACCAAGCAGATCACCAAAGCCATGCAGATGGTAGCGGCCAGCAAGCTGCGCCGGGCGCAACTGGCGGCCGCCGGTCCGAAGGCCTATCTGGAAGCGGCCACTCGTATTTTGGGCGGTTTGGCTCAGACGCCAGAGGCTTTAACTAATCCGCTTTTCGAGGAGCGTAAGGTTGGGAAGGCGCTAAGTATTCTCGTAACCGGTGACCGTAGTCTGGCCGGAGCATATAATTCCAATATTTTCCGTGTATTCAGCGGGCACGTTGAATCGCATGGCGTACCGCACTCGGTAATCTGCATCGGAAGATATGGCGCTCTCCACGTGGCGCGGTTATCCGACATTACGGAAGAGGCAGCCTATCCCGCCGAAGTCGGAAACTCCGACATCGAGCTGGCGCAGCCGGTTTTGGCCGAAGCCGTCGAGTCCTTCATGAGCGGAAAAGCGGACGTCGTTCATGTGATTTATACGGAGTTCATCTCGGCGATAAAGCAGGAAGTCCGCGTGCTGCAACTGCTTCCGATACCGGCTAGAGAGGTCGCCTTGGGATCGGCCACGATAGAACCGAGCACCGAAGAAGTATTGGTACTCGCGACTCGGCGATTACTTGAGGCCCGCGTTTTCCAAGCGATACTTGACGGACGGGCAAGCTTCTACGCCGCTCAGATGATTGCCATGAAGAGCGCTACCGATAACGCGTCCGATCTGATCGATGATCTTACGCTGGCCGCCAACAACGCCCGACAGGCGTCCATTACCCAGGAATTAGCCGAGATTAGCGCCGGCTCGGAGGCGATTATCGAATGATACGTTTATATACTGAGGCCGGTACCCTTGAACTCGAGAACCAAAGGAGAATGATGTAATGAGCACAACAATAACCAAACAATTAGGCCATGTAATCCAAATCGTCGGGGTGGTCGTGGATGCGGAATTCAAGGATGGGCAGCTCCCGGCAATCTATGATGCCGTTACGATCCAGCTCGGCGGCAGGACGGTCTACTTGGAAGTCGCTCAGCACCTCAGCGAATCCACGGTACGAGCCGTGGCCCTCAGTAACACCGACGGGCTTAGGCGCGGCGACGAAGTGACGGCTACCGGCGCGCCGATTACCGTGGCCGTCGGTGACGAGACGATGGGGCGGATGTTCAACGTCGTCGGCGAGCCCATCGATGGCAAGCCGGCGGTGAAAGGCAAGGTGAAAGCCTCAATTCACCGCGAGCCCCCGTCTCTGGTCGAACAGAGCGGCAAGATCGAGATTCTCGAAACGGGTATCAAGGTCATTGACCTTATTTCTCCAATGACCAAGGGCGGGAAGGTCGGACTCTTCGGCGGTGCCGGCGTTGGCAAGACCGTACTAATTACCGAACTCATCAACAACCTCGCCAAATACCACAGCGGTAACTCCGTCTTTGCCGGGGTGGGCGAGCGCACCCGTGAGGGTAACGACCTGTATCACGAGATGGCCGATAGCGGCGTACTAGATAAGACAAGCTTGGTCTTCGGCCAGATGAACGAGCCGCCCGGGGCGCGTCTGCGCGTCGGCCTGACCGGCCTGACGATTGCCGAAGGTTTTCGTGATCAGGGCAAGGACGTCCTCTTCTTTATCGACAATATTTTCCGTTTCACTCAAGCCGGAGCCGAAGTCTCAGCACTCATGGGACGCCTGCCGAGCGCCGTAGGCTATCAGCCTAATCTGCAGCAGGAGATGGGCGCCCTCCAGGAACGCATTACCAGTACCAAGACCGGCTCGATCACCTCGGTGCAGGCGGTGTACGTGCCGGCCGACGACTTGACCGACCCGGCGCCGGCTACGACGTTTAGCCACCTCGACTCAACGATCGTGTTGAGCCGCGGACTGACCGAACTGGGTCTCTACCCGGCGGTGGACCCGCTCGACTCGAGCTCGACCATCCTCGATCCGACTATCGTGGGCGATAATCACTACGCCGTAGCGCGTGATGTTCAACGAATATTGCAGCGTTATAAGGATCTCCAAGACATCATTGCGATTTTGGGTATGGAAGAGCTTTCCGATGAAGACAAGCAAACGGTCGCTCGCGCCCGTCGTATTCAGCGTTTTCTCACCCAACCGTTCCACGTGGCCGAGGTCTTCCTGGACGTGCCGGGTCAGTACGTGAAGCTCGAGGATACCATTAAAGGCTGCCGCGAGATATTGGACGGCAAGCACGACGATAAGCCCGAAAGTGCCTTCTACATGAAGGGCTCCATAGAGGACATCGGCTAGTGCAGTTCCAACTTCTCACTTTGGCCGGCACCCTCTACGAGGACGACGCCGCAGAAGTCGTGGTGCTTACCGCTACAGGCGAGATCGGCGTACTGCCAAATCATGAGGCGTTGACTTCAATCGTCTTGCCGGGCCCCGTAACTGTCAAAAGTACTTCCGGCGAATCAGATACATTTGTGACCTTCGGCGGACTGCTCGAGATTGACGGCACGACTTGCCGATTGCTTGCCGATGAGGCCGAGCACAGCGACGATCTCATCGAGCGTGAGATAGAAGATGCCTTAGTGAAGGCCAAGGCTATGCAAGAAGGCGCGAAGGACAAACACGAACTGGCACACGCTCTAAACCTAATCGACAGACACACCGTGCGCCTCAACGTGGCTCGTATCAAGCGCCGTCACCGAACCCGCGAACAGTAGTTATTCGGGTATACTATCCGAATGGACGGCCGTATTACCCAACTTAATAATCATCCGATCGCTTCATCCGGCGAGTGCGTACTCTACTGGATGCAGAAGGATCAGCGAGCCGAAGATAACTGGGCGCTCTTACGGGCGATTGAGCTCGGGAATGAACTTGGGTTGCCGGTGGTAGTCGGGTTTATCGTCACAACGGGCCATAAGACCGCCAACCTGCGCCAGTATGACTTCATGCTGCGAGGGTTAGCGGATACTGCGCGCGACTTACGTACTCAAGATATTGGTTTTGTGATGCGTGCGGGCTCGGCGGTTGATGAGATCGTAAAGCTCGCCACAGAGATCGAAGCGAGCGTAGTCGTGACCGATCAATCACAGCTCAACCTGGGCCGTCAGCGTCGCGATGAGGCCGCCAAGAAATTGCCGATGCGCCTCGAAGAGGTCTGTGCGAATCTGATCGTACCGCCAAGCGTCGTGATCGATAAGGCAGCGTTTGCTGCACATCAGCTGCGTCGTCGTCTCGAACCGCTCCTCGAGCAATACCTCGTGGAGTATCCAGCGGTGAGCGTTGATCACAATTGGACGAGGCCGCTCACGGGCGTTAACGACCAAGATCCTGCAGCCATAATTGCTGATCTTCACTTCGATCATACCGTGCCGCCAGCTTCTATACCTCCCGGCCCACGGGCTGGTCTCGAGCGCCTCCTGAGCTTCCTAACGAACGGGCTCGACGAGTATGACGAGTATCGAAATGACCCCACCAAGAGTGGTACGTCACTACTGAGTGCGTATCTGCATTTTGGCCAGCTCTCGGCACAACGAGTAGCCCTCGAAGTTCGTGCACATACCACCCTTCAGAACGAAGAGTCGGCCAGAAGTTACCTAGACGAACTCATCACCTGGCGCGAGATCGCAGCCAACTACACGTATTACACCCAGACCTACGGCACTTACGACGGTGCGCCGGCTTGGGCCAAGAAGTCACTCGCGCCCCACGCCGCCGATCCTCGTGAATTCATCTACTCTTACGAGGAATTTGAGGCTGCCCAGACCCACGATGCACTCTGGAACGCAGCCCAACTCGAAATGGTTCGTACCGGCCGTACGCACGGGTATATGCGGATGTACTGGTCCAAGAAGATATTGGAGTGGACCGAGTCGCCGGAAGCGGCTATCGAGATCGCTGTCAGGCTGAACGATACCTATATGCTCGACGGGCGAGACCCCAACGGCTACGCCGGAGTAATGTGGGCGATAACTGGCCTCCACGACCGTCCGTGGTTCGATCGGCCTATCTTTGGCCAGATTCGGTATATGAATGATAACGGGGCGCGGAAGAAATTCGACGTAGATGAGTATATATCCACCTATACATAAGGAGCGAATAGGTCGCACAATTGCATAATTGAATGGACCAAGGGGCAATTGCGACAAACTAGAGGGAACGACCGAACATTCATCATGAGAGTGTTCGGTCTTTTTGGTACCTGGCTGGGGATTTAGTGTGGATAAGTAGAGCCGGTATGGGGTTCAGAGACCGTTGATACCTATACGATATGGTTCTATTTAGGAGTCTGTGCGTGGGAATTTGTTACGAATTATGAACTAATTTGGTGTTATTTCGAGGCTAAATGGGGGATTATGACCAAAAGAACCATAAAAACTATTGACCCCTAAATTGTTTAGGGGTATATTGGTTATGGAGTTCAATGTGCAGGTAAGGAATTCTCAATTCGAGAAATCTCTTCTCAACAAATTCGCTCGGGTCGCAAACAGTCTCGAGCGTGAGGTGGAAATAGAGCTAAAGGTCAGTTTTGCACTGACCTTTTCTCAATTCAGGGTGCTCGATGCCCTAGTCCATGCAGGTGAGGTGAGTCAGAAGGAGCTAGCAAACCGCTTAGAGGTGACGCCGGCCGTGGTAACACGCCAGGCAGAGGTACTTAGCGAGCGAGGGCTCCTAACGCAGCGGGCAAACGCTGTGAGTAAACGCGAGAAGGTATTGGCTATCACCCGGAAGGGGGAAGAGGCGGTAACCGACGCGACTAAGGCTATAATTCGTACTCAGAAGCGTCTTCTAGAGCCTCTGAGTCTCCAAGATGAGACCTCGCTGGAGCGAGCCATCACCAACCTCGTAAAAGCCCTCGATTAGAGGGCTTTTTGGTAGCTGCAGACATATTGAACCCCGCTGGTTGGGCGGGGTGTTGAGTTTACGGTGTGTATTTAGTCGTGGGTCTCGAGGTTGGAGAGGATCCCGAGTTCATGGCGGTAACTATGCTCACCGTCTAGGCGGCTCACGTAGATGCGCTTCAGCTGGGAAACCATTAGCTCGTACCGGTAACGCTTGGCGAGAGCTATCGCCAGTTGCCACTCAGGGCCGTGACCCCTGGTCTGGTCGTTAGCGGACGCCATATCGGCATCGAGGCGGGCCTTGAGTACCGGCCAGTACGCCTGGACACAAGCCTTGCCGGCGTGCGTCTTTTCGAAGATGTTCCAGATGTCGCCGTAATTCGGCGGCAAAGAATCATGAAGGATCTTCACTACCTCGATAATGGTCTGGTCGCGCGAATCGAGAGCCTTCTTCTTGCTCTCTTCGGGTTTTTTCTTCTTGGTGGCGGCGGAGCGGGCACCGAAGCGCGGTTTAGGCAAGGTACTGCTCGACATTGGTACCTCCTGCGGGCGGTCGAGTAATTGGAGCGAGTATAGGCTTCGCTAAAGGTAGGGTCAAGTAAGCGGGCGGGGCTGTATGACCAAGACCCGCAATACCCAAACTCGCACGTGTCATTCTCTGGCTTGACCAGAGAATCGTGTTCAGCCAAGCCGGATCCTCCGATCAAGTCGTAGGATGACAGCTGAGGGGGAAATTAGGATGACAGCTGAGGAGCTATTAGGATGACAGTGGGAGTGATAGATATAGGCGTTCGGGTCTTGTTTGGTATTCGGCTGACTGATATACTGCTTGTATGATTACAACTCTACTCCTCATCGTTGTCTTGGTGGTCCTGATTGCGGGCTTCGGCTTCATTGTATGGAAGCAGTCGAGCGAGATGGGGGAGCTCAAAAAAGGGCTGCAGAACGATACGGCGCTGGGACTCATCAAGCAGGATCTGCAGGGGATCAATCAGACGATTAACGACCGGCTCGACAAGAACAGCGACAGTATGCGCAACGCCATGCAACAGCAGTTTGCTGCATCCAGCCGGCTGATCGGCGAGGTGACGCGCGACCTGACCGAGCTGAAAGAGTCCAATAAACAGGTCATGGGCATTACCGACGAATTGAAACTGTTGCAAAATACACTACAAAACCCTAAGCAGCGCGGCGTGCTGGGGGAGTATTTCCTGCAGAGCGTGCTTGAGAACGTACTACCGCCGGACCGGTTCGAGTTGCAGTACAAGTTCAAAGACGGCGAGATAGTGGATGCAATTATTAAACTCGACCGGGGGCTCTTCCTGCCGGTCGACTCGAAATTCAGCCTAGAAAACTACAACCGCCTCATGGACGAGAAGGATAAGACTCGCCAAGAAGCGCTCATTAAAGCCATCAAAACCGACCTCAAGAACCGCATCGACGAGACCGCCAAGTATATTCGTCCCGAAGAGGGAACTATGGACTTCGCCTTCATGTTCATCCCGAGCGAGGCGATTTATTACGACCTGCTCATCAATAAAGTCGGTACGTTGCAGTCCAACGCCCGCGATCTCATTGAGTACGCTTTCCGTGACAAGAAGGTAATCATTGTGAGCCCGACCTCGTTCATGGCTTACCTCCAGACTGTCATGCAGGGTCTGCGCAGTCTGCAGATCGAGGAGCAGGCCAAGGAGATCCAGATCCGGGTGGGGCAGCTCGGTCAGCACCTCATTGCCTACGAAACCTTCATGCAGAAGCTCGGCAATTCGCTCGGCACCACCGTTAACCACTACAATGCGGCCCATAAAGAGCTCAAGAAGGTCGATAAAGACATTATGAAGATCGCCGATACGACTCCGGCCATTGAGCCGCTAATCCTCGATAAGCCACGCGAGGACGAGTAGATACTCGTCCAATTTCGCCCAGGAATGACTTCATTGAGCATAACCGCTATAATAGGCGTAAATCAAAGGGCCACACATCATGAAGCGAGTAGTATCGGGCATTAAGCCCACCGGCGAACTGACATTAGGTAACTATATCGGCGCCATGCGGCGTTGGGGTGAGATGAGCGCCGACCAGTCGGCTGAGCACTTTTTCTTTGTGCCCAATCTTCACGCGTTGACCGTCCGACCCGATCCCGCGACGTTGCGGCGCAACAGCCGCTCGGCCGTCGCTTGGCTCCTGGCCTGCGGCGTTGATCACGATCATTCATATATCTTCATGCAGTCGCAGGTACCGGCTCACTCGGAGCTCACCTGGATCTTGAATAATTACACGACCGTCGGCGAGCTCAACCGCATGACCCAGTACAAAGACAAAGCCCAGAAGAATACGCCGGAGGGCGAGCTGGTCGGTCTGTACGATTATCCGGTATTGATGGCCGCCGATATTTTGCTGTACGACGCCGATGAGGTGCCCGTGGGCGAAGATCAGAAGCAGCACGTTGAACTAACGCGCGACATTGCTACGCGTTTCAACAATATCCATGGCGAGATTTTTCGCGTCCCGCAGCCGACGATACAGAAGGAAGGCGCCCGCATTATGAACTTGCAGGATCCAACCTCCAAGATGAGCAAGAGCGATATTGATGATTCGGGTAATATCTTGCTGACCGACGACGAGAAGACTATCGAGAAGAAGATTACCCGGGCAGTGACCGATTCCGGCAGCCAGGTATCATCGGGTGCCGACAAGCCGGCTCTCACCAACCTGTTGGTGATTTACTCGACACTAGCCGGAAAGTCGATCGAGGAGCTCGAAGAGAAGTATGCCGGGCACGGATATGGCACCTTCAAGAAGGATCTGGCCGAAGTGGTGATTGAGGCGCTTAAACCCATCCAGCATGCCCATGCCCAGTTCATGAAAGAGGGGAATACCAAAGTCGATCAAGCCCTTGAGCACGGTTGGTGGAGAGCTTCCGAGCTTGCCAATGCCAAACTTGGGCAAGTCAAAGAGACGCTCGGCCTGCTTTAGGCACCGCCTATACCAGTAAATAGCGGCCGCTTGGCCGCTATTTTAGGTACGCCTAACGCTGGGAGGCCCGGCTCTGTGCACGGAGCCTCGACGGGGTACTGCTAATCCCTAAAAAACTGCCCGTATACCCGGCAGACATTGACCCAAAGGGGTGTTGTAGATTTGACTTAACATGCAAATATGGCAAAACTCGGTAAAACAAATGATAAAATAGGGGAATATTTGTGCATAAATGTTGTAAACAGTTCAACAACCATCATCCCAATATTGCACATTCAGTGATCAATCAAGTATATATAATACTTTATTTAAGCCATTATATACATATTTGTCGAGCTAACATCTATTACTATTGACTTATTAAAGCGCTTGTGCTAAATTAGTTACAGTTCGTTGAAAGTTTAGATATTCGCTCCCCGCTAAAGCCATAAGACGGTAGGGCACATCCCGGTTAGAAATACCCCCTTATTTCTAACCAGGGTTCGCCCTACGGTCGCAATGGAGCAACATATAAGGTCCAAACTTATATGAAGAAACAGCCTCCGCGGAAACTGGAAGACACACGGCTATAACTCCCGTTGTAGTCGATTGCCTTCCAGTTGCCAAACAGATGGTAGGGAAGCAGTAACAATAATGCTCGGATGTTGGTCAGTCGTAGAAACGCTGGCAGAACACCAGCAACCCTATATTTCCTACTTAACGGTAAGAAATACTACGGGGCGACAAGCGCCAATTTACAAAATATTGGGCGGGTTTGTTCGCCCCGTAACTCTTGTTATCATCTGCTGCCGCCGCCAAGGCGCGTCCATAGACGCCCTTGGGGCGGCTTTTTCTTTGCTATGACTTCGTCGACCTTAATAATGACTCGTTGAACCTGAAATTTACGCCATCATCCCCGATGATAATAGCTTTGTCTTTGAGCATGGCAAAGAGCACGTCAGCGTTTTTCTCGATGGTATGTGTTCTTTCGAAAACATCTTCTATTTCAGCGACGCTGAATTGATCGACGATTGAACGCTCGAGTTCAGCCATTATGGGGGTTGGGAGTTCTCCTTTGATCGCGTCGGTTATGAACGGAAATATATAGGCACGATCCAGCCATGCGGCGGCCAGGAGCTCCTCGGACGGCTCTAAACCCTGCATGTAGGTGAGGTTTAATTCGTTGTCGTAGGTAAATCGAGTGTGGCCGGCTGCGAATCGGGATTCGATTGAAAAACCCTCCTCGCGAAGGCGGCTAACGAGAGTCGTATGAGTTGCGCCGATTGACAGTAGAATGTTGAGTGCCGGCTTGGGCATACGGCTCGAGTTATCGATCAGAACCTGCTCAATGGCTGGTTCGATTTGACTGATCATATACTCTTCGCGTTGACGTTGTAGGTCGGCGAATTCTCGATTTGATTTGGCATTCAGGTTTATCGCCTCAGCAAAACTGGGAGCTCGTCTAATGGCGTTACCTTGTGCCCTGACAGCATCTAGTGGCACATGGTTTTGGGCCGCAACTGCCAGGGGGTGGTCGTAGGGAATGTCGATTACGGCAATTATAGGTTTCGGCAGTCGTTTGTCAGAGCTGGCTAGTAGCTGATCAACCCGACGGGTTACAGAATCGATATGGCTAGTCTTCCAGCCGGCTTCCTCGGGTATATAGATGTCGACTTTGCCGCTTAGTAATGCTTCATCCGTAGTGTCGTTATCGTGTGGACTGCGTCCAAAGTGGGACTGCAGAATTACGCTGAATTCCAGTTCTGGCCAGTCGGGATGGCGTTCGCGGATCTCGGAGGCAAGGGGGCGATGCTCATTTTCGGGGCTTTGAGCAACCTCAATCGATTCGGCCCGTATATCTGATGGCACTAGCACTGGTTCGGAGTCGTTCTGGTCTCTGGGATCCGGGGATGATTGTTCCATATGGCCATCATATCCGATCTTTGACCGTGCGCATACGTATCCTAGAGTTATTCCGATTTGATGGCGAGCATGAGGACTGTCATAATACAAGATATAAGCGTGAGAAGAATAACGTGCAGACACTCGGTTTTTTAAGCTTACTTATCATCTGGGCGCTCTCGGCGACAGTGCTTCTGGTGCTCTCATTCTTGCTGACCAACCCGTTAACGATCGGTCCGTTCGGCGTTACCGTCTGGTTCATCATTTTTTTTACCGGGATGGCTTGCGTGATTGCGATCGGGCTTAACGCCGCCAAGAGTTTTTTGAAGGTGCAATTAAATCCTTCACAGCGCCTGAAGAGCTCATGGCGCCAGGGCCTCCTGATATCAGGTTGGCTGACCATAGTGTTGGGATTAAGCAGTCTGCGCCAGTTGGCGCTGCGAGATGCTATACTTCTAGGGGTATTCCTCGGCATTATTGAGGTTTTTGTAAGATTGAGACAGTCATGAACGAAGATGAAATTACAAAACGTATAGCGGAGGCGGACAGCCTGGCCGCCATTAGTACGCTGCGGGTTGAGATTCTTGGCCGCAAGGGTCTGTTGACCGAACAGCTCAAGACAATCGGCAGTCTGGCGACCGACAAGCGGGGACCGGAGGGTGCACGGCTCAATAAGCTGCGGGACGAGATCGAGCGCGCCTTGGCTGTCCGGCAATCACAGTTGGCCGACCAAGCCGCCGCCGCGAGCTTAGCTGAACCGCTCGATATCACGGCTCCAGGAGAAGACCCCAATTTGGGCCACCGTCATCCGGTAAGCGTGGTACTGGAAGAGCTGGTGCACCTGTTTTGGCAAATGGGGTATCAAGCCGCCGAAGGGCCGGAAATTGAGACCGAATGGTATAACTTCGAGGCGCTGCTGGTGGGGAAGGACCATCCGGCACGCGATATGCAAGATACATTCTATCTCGAAGATGCTCATTTGCCCCGAACTCACACCTCCGGCATCCAGATTCGCTATATGGAAGAGCATCGCGATGAGTTGCCGATTCGGATCGTCGCCCCCGGGAAGGTCTATCGCAACGAGGATGAGGATGCCAGGCATTCATGGAGCTTTTATCAGATAGAGGGCCTGGTCGTGGACAAGGGGATTAGCTTGGGCGACCTCAAAGGTACGCTGGAGGTCATGATGAAGGGCATCCTGGGCGATGAAACAAAAGTTCGTTTGCGACCAAATTATTTCCCTTATACGGAACCGAGCGTGGAGATGGATGCCTCATGTGTAATCTGCAAGGGGACGGGCCGCATCGGACTTACGGGCTGCCACCTGTGCGGCGGTACCGGCTGGTTGGAGCTGGGCGGAGCCGGCATGGTGCATCCGCAGGTTTTGAAGAACGTCGGTATCGATCCGGAAGTTTATTCCGGTTTCGCCTTCGGCTTTGGGCCGGAGCGCATTGCTGCCATCAAATACGGCGTAGACGACGTCCGCGAATTCTGGCGGCCCGATTTCAAGTTCTTGGAGAAGTTTTAATGATGTATAAATTACAACAATATTTACTCAGGACAGCGACAATTAGTGAAGTACTCAAAATGAAGTTCGCATTCGATGATGCCAAGGGCAGCCGCCAGAATCAAATATGCGGGATCGTAAATGGAGCCAGATCGTGAAGGTTAGTACTAGTTGGATCAATAGTTGGCTGAGTCGCACAATATCCGAAGCCGAGGTCGTTGACGCTCTCGAAAGGGCAGGGCTAGAGATTGAGCAATATAGTTATTCAAAAGCACTTGATGAAAAGATCGTTGTAGCACTGGTTAAAAAAGTTATTCAACATCCGGGTGCCGACCGTCTAAAAGTTGCCACTGTGGCGACAATCGACGGCGATATAGAGGTAGTCTGCGGTGCCCCGAACGTGCGTGAAGGCTTGGTGGCGGCGCTGGCGCAAGTAGGGGCAATATTGCCTGACGGAAGCCAAATAAAGGCATCAAAATTGCGCGGAGTGTTAAGCGTCGGCATGCTTTGCAGCCCTCAGGAATTGGGGTTGGGCGACGATCATGACGGCCTCTTGGAACTTGATTCAAATATTGTGCTCAATACAAAACTCCGAGATATTTTTCCGGCAGACGGTAATGTCGACGTCAAGACTCACGCGAACCGTTCTGATGTTCAATCGGTGATCGGTCTCGCCCGAGAGGTTTCGGCGATGACAAATGCCGGTCTGCGAGAACTCCCGACGGCGCACATACCCAAATTGAACGGACCGAGCGTGGAGCCCGACGCCGTCGCGCTGCGCTATGCTCTGACGGAGCTGGAGTTAGATGCCGGTGCGCCGACGCCGGATTGGATGGCGGCCAGGATCCGCAGCTGCGGTATGCGTCCGATCAGCCTGATTGTCGACATTACCAACTATGTGATGCTAGAAACCGGCCAACCGCTGCATGCCTTCGACGCCGATAAGGTGCAATTGCCCATAGCCGTGAGGCATGCCATAAAGGGCGAAACCATCAAAACCCTTGACGGCCGCACCCGTAATTTGACCGAGTTGGATCTGGTTATTACGGATAAGTCCGGTCCGATCGCGCTCGCGGGACTGATGGGCGGCGAAGCGACGGAGGTGAGCCCGGCGACCAAGCGGATATATCTGGAATCTGCCGTTTTTGAAGCGGCTACGGTGCGCAAGATGGCCAAGCGTCATAACATGCGTTCCGAGGCGAGCGCCAGGCTTGAGCGCGGCCTCCCTGTGCAGCTGGCTCCGATCGGAACCGCCCGGGCGGTTGAACTGCTGTCCGCTCATGCGCAGGCGACCGAGATCGGTACCACCGATCAGCTCAACGTCTGGCCCTGGACTCAGCGGATCGGCCTGAGGGCTTCGAAGTTGAGCTCTCTGATGGGCTATGAGATAAGGACCAAGGACGCCATAACGGCTCTCGGTCGGTTTGGCATTGAGGCTCGGGAATTTGATATTGCCGCCGAGGCCAAGCAGCATCTCGGCAAGCCGTATCGCCTGGGTGCCAGCTTTAAGACCGACGGCGTCGAGGCATTCGACTGCTCATATTTGATCGATTACCTCTACTCAATGATTAATCTGCCGGTCGGCTTTACGGCCCTGGGCCAATACGAAATCGGTACTTCGGTGAAAGATGACGCGTTACTTCCCGGCGACGTGGTCTTCTATGAGGGCCTCATTGAAACCTCGGTGACCGACCACTACTATATGCGCGACGACGACGGTAAATATGTAAAACACGGGGTCAAGCCGCACAAGCGCGTGGGCCATAACGGTTTGTACGTCGGCGGGGGAAGAGTAATCACGGCGGCCATGTATGAATGGAAGAACGGCAACTGGGAGCCAATGGCGAAGTCGGGCGTGGTGGACGTACCGCTTGAGCTGTTTACGGAGAATCCGGGCTATCTGGGCGCCCGGCGGTTTGCTGAAAAACTTAACGACTTTATAACCGTTCCCGAGGTGCCCTGGTGGCGAACGGATCTGCGATTGGGCGAGGATCTCGTGGAGGAGGTGGTGAGAGTAATCGGCTACGATCGGGTGCCGTCGACCATCCCCGTCTGGCGGCCTCGGAAGCTGAAATTCGACCGCGACCATCAACTCAAGACTAAGCTTCAGGCGCTCCTGACCGGTTCAGGGCTGTTCGAGGTGATGACGTACTCGTTCGTGGGCGAGGACCAGCTGAAGGCCGTCGCTGCCGATCCCCGGGCTCATCTCAAGCTGAAGAACCCGCTCTCATCGGAGCAGGCCTACTTGCGCTCGTCGTTGATGCCGAGTCATTTGAGCGTCTTGGCACGGAACCGTCACTACGCGAAATCATTCGGTTACTACGAAATGTCGAAAGTCTTCCTCCCGCGCGCGAAGGGCGATCAGCCACTTGAGCCGCTCAAACTCGGCATCACGGTGATGCGCAACGAGCGGGTCTACGCGCAGATTAAAGGCCTATTGGATGCAATCGGACGGGATTTTGGCGTGGATATCGAGCTTGAGCGAGCCGGCGCGGCCAACGGTTTCGCCGCGGGGCGAACCGGTACGATACTCATGAACGGGCAAGCTGCCGGCGTGATCGGGCAGCTTGATCCGAGTATGTTGCGGGAGATTAAGGTCGGAGCCGAAGCGGCACACTTGGAGCTTGATCTGGCGGCTCTCTTTGCTGAAACCAAGATTACAGGCTACAGCGGCAAACAGCGCTACCCGAGCGTGGGCCGCGACATCACGGTGATCGTGGACGTAGCGACCGACTGGCAGGCTGTCGCTAAGGCGTTGAGCGGCATCGAACATACGGCAATAAGTTACGTCGGCGACTATTACGGACCGGGCCTGCCCGACGGCCGGAAGAGCCTGACGTTTCATTTGGAGTTGGCCTATAGCGACCGGACGCCGACCGAAGCTGAGGCCGCAGACGTACAGTCGAGGGTGGTATCGATCCTCCACCGAAAATTTAATGCCGAGACGCGCAGTTAAACGTTAGTACTTTCTGGACCGTTACCGTTATAATTGTAGAAATGATAGGGCGACGCCTAAATTTGGATATTCACGGCAGCGAAGGGTTCACAACTATCCCGCGCGTTGTCGCAATCGTAACCTTAACGGGTTTTTTGGCGATCGGTTTGCATCTCGGCCTCCAGGCGATCTATGCCGGCCGAATCCTGCCGGGGGTTGCAGCCGGCGGTCAGAATTTGGGCGGAAAGTCGCTGGCCGATGCCCGCCGGATACTCAAGCGGGAGGCGGATAACTATCGCCTCGAGCTGAAGGTATCGGGTAAAGATTTTGTACTTAAACCCAGCGACATCGGCGTAACCTACGACCCAGAAGCCACCCTGAATGCGGCTTATAATCTGGGTCGATCCGATTGGCTGTTGCCTTTGCACACGGCTCCGATTGCTTTGAGTTACAACCTCGACCGTCATCAGGCGGCCGAGCTGGCCGCAACGATTGCCTCCGAGATCGGCGTACCGCCGGTCGATGCCGGGGTGGTGATCGTAAACGGCAAAGTCTCGACGGAACCTGAACAGAGCGGGGTGACGGTGGATAAGGTCGGACTGCTGAAGTTGATTGAGCGCGATATCGCCTCGCCCAGCGGTGCGGTAATTCCGGTTGAACCCCGAACGGTAGCGGCCGATATCCAGGCGGCCGCTCTCGGCACGAACGTGAATGAAGCCAAGCAACTCATGGCTACGCCGATCGTTTTGACTTACAACGATCAGAACTTTACGCCGACGGCGGCCGACATCGGCCAGTGGATCAGCTTTGAGAAGGTTAATCAGGACTCCAGCCCAATCCTCGTTACGCGGATTGACTCCTCAAAATTGAAGTCTTACATCCAGCAGATCGCCAATAAGCTCAATGTCGCTCCGGTATCCAAGCAGATTACCATCGAGAACGGCGTCTCAAAAGTCACTCAGGAAGGCGTCGACGGACTGGCGATCGATCAGGACGTTCTGGTCTCGGCCGTTTCGGCCGCGGTCTTGGCTCATAAGCCGCTGACTCAGGCTATGACTGCCCACGCGGTACCGTTCAAGACGACCTCGACCTCGGTCATCAGTTTGGATTACGGGCAGTACATTGAGATTAACTTGAGCAAGCAGCACCTGTGGGTTTGGCAGGATCACAATGTGATCTATGAATCGCCGATAACTTCCGGCGCGACCGGAGCCGGCTTTCCGACGGTGACCGGGCTTTTCAGTATTTACTACAAGACTACCAATACGCATCTGGTTGGCTACCAATACGGGCCGCGCTACAATTACGACGTGGCAGTTAAATACTGGATGCCGTTCTACCAAGGCTACGGGCTGCATGATGCTTCGTGGCGCAACGGTATTTTTGGCGGGCCCGATTACTACTACGGCGGCTCGCACGGCTGCGTAAACCTGCCTGACGCCACGGCAGCTTTCATATACGGCTGGTCGTCGATCGGTACTCCGGTTTGGGTACACAACTGACGCGTCGACTTTCACTGCTATTATTAGAGCACAAGTGGTATAATTTATTCACCTATGGATACGCAACCTACCCCTCAGTTAAACCCTGAGCAGCCGATCGGTGGAGGACCGGAATCGTCGCCCCAGCCGATAGCACCGGAAACGGGTTCAGGTGCTGCCTATGATAATGCCGGGAAACCGAATCAGCCGGTCGTTCCGCCGCGGTTAACGGCTGCCGACGTAGCGGCCGCGATGGCCGCCGTCCCGGCACCGGCCGCTCCGGTACCCAGCAGCGTTAGCGCTTCGCCTTCGGTGGCGGCTGATCAGGATGTAATTGAACCTGAATGGGTCGAAAAAGCGGAGCAGATCGTGACCGACACCAACGGCAATCCGTATGCGGAGGAAGAGGGGATTGAGGCGCTCCAGATCGACTACTTGAAGCAGCGCTACGGACACGAGGTTAAGAAGCCTGAGAACGACTAGTATGACGCGGAGGACGGTTCGTTGAACGTCATAATTGTTATAGTTGGTATATTTTTGGCACTCGGGGCTATCCTCGGGGGCGTGGCTTATCTGACATACCGCGGTAAATTGCGCCGTGCCAAGGCGATTGAGCGCGGCCTCAAGACGGTGCCGTTATTGATCCACCTCCCGCCGTCGAGTGAGGATACCGCCGGCGGCAGCCGGGATGTCCGTGAAGTCATGCGCGAGAAGACGGCTCAGGCAGAGGTTCTTTATAATTTGATTTCCGGGACGGCTACTCAGGGCTTCAAGAGTACTTTTTACGGTCAACGTCACATCGCGCTGGAGCTGGTGGCCACCAACGGTTTAGTCCATTACTACGCCGCCGTACCGGTGGCGCTGGTGAGTACGGTTCAGAAGGCCATTCTGACCGCGTATCCGGGTTCCCGCATTGAAGAGGTTGAAGACCACAATATTTTCAACCAGGACGGTCGGCTCGCCGCCACGATGGGCGGCGAGCTGGTACTGAAGTCCGATTCGGCTTATCCGATAGCCACCTACGAGTCGCTCGAACGCGACCCGATGGAGGCCATAATTACGACCCTCTCCGGTCTGGGTAAGGAAGACGGAGCGGCGATTCAGATTATGGTGAGACCGACGCCCGCCGGCTGGACCAAGCACGCCACCGGCGTCACGGACAAATTGCGCAAAGGCCGCAATAAGGGTCTGAAGATCACGCCGATGGATCTCGCCAAGGCGGCGGTCGTCGCGCCGAAGACCGACATACACGACGGCTCGACAGCGCGTAAAGGCGAGCCGGTTCAGCTGTCGAACCTCGAGCTCGCCACCATCGAAAAGATCGAGGACAAGACAAAGCACCCGACCTTCGAGGTTCTGGTGAGAGTTGTCGTTTCGACCCAGACCGTCGCTACCTCCCAACAATTATTGCGCGATATCGCTACCACCTTTGCCCTCTACGAAGCGCCCGGGCTAAACGGCTTCAAATTTCTGCCGGCGCAGGAGGTCCAGGGTCTCGTAACGGCCTTTATCTTCCGTTTTTTCCCGCCTGAAGCTCACGGATCGGTCTTAAACAGCGTTGAGCTGGCAACCCTGTTCCACTTGCCGGATGCGCAATTTACTCCGACTACCAGCGTTGAACGGCAGATGTCCAAGGAAGTCGACGGTCCCGCAAGTATGCCGAGCGAGGGTCTGCTGTTTGGATATAACGAGTTCCGCGGCGTACGCAAGGAGATACGACTCTCCGAAGATGATCGCCGGCGTCATACCTACATACTGGGTCAGACGGGAACCGGTAAGAGCGTGATGTTGGAGAATCTGGCCGTCCAGGATATGAAGGCCGGGCGGGGGTTTGCGTTTATTGATCCTCACGGCGAGACGGCCGAGAAACTGCTGGGGCTCATTCCCAAAGAGCGGGCTGAGGATGTCATTTACTTCAATCCCGCCGATATGGATTTTCCGCTGGGACTCAACCTCTTTGAGTTCACCGACCCGACACAGAAGGATTTCTTGGTTCAGGAGTCGATCAACATGCTCTATAAGCTCTATGATCCGGGCAAGACGGGGATTATCGGGCCGCGCTTTGAGCACTGGTTCCGAAATGCCGCCTTAACTCTCATGAGCGACCCCAACGGCGCAACTTTTATTGAGATTCCCAAAGTCTTTACCGACACGGAATACCTGAAGCAGAAGTTCAAGTACCTCAAAGACCCTACGGTCATCGAGTTCTGGACCAAGGAGATGGCTCAGACGAGCGACTACCATAAGAGCGAGATGCTGGGGTGGTTCGTGAGCAAGTTCGGCGCCTACCTCAACAACGAGACGATGCGCAATATCCTTGGTCAGACCAAGAGCTCGTTTAATTTGCGCGAAATCATGGACAAGAAGAAGATCCTGATCGTCAACCTGTCGAAGGGGCGCTTGGGCGAGCTTAACTCCAACCTGCTCGGTATGATTTTTGTCATTAAATTCCAAGCCGCCGCGATGAGCCGAGCCGATATGGATACCGAGTTACGGAATGATTTTAGCTTGTACGTGGACGAGTTTCAGAACTTCTCGACCGACAGCTTTGCCACAATCCTGAGCGAGGCCCGTAAATATCGCCTGAATCTGATCGTGGCCAACCAGTTTATCGGCCAGCTTTCGCCCGAGATACGCGATGCCATCTTTGGCAATGTCGGTACGATGGTAGCTCATCGGATGGGGCCGGAGGACGCTGAGTTTATGGTGAAGCAGCTTGCCCCAGTCTTCGATGCGAGTGATCTTACGGGTATGCCGAATCTCCACTCGGCGGTTCGCATGCTGATCGGTGGCTTGCCGTCGCAGCCGTTTTCCATGGCTGATCTGCCATGGGTGGAGGGCGTCAGCACGGAATTAGCCGCGGCGATTAAACAGCTGAGCGCGGCGAAGTTCGGCCATTCGCGTAATGATGTCGAAGCTGATTTGCAGTTGCGTTTGACCGGCAAAGCGGCAGACGCACCGCTGCCTCCGACCCCGGTGGCCGTGGCGGAGCCGCCGGTTGCGGCCGCACCGGAGCCCGCAGCGTTACCTCAAAACCCTGCTCCTGCACCGTCGGCGCCTGTTGTCGTTTCCGCACCGGAGGTTCCCGTCGTCCAGCCGGCACCGGAACCAAAACCCCCGGTTACAGTCTTTGAGCCCGCTCCGGAGATGCCCGCGGCCCTGCAATACGCTCCGCCCTTAACTCAACCGCCGGCAGAGCCGATAGCGCCCCAACCGACCGCTCCGGCTCCGGCTCCGGCACCGGCAGCTGATTTGCTGCGCTTGGCCTCAACCCCGCCCCCGATTGGAGCGCCCCCGATTGATCTCGGACCCGATCCTGCGTCCGTTAAAGATCCCTCCAGTTTATCGGTATCAGACATCACCGGCGGGAAGCCGTTGCCTACGGCTCAACCTATTGTTGACGAATCTGTGCTGCGCCGCCAGCAGGCGTTAGAGGAGTCCACAATCGCCAACGATCCCCTAGGAGGTGTACCGCTGCTGGCCGTGGCTCCGCCCGTAGCAGCGCAGGCCGCCGAAGCGTCGGATGAGCTGCTACGGGCCGCTGATCCTCTGACGTCAGTTCCGCTACTGGGGTCTCCGGTGCCGGAAGTTAAGACTGATGAGAGGACTGTAATCACAGAGCCACCTGCCGATAACGCGAAGCCGAGTCAAGAATCAAGTGCATCCATCCCGATTGAAGCGCCGATGAAAGCTGAAAGCGCACCTCAAACCAAAGCTACCGAAGTCGAAACACCGAAGGTGCCGGGTTCTCAATCCGAGCCGTCGGTTGAACCGTCACAATTAAGCAATCAACCGGTGCAGGATATCGCGATACAAACGAATTCTGACGCCGAGCAGCCGTCCGACAAGGTTGCGGCTGATACAGCGCGGACCGAGACCGCTCAGGAGTTCCCTGAGGAATTACCGGAATCGGAGATCCAGAAACCGGTAGTCAGCGAACCGGTTATCGATGAAACACCCTCGGCGCCGATAGGTGTTGCTGAAGAAGCGGATCCGAATGAGCCGGACGTGAATACTCAGGACGCTATGGCCGGCACGGGTGGGTACATTCACTTCGTCGATCCCAAATTGGAGGAAGTTCTGGAAGAGCCGTCAGACCAGCTGCGGCAACCGGCTGAAGCAAACAAACCTCAAACCGACAGCCTGCCGGTGCAAGCTACCGCGGAGATACCAAAACCCGAGAGTGTCCCCGCTGAGGATTCAAGCGGGAAGATTAGCGATATGAGCGTGACCGTTGCGGAACCGGAAGTTGCAGCTGAGCCGACCCAAGGACCCGTAGCAAGTATTCCGCCGCCTTCGGAACCGCAAGCTCAGACAGCCGACATTGCGGGTCCGATAGAGCCGGTAGTTGCGGAACGCAGTACCGACGAAGTCTTGGCCGCCGTAATGGCAGCCGCTGCCAAGAGGCGCCAAGAAGCGCTCGACGACGTGCCTTCAACCCCCCAGTCGGTCGATAAGGACAAGATTTCGCTGGGCACGACCTTGCCACCGGCTCAAGTGCCGGAAAATGCGATCGCTATCGAAACTCCGTCATCGGTTAGTCCGACTGAAGCACCAACCACTCAAGACGATACCGCTTTGGATCCGGATGATGCCATCCGTCGGACTGAGCACCGCATTGACGAGTTGTTGAGTGCTTCGCTGCTGGACAATAATGACACGACCAGAACTCTGCCGATGATTAGTCAACCCCAGCCCGACCCTGAGCCGCAGTCGACGGTTGAGCCAGAATTGGAGTCTAGGCTGGAGTCCAAGTCACAGCCACAGGCGGAAATAATGACGATGCCTGCGCTGGCTTCGGAGGTCGCGGCTCTCGAAAACGCCGCGCCAGCATCTACGGCTAGTTCCACCATCCCTGCAGGCGACCCCCAAGGTGTCGCGGAATCAGATGACGATAAGATCGTATTTCACCCCACCGAGACTCATTTTGTAGAAGGATCCGGTGCGGTGGTGACGGGTACACAGGGCGAACGCGAAAGATTGCCGGAACCGGCTCCGGCAGAGATCGGGGCAACCAGCGAATTTGGAGCCGAAGATGAGCCAGAGGTGACATCTAACGAGCCTAAAACTGAACCTCAGACCGAGAGTCATCAAAAAGTCATAATGCCGTTAGAGCCCATTCCAGGCAACGTGCCGCCAGCGCTGCTAGATTTGTCCCCAGAGGTTGCGGTTGAGCCGGCGGAGTCCGAGGCGCCGGTAATCGCGATGCCGGAAGAGGAGTATTATTTGCCCGAGGCGGAATCGCTGGCAGCACCAGATGTGGCCGCGGCAAACCAGGCTCGAGCTGCACAGGCGGAAGTCATCCCGCCCGAACCTGAGGCGGAGGTTTCGATTGCAATCGAACCGGCTGAATCAGAGCCAATCGATGAACCTCGCCCCGAGCAGACTGTACTTACACCGCCAACCAGCGAGCTATCCAAAGATATGGTGGCCGATCCGAAAGAAGTACCTTCGGGCTTGATTTTGCCGACCCAGCCCAAGGCCAACAATCTGCCGTCGAGACCGGTTGTAGGCTCATTGAAGCCTGATAATCTTTCTAAAGGGGAGGTATATGTGGATGAGTTAGGAAATGTCGTTATAGGCGAGTAACCCCCGGAATAGCTGATCAAACATAACTCAAGGACGAAAAACGAGGCCATCCGGCCTCGTTATGTAATCTGGAGTGTGATTATCGGTGCTTAATACCGCGCCAAATGCCTTCGAGTACTATTCCGAGTAAGCCTCCCGCAAGGAGCGAGATAATGATCTCCGAACCGCTTAGGGCAAAACCGTAGTAGCGAGCAGTAAAGTAGAGTACAGCCTGAACGATGACGGCAGTCCAAAGGGCACCGTTGATGACGGAGGGGCGCATTACGGTCTTCTCAAGTGCTTCGCTCGTCTTCTCGACTGCCGGCGCATGAATAACCTTGCTAAAACTACGACTGGCCGGAGTCAGGCGGGTCTGGAGACTCTTCATGGTCTGCTGAAAATTGACGGCATGACTTAGCCGTTGGGTGATCGACGGCTGAGAGGTTTCGACAATCGGCGTTTCTGACGGAGTCTCGGGCTTATTGATGACTTCACGGGCGGCTTCGGCGCGCTTGGCCGGGTCGTCTTCATGTGTCTTTTCGGGGGATCCTGTCTGCTCAAGTTGCTTTAGCCGCTCCTGTGCCAGTTCGTTTATCTGGTTCTGACGCTCGGCAGAACCATCGGCTTCGGGGGCATGAGGCTGGTGTTCATTTGACATATACTATGCTCCTCCTTGGTAATCATGGCGCAGAATCTTGACCTCAGCCATTAGCTGGCGGTTGCGCAGGTAGAAGAAGAACGCCATAGTGGCAATAATTATTACGATGAAGGTCGTGGAGCCGCCCCCAGTCTGCGGGAGGTTGTTGACAGCTTGCTCAATCTGCTTCGGGACGGGCGGCTGGACTTGGACCTGAACGACGTTGCCATAGACGTTGTCCATGCGCAGGTCGAACGAGTACTTGTCGGAGGTGCCGACGGGAGTCGTGGGAACGGGGGACTTAACGCGGATCGTAAAGGTTCTGGTGACCGAGGCACCGGCCGCTATACTGACACTCGGCCAGGTGATAGAACGATCGGTACTTGTGCCGCCACCGGTATCGGTGGCATCGGCATACTCCAATATGTCCGTAATATCGTCGGTGATAACGAAGTTGATACTCGAGCCGCCGATGTTTTTGGCAACCAAGGTGTATTTTATGGCATCCCCGGCTTGTGCGGGCTGGGATTGAGCATCGGCGTTCTGAGTCTCGTTCAGGGCGCTTTTGGCTTGTATGATCTGAGCCGGCTTGCTGGTGGTCGTGAGTGTAAACGAGCATACGCTGGATATCGGGGTCGTTGTGCCTAAGGAGCCTTTGACTTGTAGCGTGGCCTTGAAGGTTCCGACCTTACCGTAAACGTGCGATGTACTGGCGGCTGAAGTTGTCTGAGTGGAGTTATCGCCGAAGTCATAGATGTAGCTTGAGACCGTCTGATTGCTACTGCTGGCGACCGCTGCGTATTCGACCGTCAACGGGGCTTCGCCGCCAGAAGTATTGCCCGTAAGACTAATACAGGCCAGACTTGGAATCGCTTTGGGTACGGGAATAGGCGTCGGCGCTTTGGGTACGGGAATAGGCGTCGGCGCTTTGGGTGCTGGGGCAGGAGTTGGTGTCGGCAGCGGGGGAACGACCTTGAAGACGAGGTTGCCGCACAGGAACATGACGGCAAAATATCGATGATTCAAGCTGCTGTAGCCCTGGAGAACCTTGTAGCTGGATCCGGTAGTGACAAACGATCCCGTATCGGCTTTGTACATGGGGCGGTAGTAATACTTGACGCCGGCAATCGTCATAACGCCGTCGGTACTGGTATGCGGTTGTCGGCCCATCGACTGGAGCGTTTTGTCCTTGGTGTTGATGGTTACTTCTTTGGTCGCCGCGATATCGGCACGGCTGATTCCGAAGTAATTATAAATTGCCTTGAGCTCCGAGGAGGCATCGTAGCGGTTCAAAAGATCGGTCTTTGAGACGATGCCGCCGTGAACCAGGTCGCTCGGCGATGCGGCATTGGATGGGCTCGGCGGCGCCAAAATGGTCGCAAATTGCAGGCCGACCACAAGCACTGCGGCCAGAACCGAGAACAGACGCGAGACCTTTTCTTGTTTTAGCCGCCGTGCATAAAAAGCCAACTGCGATACGGCCGACGGGGATAGCGATAAACTCGAAACCAGTGTCCTAAACATTAGCGCTATGATACACCATAAGTCGATAAGTATTCCAGTGCCGGTATCGGTGAACGACTGAAAAAGGTTTGCCCCGGTTGTGGCTAAAGCGTTATAATGGGTCGTAAGTGAGCTGTGAGCTCTATTTTTAAGTAAGGTGGATTTACGCAGTTATGGCTGATAAGAAGACGAATTACGACGCCGAACAAATTCAAGTTCTTGAGGGGCTTGACCCGGTAAGAAAACGCCCAGGGATGTATATCGGTGGTACAGGTCTCGACGGCCTCCACCACCTCATATGGGAAATTGTAAACAACTCGATCGATGAGATTATGGCCGGCCGCGCCACCGACATCTCGGTAGAGATGCTGGCCGACGGCGGCGTGCGCATTACCGACAACGGCGCCGGTATTCCAATCGATAAGCACCCCACGACCGGCAAGTCGGCCCTCGAAACGGTTCTGACCGTCCTTCACGCCGGCGGTAAGTTCGGCGGACCCGAGTCGGGTTACAAGGTCTCCGGTGGACTGCACGGCGTTGGTTCAAGCGTGGTAAACGCCCTCTCGACCAAGCTCGTTGCCGAGGTCATGCGCAACGGTAAGCTCTATCGCCAGGAATACGCCATCGGCATCCCGCAGAGCGAAGTGAAGGTGGTGGGAACCTCGGACCATACCGGTACGATCATTACCTTTTGGCCGGACCAGACGATCTTTGAATCAACCGACTTCGACAAAGAGAAGATTCTCGAATATCTGCGCCGCCAGGCCTACCTGACCCGCGGCGCCCGCTTGCGC
>JBBSBR010000007.1:0-42891 GCA_038251135.1 Candidatus Saccharimonadia bacterium | reverse complement strand
TTTCTTTGGTAGCGGGGGTAGGATTCGAACCTACGACCTCCGGGTTATGAGCCCGACGAGCTGCCACTGCTCTACCCCGCGATATGTATTTGTAACTCCACGGACGCAAGTGATTGTAGCAGTTTTGAACTCAAGAGTCAACGCCAGTCCGCATCGCCGAAACGCCTCCCAGAGCGAAAATGGGTGTATTATTGAGGCAGATATAATTAGTGGGGTTTTGCTATGAAGAAATTGCTCACGACATTTGCATCAGCCGGTGTCCTGGCCCTGTTTGCAGTCTTGGTTCCAACGACCGTTTTGGCTGCCAGCGCCAAGACGGGTACTAATGTGAACTTGGCTAAGTCCGAAACTAATAGCGGGACGTTATACGCGTCGGGTCAGAACGTCGTGATCGACGGTACCGTGAACGGCGATCTGATCTGTGCGGGTCAGGTTGTTACGATCAACGGTCCGGTCAGCGGCGACGTCCTCTGCGTGGCACAGACGTTGACTATTAACGGCCCTGTTGCCGGGAACGTCAGGGTGGCCGGCCAAACCGTGGCGCTCAACGGCACCATTGGCAAGAACTTAAACGTCGCCGCTCAGACGCTTAACTTTGGCTCAAGCGCCAGCGTCGGCGGCGAAGCGGGGATTTGGGCTGAGACTGCCGTGGTGAGTGCTCCGGTTGGCAGTAACCTCTACGGCTCAATGACCACGCTCAATCTTGAAAGTACCGTCGGTGGTAACGTCGATGTGATAGTTAAGTCGCTTAGTCTGGGCAACGAAGCCAAGATTGCGGGAAATCTGGGCTACGCCAGCTCGGCAACCTTTACTATCGATCAGGCCAAGGTTGGCGGTACCATTACTCGCTCCGATCTGCCCGAAGGGGCTGCCAAGCCCGCCAGCCCCGGTTTCTCATTTGCCGGCTGGCTGGCTGGGAGGCTGTACGTCCTGGTAGCCCTGCTGGTGATCGCCGTACCGCTCGCTTGGCTGGCACCGCGGCCGCTGAATCGCCTCGTGACCAGTATGCTCGACCGTCCTGGATCCAGCGTCGGTTGGGGATTTGTGGGTCAGGTGGCCCTGCCGGTGATCGGCATATTGGTGTTTTTGACTTTTGTCGGCATACCGCTCGCTCTGTTGGGACTGGTTCTGTGGATACTGCTGCTCTCAACGAGTGCAATTTTTGCGGGAATTGCCGTCGGCCGGTACACGCTCAAGCGTGCCAAATGGAATCAGGACTCACTGCTCTGGGCTACGATTGCGGGTATCGTAATCTTTGTCGCCATCACGAGTCTGCCGATTCTGGGCGTTTTGATTTCGATCGTCGCCATCTGGTGGGTAACCGGCGGACTGATGCTGAGCGCGAAGTACTTGCGCTAGCTTGAGGCGCCCGTAAAAAAGTCGATCCATTGACGGAAATTCGATTTGGTCTTGGCCGCCTTGACCGCCGATGGGGCGATAGTCGGCGCCGGTGTACTCTCGGGCAAGCTGATGACGTTTTCACCCGGGGCCTGGAGTCCCAGCTTGGCTCGGGCTTCGCGCTGACGGAACGAGTCGGTTTGAAAATATTGGATGCTATAAGCCAGCTGGTCTTTCTGATCCTGCAGTTGGGCGATTTGCGTACGCAGCGTATCGATCTGTTTGCTCAAATCGTAATTTCGCTTAACCGTCTGTCCCAGTAGAACGAGTATGTACAGCGCCGCCACAATGCCGATGCCGTTTAAGATATTGATGGGAGTGAGGCGGGGAAGCTTCATATGCTTTTAGTATAAGCTCGCTCTGCTGGATCGGCAATTTGAGCCAACCGGTTACCAGCCCCCGCCGCCACCCCCGCCGCCGCCACCACCGGCACCGCCGCTTCCGCTCGAGCCGACAAAACTGCTGTTCATGGAGCTGCCCAAAGTAGCGGCAAAAGAAGTAGCAAAAGCGGCCGAGTTAAAGGATGTACCGTCGTAGCCGCCGTACCAACCATTGGCCGGGGTGACGTCGATTCCGTCGAACTGTTTGGCCCATTTCTGCTCCACGCTCAGAGCTACGGCATACGGCAGGAGCTTATTGAAGAGCTCCGGGGTACGCTCCGGAGCATCGGTAAAGTTAATACGATCCTTTTCGGCCACGCTCAGGTACAGTTTGAAACCCTCGACCTTGGCCCATTCGGTAGCACCGGCTGCTGTTAAGGCTGGGTAATTACGCAGCCGGATGAAGCCGTATGACAGCATGACTACTCCTGCTAAAAAGGCGATCACTCCCGGTGCCGTTGCGCCGGTGAGGGCGACTCCGCTCAAAATCATCCCCAGAATTACCGTACCCCAGCTCTTGGCACCCACCAGGTCGGCACGGCTGCCATAGTAGCCGGCGGTTTTCAGGCTGCCGCCCAAATCAGTACGCATCTGCAGGATAAGTTGTTGATTGGTAATCCCCCGGGAACTTGCAGTTAAAGAACTAAGCTTGCTCTCATCTCCCAGAGCCATCATCAGATCGTAGACGCTACTCTCATAATCCGAGAGACCGTCAGCCGTCTTGAGCCGGTTAAATTGGTAATCAACCTGTTTAAACAGTCCGAGTCGTTTGGTTTCGAGCCTGGTAATCTTGATATACCCCCTTACCGCCAGATCTATGACGGTTGCGGTAAATTCCGTCATGTCGCTTTTGGAATCCACGAGCAAGCCGATCTGCCCGGGCGTCAGACCATCCGGCGCCTCATATTGGGCAACTAAGGTTTGTGCCCGTTTGAGCCGGGTATTGGCAACTGCCCGCCGTATGAAACCCAACAGGATGTAGAGGCCGACCAGCCAAGCCGTCCCAACCAGACCGATGAGGATCACGTAGGCAGTTGATAGCGGCGGCCGTTGGTTGGCCACGAGGTAAGAATTGAAACTGCCTCCCGGCAAGTTCATATCCACCGTCATACCGCTGCCGGGTGCGAATCCGGTGATCGATACGACGTCTACGGTTGTGCCGGAATGGTCAACGTAGCAATCGTTGGCGGTTGATCCCGTTGTGCCGGTATAGCAGGCTGGGGTATCAACCGGCGCTACCGGTAGAGTGAGATGGAGTGTGGCGTGATCGATCGGGTAGTCCCAATTTTGGCCGGTAATATTTAGATTTACCCGGTCAAACGATCCGCTATGGAGTACGAATAGCCAGAGTTGGTAGTTGATGGTATAGGATTGAATTCCCTGGACGGTCTTATTGGCATCGCCGATCTGAATCTGCTCATTGTCTGCCTGCTGGCTCAACGAGGCGATGCCGGCCGGTGCGCCGGTACTGCTCGACACGCCGTTGAGCTTAAATCGGTAGTAATACGCGTCTTTGCCGCTGCGCTCGATCACAGGAATATTGCGGTAGATGCCGTGGTGGACATTATTTCCAAAGTCGACGGTAATCGTCTCAATTACGTGCAGTACGCCGTCGGTACCTAGCGACGCCACCGACTGAAAATTGGTTATACGCTCGCCGCCGCTGGCCCGGACGGCCTGCAACGGCAGCAGCAAGAGGATCGCCAGGCCCAGTAGAGGAATAAAGCGCTTCATTTGAAGTAAGTATAATCCGGCTAAGGTTGGTGCACAAACCGTCTAATTGATATACTCTAGAATGCGTTAACCACGCTATGAATATATGGGCTCGTAGCTCAGTGGTTAGAGCAGGTGGCTCATAACTACTTGGTCGCTGGTTCAAGTCCAGCCGAGCCCACCATTGCAATTATTCGTTTTTTATGCTATCGTATGTAAGCTAGCTGTGGGATACACCTACGGCCTGAGTATCTCTGGAGTGATCTAAGAATGACTACGCCAGACTCGATAGTGACAACAGGGGCCATCAGACCAAGCGAGCTCTATTTCCTCCAGCTCAGCCCCGATTCAGAATGGTCGGTATCGACCAAGCGTGAGTGGGTTCGCGCGGAGCGTCGGGCAGGTTTCGTCAACACGATGGGCCAACCAGACGAGCCCGGAACCGAAGGCTTTTCCGGCAATGGAATCCACGGGATCATCATCAATCCGGCGAACATCCACGCATCGAGTTATGCCGACCAGCCCGGCCTGCTTGCCGTCATCACGGCGGCCCTCGTGAGCCACGAGTCGTCTTGATGGCATCCAGCCAGAACACAAAGTGCTACGACGACATCGATTTGGAGTGGCTCCGCACCCGAGCCGCCATGATCGTGAATAACGACCGGTTTGGCGAGTTTGAAGCCCTATGTGCCGCACCCGCCACCGTCCTCCGCGAGGGCGATGGCGGTACCTATGGCGTCTCACTCGACGCCGCAGTCACTGAGTTCGAGAAGTTCCTCGCGCTCAACTAGCTCATCCACCCCGCTAGGAGCAGCACACTGTACAAGGTGACCCCGCTACATCTGGCGGGGTTTCACTTGCCTTAGGTGCGTTACCACTAGGTATCCGATTCAAGGGCATTTTACTTCAAGGACACATACCGATTCGTAAGCTGCTCCCAGATTTGGTTCCGGTCCAATCCACCTCGGCCCACCAGTTGCTTTTAGTTGTTTTTTGTGTTATTATCTTACGATCCGGAAAGAGAACCCGGCAACCAGAAGGGCGGAGCGATGAGTCACGCTTGCGCATCTATTGAAGACATCACTAGCGACGTATGGAAGCTCAGAGGGGTTGTCTGGACCGAAGATAAGGACTCACTTCAGCAGTCCCTATCGAACGCCCTAGGCTCGGCGGATCATCCAGTGATCATCGATGGCCTGCCACCAATTTCCTTCGGGCATGGCGCTTCTCTCAGCGTCGCGTTCATCACAACATTTGAAGTGAGCGACTCACCATCCGTGGAGCGCCTATGGCGCGATGCGTACAGCGCACCTGTTGGAGAGCGGGCAAGGAAACTTGCAATTCGACTGATGAGCGATCCTCAGATCGATGACCTTACAATCACTCCACACCACATCGTTGTCTCCCTGCATGGCCCCCGTGCCAACTACGAAAACGCCCTTCGAGTGCAGGCGGAGACTCGTCAGCTCATCAGCGAGTTGTGGGAGATTCCTGTTCCTGCTCTCTGATCCTTCTGCAAAAGCAACAGCCCCGCAAGGACGAGCACTACCCGCAAGGGTGGATAACCTCGCATCCAGCGGGGTTTTCACTTGTCTGCCGTTATGTACGTTGATTTAAGACTAAGTCGGTAGTCTTTCTAGGCAGGCTTTCCCTCGTGACTGGTGCCAGTCACTGAGCTCGGCCAGTACTTGGTTCCATTCAGTGACGGTTGAGCCCACCTGGACCAGCTCATTTCATTCGCCTCCAAACGCTGATAGCGTCGAGACGCGTGGAATGAGCTTTTCGAATCCAGTTACTAGTACCAGCGAATATCCCGAGACGTCGATACAATTCATGAAGCGAGCAGGCTAAGCTCAGACATGGAACAATCAACGTGCTCACGCAAATTGACATAGCATGCACAATATGCTATCATAGGCAAATCCATCGGAGTCCGCCCTGCGTCCTCCGGGGCGCTCCTACATTCGAGAGGTCATAATGACCAATACGCTCCTGTCGCCCTGCCACGACGCGATCATCGACTCCTCGCGAGGCGATGGCGTCACTATCGGCTCCTGCAGTATCTGCTACGAGAACGTGGTGCGCCTCAACGACCGCACCGGCCTCCAGGAGTGGCTCGACGGCGCTTCACCGTGGACCACCGAAGAGCTGCGACCCGTCGACGACGAGCACCAGAACCCCGCCGCGCTGGCCTTCCGACCCGTCTTCGGGCTTCGCTCGCCGTGTCACGACCAACCGCCGCAGTTCGTTACCTACCCGGGTCCGCTGCGCGTGCGGATTGGCGTCTGCAGTGAGTGGAGGTGTACTCGAGCGTTCGTGCGCATCAGCCCTGACTCCGGCCGTATCGAGTACATCGACTCGGAACTCTTCGCCGTCACGGACGACCCATTGATCGAGGTGCCGGCGATCTACCAGCCGCTCTCTCTCGACAGCGTCTGACCCGACCCGCCCCGCACAAGGGCAGCCCGCTATACCAGTAATGGTGATGCCCCGCTGCACTTGGCGGGGCTTTCACATGTCAGCCAACTGGGCATATTGGCAATGACCGATAGACAATCGAGCTCATTTAGCCTACAATAAGCCGGTTATTGTCTGCCATGGCTACGTAGCTCAGTGGTAGAGCAGAGGACTCATAAGCCTTTGGTCGGTAGTTCAAATCTACCCGTAGCCACCAATGAAAGTGCCCCGCAGTGCCGGGGCTTTTTCATGGGAGTATATACTTGGACTATTCTATGAATTCAAACGAATCACTGACAGCGCAAGTCGATTGGCCCGAACCCGGCAAGTACGTGGTGGCGGTCTCGGGCGGTGCCGATTCGATGGTGCTGCTTGATCTGCTCATTCGCTCAGACGTTAAATATTCCCTGATTGTAGCTCACTACGATCATGCCATGCGTGCGGAGTCGTCCGCCGACGAGGCGCTGGTCGGGTCGATCGCCAAGACTTACGGACTGGGATACCGAACCGAGCGGTCGGAACAGCCGCTTCGCAGCGAGGCCGAAGCCAGGGCCGCCCGTTACGATTTCCTGGAGCGAGTTCGCGCGGCGGCCGGAGCTCAAGCTATCGTCACCGCCCACCACCTAGACGACGTCATCGAGACGAGCTTGTTGAATCTGGCGCGCGGTACCGGGCGGCGGGGGTTGGCTCCGATGCGATCAGGTCGGATCTTGCGGCCCCTACTTGGAATCGGGCGCCGGGAGCTCAGAGCTTATGCGGCGGCTCGAGACTTGCGGTGGCAGGAAGACGCGTCAAATTATGACGAGTCGAACCCGCGCAACTTCTTGCGTCATAGTCTGCTTCCAATCGCCGCACCGCAATGGCGTACTGAGTATATGGATACGGTGAATGATTTAAGCGCGGTAAATGATCGGATCGACGCAATCCTTGAAACCTATATTGTACGCGAGCAGGGATCCGTCCGAATTGACCGCCTGCTGGCCCAAGCCCTGGCCGTTGATGAGTTGCGGGAGCTGGTCGTCTACGCTGCCCGAGTTGCGGATCCGAGCGTTGAGTTTAACGAACGCCTAGTGACCGAGTTGGCTCAGTTTGTTCGATCCGGTAAGACTGGCCGGCACCGTCCGGTGAACGAGACCTTAAATTTGGATCTTGAACGGGCATATCTGCGGTTTATGATCCGCCAAATAGGGTCAAATGAGGGAAAATAGCGTATACTAGACAAGTATTTTGACGCGAGGGCGTGGTCCGCTCCCGTACGAAGCAGTAATGAAAGTAGGTAATTATGAAGCTCAAAAAAGGTACTCGCGGATTTATATTCTTGCTCGGAGCCGTGCTTATCGCATCGGTTATTTTGGTGTTATCGACACCAACTACCAAGACCAAGGAGGTCTCGCTATCCCAGGTAATCGAACAGGTCAAGTCCGGCCAAGTCGATAATATTTCGCTCCAAGGGGACAAGCTTACGGTCACGCTGAAGTCGGGCGACACCAAAGAGATCGCCTATAAGGAGTCATCGGCCAAGCTCTCGGATTACGGAATCGACGCCAGCAAGGTGACGATCACCACGCAACCGCCGGATTCGGGCAGCAGCTTCTGGTTTCAAATCTTTATAACCCTGGCACCGGTCTTGCTGATCATCGGTCTCTTCTACTTCATGATGCGCCAGGCGCAAGGCCAGGGGAACCAAGCGATGAACTTCGGCAAGAGCCGGGCCCAGTTGCACGGTTCAGACAAGGAGCAGGTACTCTTTAAGGATGTGGCCGGAGCCGACGAGGCCAAGCAGGAATTGAGCGAAGTCGTTGAATTTTTGAAGTATCCCACCAAATTTGAGGCGTTAGGTGCCAAGATTCCGAAGGGCGTTCTGCTCTATGGACCTCCAGGTACCGGCAAGACACTTCTGGCAAGGGCGGTAGCGGGCGAAGCCGGAGTGCCGTTCTTTAGCATCGCCGGATCTGATTTTGTCGAAATGTTTGTGGGCGTCGGCGCCAGCCGGGTGCGCGACCTCTTTCTGAAGGCTAAGAAAAATGCTCCGTGCATAATCTTTATCGATGAGATCGATGCCGTCGGCCGTCAGCGCGGCACCGGTATGGGCGGCGGACACGACGAGCGCGAGCAGACGCTCAACCAGATCCTCGTGGAGATGGACGGGTTCGAGCAAGGTACCAATGTAATCGTGATTGCCGCTACCAACCGGCCGGACGTCCTGGATCCGGCTCTGCTGCGTCCGGGTCGTTTCGATCGCCGGGTAACTCTCGACATACCCGATTACAAAAGCCGGCTCGCGATTCTGGAGGTTCACTCCAAGAACAAGCCGTTCGAAAAGGACGTCGATCTCGATGAAATCGCCAAGAAGACGCCTGGTTTTTCGGGGGCCGACCTCATGAATCTGATGAACGAAGGCGCAATTCTGGCCGCCCGCCAGGACAAGAAGAAGATTAATCACAGCGACTTAAGCTCAAGTCTGGAAAAGGTCATGATGGGGCCGGTGCGCAAGACGCACGTCATGAATCCCGACGAGAAGCGCATTACCGCCTACCACGAAGCCGGTCACTCAATTGTGGCTCATATGATGGCTTACGCTCATCCGGTGAACAAAGTCTCGATCATCTCACGCGGCCGCGCCGGCGGATTCACTTGGCAATTGCCCGAGGAAGACCGCAACTTAAACTCGATTGCTGACTTCAAAGACGAGCTGGCCGTGATGCTCGGCGGCCGTATGGTCGAGCAGATCGTCTTCGGCGATGACGGCGTTACCACCGGCGCTTCGAACGATATTCAGAAGGCGACTCAGCTGGCCCGCAGCATGATTATGGACTACGGTATGAGCTCCAAGCTTCCGAACCGCGTCTTTGGTTCGCAGAGTGACGCCGTATTCCTGGGACGGGAGTTGGGCGAGCAGCGAAATTACTCCGAGGACGTGGCAAAAATCATTGACGAAGAGGTTGCCGGTCTCATTGACGAGGCCGCCGAACGGGCCGGAGCGACGATTACCGAACACCGCGACAAAGTCGACAAGATCGCCGCGAAGCTAATCGAGAACGAAGTCATCGACAAGAACGAATTTATCGAACTTGTCGGGCCACGCCCCAACCGTCCCAAGAACGTCGATCCGCGCAAGACCGGGGTCGATTCGATTGATATTGCTCCGTCCGGCGACAAAGCTACGGCCGTATAACTTGAGTATCCGCTAATATTCCTATGACCAATCACCAGCCCTTGCCGAGGATACCGTCATGAACGCACGCGCGCGGCGCTGGCTCGATGTTGCGACCCAGCGCCAGACCGTGGGAGGAGCAGCCATGCTCATCTCCGGGGCTTTCCTGGTATCGCGCCTGCTGGGACTCTTGCGCGACCGGCTCTTAGTCGCGCACTTCGGCATCGGCGCCGAGTTAGATGCCTATAATGCGGCTTTCCGGCTTCCGGAAATGCTCTTCACCCTGCTAGTTTCCGGAGCCTTTGCCGTGGCGTTTATACCGGTTCTTTCGAGCTACCTGCATAAAGACGAGCAGGATGAGGCTTGGCGGGTAACGTCCTCGCTCCTGAACCTGCTGGTTCTGGCAACGGCAATCGGCGGACTGGTGATGGCGATTTTCGCCAGTCCGCTGACGACTATTCTTACGCCCGGATTCGATCCGGCGCGGCATGAGTTGGCGGTTAATCTCACCCGGATTATGCTGATTACGCCGGTCTTCTTCGCTATTTCGAGCGTCCTCGGCAGCGTCCAGCAGGCTTTCAACCGGTTCATCATCTTTGCTTTGGCCGGCGTTTTTTATAACGTCGGTATAATTGTCGGGATTGTTTTTCTGGCGGGCACCTACTCTGTCTACGGAGTGGCCTGGGGGGTTGTTCTGGGCGTGGTTCTGCAGGCGGGGCTGCAGTGGGTCGGTCTCTACGGACTCGGTTTTAAGTGGCGCCCGATGCTGGGAATTCATCTCAAGGGCGTTCGTAAGACGATCGTGCTCATGATTCCGCGCAGCATCGACCAGGGGATCGACCAGATCAATTACGGCGTCGAGACCATTATCGCATCGACCTTGGCGCCCGGCTCAATTACCGCTTTTACGCTTGCCAGCAACCTCAAGAACGTACCGCTGGTTTTGATCGGCAGCTCGCTCACCACGGCCTCGTTTCCCCGTATGGCGGCCCGCGCAGCATCGGGAGCTAAGGACCGCCTGGTTGAAGGCTATGTGAAGACGGCCCGCTTGATCCTTTTTCTGGCCATCCCGTCAGCCGTCTTTATGGTGGTGGGACGCGGCTATATCGTGCGGTTGCTTTACGGATTTGGCAACGCGGACACGGCCAATACCCTCGGCTGGTTTGCCGGAACCATCATCTTTGCTAGCCTTTATCAGCTGGTAGCCCGTCTCTACTACGCCCATCAGGACACCAAGACGCCGCTCTTTGTCAGTATCGTGAGTATTTCGCTCAACATCGGATTGAGCTACTTTCTCTCGCGCAAGTACGGAGTTGTGGGTCTGGCAATGGCCGCCAGTATCGTTGCTACTCTGGAGACGATCGTCTTGATGACGATACTGCACTTTCGGGAAGGTAATTACGGCGAACGGGAGATCTTCCGCGGCGGTATCGTGATGGCAATGGCGGGAATAATTATGGCGGTAGTGCTTTACTACGCGGTAAATTACTATCTCCCGCTCTACGCTACCGACAAGGGATTCGTGGTGCTGGCGCCTAAGTTCCTGATATTTCTGGCCTTGGGAGCCGGCGCCTACCTGGTGCCGTGCTACATGCTGAGACTCAAGGAAGCGAGCGTGGCCTTTGCCCGCGTCCGTGAGCTCATGGTTCGCACCATCAATTTGACTTAAAATATAGGGTATACTTGAAACCCTGAAACTTAGACTATGAAACAATCCCACATTCGAAATTTCTGTATTATTGCGCACATCGACCACGGTAAATCGACCTTGGCCGATCGTATGCTTGAGCTTACCGGCACCGTGCAGAAGCGCGACATGCAGGCTCAACTGCTCGACTCTATGGATCTGGAGCGCGAGAAGGGTATTACGATCAAGCTTCAGCCCGTGAAGATGGCCTGGAAACACTCTGATGGTACTGCGGTTTCAAGCGGTCAGTCTGAGTCCAATGTGGCGTCTGCGACCGGACCGGAATCCTTCACGCTGAACCTTATCGATACCCCCGGGCACGTCGACTTCAGCTATGAAGTTTCGCGATCACTGGCGGCCTGCGAAGGCGCCGTACTCGTAGTGGATGCCAGCCAGGGGATTCAAGCCCAGACGCTTGCCAACGTGTATCTGGCAATAGAGGCCGGCCTCGAGATTATCCCGGTGCTCAATAAGATCGACCTCCCCGCGGCCGACCCGGAGAGAGTGTCCCAGGAAGTGGCAAACTTGCTCGGCTGCGATCCGGACACGATCCTGCGCGTCTCCGGCAAGACCGGCGAGGGCGTCACCGACGTCTTAGATGCAATTATCGACCAAATCCCCGCACCGACCGGCAACCCCGAAGCGCCTCTGCGCGGGCTGATCTTCGACTCTATCTATGATGAGTATCGAGGGGTTATCCTGTTCATTCGCGTCGTTGACGGATTCATGAAGCGCGGTCAAGAAATTGAACTCATGGCGACCCGCGCCGATGGCTTGGCCATTGAGACGGGTATCTTTGCGCCCAAACAGACCCCGCTCGAGACGATCGAAACCGGTCAGATCGGTTATGTCGTTACCAACCTCAAATCGATCGCCGAAGCGCGCGTGGGTGACACCGTAATTCTTCAGAAAGATCGTGCTACCGAGGGCTTGCCGGGCTACCGGCAGGTCAAACCATTCGTCTTTGCCGGCTTCTTTCCGAGCTCGGGTGAGCAGTACCCGGACCTCAAGGATGCGCTCGAGAAACTCAAGCTTAACGATGCGGCCTTGGTTTATGAACCGGAGAGCTCACAAGTCCTCGGTTTTGGCTATCGCGTAGGTTTCCTCGGCTTGCTCCACCTCGACATCATCAAAGAACGCCTAGAACGCGAGTACGGTCTCGACATGGTTGTGACGAGTCCCAGCACCGACTATATCGTAATCGAAAACGACGGCGCCGAAACGACCATTCGGAGCGCCGCCGAACTCCCCGATCCGAGCCGTATCGCTCACATCAAGGAGCCTTGGATCAAGGGTGAAGTCGTAGTGCCGAACGATTATGTCGGCGGCGTCATACAGCTCATAAACCGCATCCGCGGCATTCAGAAGAATATGAGCTATCTCGATGAGTCCTTGGCGCTTGTGTCGTTTGAGGCGCCGTTAGCCAACGTATTGACCGATTTCTATGACTCGCTCAAATCGATTACGAGCGGGTACGGTTCATTTAATTATGAACTTGCCGATTACCGTGCCGAGAAGCTCGTACGTCTCGACATCCTCGTGGGTGGGCTTATGATCGACTCGCTGTCGATGATTCTGCACACGGATGAGGCTTACCGAGCCGGCAAAGAGGTCGTCGAGAAGCTTAAGACTCTTATCCCTAAGCAGTTATTTGAAGTCAGCCTCCAGGCGGCGATCGGCGGCAAGATCATCGCTCGTGAAGATGTGAAGGCCTTGGGCAAGAACGTAACGGCCAAACTCTACGGCGGCGATGTCACCCGCAAAAACAAGCTTCTCGACAAGCAGAAGAAAGGTAAAAAACGCATGAAGCGCTTCGGCAAGGTCGATATTCCGGCCGAGGCTTTTATGGTGCTGGTCAGCCGCGATTAGCCAATGGAAAATCAAAGCCCCCAATAACGATGCCGGAGCATTGTCGTTGGGGGTATATTGTTTGGAGCTGAGCGTTTCGTTATTAGGCCTAGACGTGGCCGTCAGGCTCCTCGATGACGACCAGCTGAGCTGCGAGTACCACCAGGGTCAGCGCAACTCCTCCAGCGAGCATTGCGGTGACACCCAGAAGCGTCTTTGGATTCATGATTGGCCTCTCGGTTTGAGTTGAGCTTGGTCACGCCTAACGTCCGGTCTGGCGCCGGCCTCTGAGGTCAATGACCGCGACGGCCCAGACGAGTACATACGGCACCGTTATGAGAATAGCCGTACCGAGCCCATACTTGAGCAGCTTCTTCATCATGCCTCCAGGGATCGTGCTAGCAAGTGGCTTCTCGGGAGATTACCTTGCACGCCCACGGAGCGCGCAATACAGGTACGATACAACGCTTGCAGGCAATAGTGAATATAATTCTTCGTTGTACATGGTAAGACCCCCGACAGTAAGACCGTGAGGTCTTACCGTCGGGGGTCGATTGCTGGATAGCCCCAGCTAGCGGAGCGGTCCAGCCAGCCAGCCGCCTCTCCAGCCGAAGAAGTGGATCAGCTCGGCTTGAACAAAACATCGCTTTTCGCCGAGAGAACGGGCTAAGCGGGCAGCCTCACGGGCAACCTGACGGCCTCTTGGCCGATCGAGGCCCAGGCGATCCGTCCAGCTTGCCAGCAGCAGCTTCGTCTTGAGGGCATCTACGTTTATACCTTTATCCGGCTCGTTCGAGTTCGAGAAGGCCCGGTCGGCTACGCTGAGCTCCTGGATGCCCGCAAAGACCCTGAGGCTGTCCGACATGACGGGCGGCGGTTCGTAGCCGTCCGGAAGATCGTTCCGTATCAGTGCCATGCCGAGGTCGGCATGGTGTCGTGCTCGCGTGTGCTCTAGCTGGTCGTTCACGGAAGCCTGCTTTCTTGCGTCGGAATCGGGTAACGCTTGGATGGGCGGTCGATCCAGTCGAGGACTTTCCCAAGCCATCCAGGCCTAGGACCTCGATCGCAGTGCTTGTTCACCAGGTTGGCTTGGGTGAAGAGAAGTCCCGAAGCTTCGTTGCCTTGGTAGATTTCTCTGGCTGCCCGGCTCGGCTTCGGCTGTTGCGACGTCAGGCGGCTTGCTTGACTCCAGCACCTACGGGCCGCGGCCACGGATAGGAGGGCTGAATTCGGTTGACCGATCCTGAGGAAGTGTTCGGCGATGGCGTTGAAGTGATTGGCTTCGGTACACAACTCCTGAAAGGTAACTGGCAAGGACTCCCTGATGATTTTGGTCATGGTACTTCCTACCTCCTTGGGGGCAGAAGGGGAAAGAATAAGCTATTATACCGCTTATTAACGATGTTGTCTACGCTTTAAGAGAGGCAAAATCGCGCAATATCTCACCGACGTGGGTTTTTGGCGTGACTTTCGGGTATTCTTTGGCAATCTCTCCGGCGGGATCGATCAGAAAACTCATTCGGCTAATACCCATGTACTCACGCCCCATGAACTTCTTGGGCCCCCATGCTCCATAGGCCTCGATCACGGCATGATCCTCATCGGCTAAGATCGGGAAAGTGAGCCGATACTTATCGGCAAACTTGGCGTGGCTTTTCACCGAATCTTTCGAGATACCCACCACGTGTAGCCCCTGTTCCTGGAGATAGGCGTATTCGTCGCGAAAACTGCAGGCCTCGGTCGTACAACCCGGGGTATCATCCTTGGGATAGAAGTAGACCACCAGCCATTGGCCGGCATAGTCGCTCAAACTCCGTATTGTGCCGGACTGATCGGGCAGGGAAAAATCGGGTGCTTTCATGATGATCCTTACTTACTGCATTCAGTATGCCTCCTTGGTCCGGGTCAAAGCCAGCTTTTACGGTATGCCCGCTTATTTGCCGGCGCGGGTCTACTTAACTCAGCCTTACCCTCCGATCGCTGAAAGCTTATCAGGTATTATTCAGTAATCTAAGGTAAAGTTGATCCATGACAGATTCTCACGAAATCGGCGAGCGTTCGCTGGCCGAGCACCGGCGCCTCCGCGGCACGGTTGAAGTTACCAATAAATCGGCCATCACAACCGCCGAAGATTTAAGCCTCTATTACACGCCCGGCGTCGGTGCAGTCTCAGCTTATCTGGCTGAGCATCCCGAAGCTGCACGCGACTACACCATGAAGGGCAATACGGTTGCCGTTATTAGCGACGGCTCGGCCGTATTGGGACTTGGTAATATCGGTCCGGCCGGCGCCGCCCCGGTTATGGAGGGCAAGGCGATGATCTTCAAGAGCTTTGCCGGCGTCAATGCAGTACCGCTGGTGTTGGGAACGCAGGATACCGAGGAGATCATTACCGCCATCAAAGCCATTGCGCCGACTTTCGGCGGCATTAATCTGGAAGACATTTCGGCGCCCCGTTGTTTTGAAATCGAGAAACGCCTGGTTAATGAGCTCGATATCCCCGTGATGCATGATGACCAGCACGGAACGGCTATCGTGGTCCTAGCCGGGCTCATCAACGCCGCCAAGGTGACCGGCAAGGATGTCCGTAAACTTAAAGTCGTGTTGCTCGGCGCCGGTGCCGCCGGAGCGGGTACGGCCGCGCTCCTCCACGCCTACGGCATCGCAGATATAATCGCGGTTGATCGGACCGGAATCGTTTTTGCAGGCCGAGAGGGTTTGAACGACAGCAAGGAGCTTTTGGCGAAAATTACCAATCCTGCCAATCGCTCCGGATCGCTCGAGGATGCGCTCGCCGGCGCGGATGTGCTCATTGGCGTCTCCGGCGCAAATTTGGTGACTGAGGAGCAAATTCAACGGATGAACCGAGATGCAATCATTTTTGCCCTCTCCAATCCGGTTCCGGAGATCATGCCGGACGTCGCTGTTCGGGCCGGCGCAGCCGTGGTGGCCACCGGCCGCTCGGATTTCCCCAATCAGGTCAACAACGCCCTCGTCTTTCCGGGCATCTTCCGCGGAGCCCTCGATAACGGCATCCGACGCATTACCGATCGGATGATGATCGGTGCCGCCGAAGCTCTGGCGGCGCTGGTAGCGGAGCCGACGGCCGAGCAGATTATTCCATCAATTTTTGATGAGCGGGTCGTGCCGGCCGTTGCGGCCGCAATACGTTAGGGCTTAATCTATCGACTTTTAGCACTCTTGACTAGTGAGTGCTAATTTTTGTATAATCAGGGTTGTTAGCACTATGAGGAAGCGATCGCCAATGACACCGCGCCAACGCGAAATATTGGGAGCTATAGTCGAGCTCTACGCCAAGACTGCCGAGCCGGTCGGCTCGATGGCTATTTGCGACCAATTTGACTCTTCCAGCGCCACGCTTAGGGCCGAAATGGCCGAACTTGAGCGCCAGGGTTACATTATGCAGCCCCACATATCGGCCGGCCGCGTGCCGACCGACCGCGGTTACCGGGCCTACGTCAACGCGCTGGACGCGAGTCAGACCCAAGGCCGTCAGGTTCAAGCCCTGACCCGCCGCGTAATGAGTGCCGGTGAAGCCGACCGGGCGATCAAAAACGCCGTCGAGAGCCTGGCCAACGTGACGCGCAATCTGGGTCTGGCGACCATTGGCGGCAACCTGTACCTATCGGGCATGGCGAGCCTCTTCCAGCAGCCTGAGTTTATGCAGGCCGAGAGTGCCTATCAGGTGGCGCGTTTGCTCGACAGTCTCGAGGAGTGGCTCGCCGAGGCAGCACCCAATGACCCGCTTAGCGTCTATATCGGAGCCGAGAATCCGATCGGCCGTGCCAGCGGGGTGACGCTCATTATCAGCCGGTTCGAGAGCCCTTTCAGTGACCGAAGCTACATCGGGGTGCTCGGTCCAACCCGTCAGGATTACGGCTCGGTGATCGGTATGGTCGAGTATACGGGGCGCTTGCTCCAGGAATCATTGAATTAGTTACGCGGAAGGCCAAGGAGGATAGATGAGTAAGAAAGACCACAAGCACGAGAGTCACACCGAAATTCACGTGGAAAGCCACAGCGAACAACACGTCTCCGGCGGCGATGATCGGATTGCTGAGTTGACGGCTGATTTACAGCGAGTTCAGGCTGAGTTTGTAAACTACAAACGCCGCGCCGAACAAGAGCGCGGTGAAGTGCTGGACTTTGCCAAAAACCGCGTCGTTCGCGAATTTTTGAACGTCCGCGACAGTTTCGACAACGAGCAGGCTCACCGTCCCAAGTCGGTTGATTCCAAATGGGCCGCTTCAATCGATAGTATACGAGCCCAGTTTGATCAAGCGCTGAAAACTCTCAATGTTGAGCGCTTCGAGAGCCGCGGCCACGCGTTCGATCCCCGCCTGCACGACGCGGTTATGATGGCCGACGGCGACGGCCAACATGAGGTGGTCGTGGAGGAGCTCCAGCCCGGATATCGCATGGGAGAAGCTATTATCAGACATGCGATGGTGAAGGTTGGGCGCAGTGACGAGGTCAAATCCGAGAGCCCGCCTAAGACCGAAACTGAGGCTGAGACCGACGATATTGAACAAATAATTGACACGAATGAAGGAGAAATTTAAATGGGTAAAATTATTGGAATCGACTTAGGCACAACCAACTCAGCCATGGCGGTCATGGAGGGCGGTCAGCCGACGATTATTGCCAACGCCGAAGGTAACCGCACCACCCCGTCGATAGTCGCCACATCTAAGACCGGTGAGCGTTTGGTGGGCCAGGTAGCCAAACGCCAGGCCGTCATTAACCCGGACAATACGATTTACAGCGTAAAGCGCCTCATTGGCCGTAAGTTCGAAGATACCGAGGTGCAGCGCGATATCAAGCTCTTGTCATACGCGATCTTAAAGAGCGGCGAGGCCGTCAAGGTTAAGATGGGCGACAAGGACTATACCCCCGAAGAGGTATCAGCCATGATCTTGAGCAAACTTAAAGCCGATGCTGAGGCCTTCCTGGGTCAGCCGGTCAGCGAAGCCGTCATTACGGTACCGGCCTACTTCAACGACTCTCAGCGCCAGGCGACCAAGGATGCCGGTAAGATCGCCGGGCTTGAGGTTAAGCGAATAATTAACGAGCCGACGGCGGCCGCCCTGGCCTACGGATTGGAAAAGAAGAAGGAAGAGAAGATCGTCGTTTACGACCTCGGCGGCGGAACGTTCGACGTTTCGGTCCTCGAGCTGGGCGACGGAGTGTTCGAAGTACGCAGCACCAACGGTGATACCCACCTCGGCGGTGACGACTTCGACCTCGTGATCATGAACCACCTAGTTGACGAGTACCGCAAGCAGGAGGGGACAGACCTGTCGAACGACAAGGCCGCCGTCCAGCGACTCAAAGAAGCCGCCGAGAAGGCCAAGATCGAGCTCAGCAGTACCAACGAGAGCGAGATCAACCTGCCCTTCATTACGGCCGACGCGAACGGTCCTAAGCACTTCAACTACACACTCACCCGTGCCAAGCTCGAGCAGCTTGTGGGCGACCTCATTGATCGGACGGCTATCCCGTGCGAAGCCGCCCTGAAGGATGCGGGCTTAAACGCCAGCGACATCAACGAGGTGGTTCTCGTGGGCGGGATGACTCGTATGCCGGCCGTTCAGGCCAAGGTTGAGAAGATTTTTGGCAAGAAGCCGCTCCAAGGTGTGAACCCCGACGAGGTGGTGGCGATCGGTGCCGCGATTCAGGGCGGAGTGCTTGCGGGCGACGTCAAGGACATCCTGCTTCTCGACGTTACCCCGCTGTCACTCTCGATTGAGACGATGGGCGGCGTGGCCACACGCATGATTGAGCGCAACACGACCATTCCAACCAGCAAGAGTCAGGTCTACAGTACCGCCGCTGATTCTCAGACCCAGGTAGAGATCAACGTCCTTCAGGGTGAGCGCGAATTTGCCCAGGACAACAAGAGCCTGGGGCGATTCATACTCGACGGTATTGCACCGGCACCGCGCGGCGTACCGCAAGTTGAAGTTACCTTCAACATCGACGCCAACGGCATCGTGAACGTCAAGGCTGTCGACAAGGGAACCGGCAAGGAGCAGCACATTACCATTCAGGGTTCCGGTGCGCTCAGCGACGACGAGATCAAGCGCATGCAGCAGGAGGCCGAAGCCAACGCCGAGTCCGACAAGGCTCGCAAGGAGATGGTCGAGTCGCGCAACCAGCTGGACGGCATGGTTTATACCGCCGAGAAGACGATTAAGGACGCTGGCGAGAAGGCCGAGGCCGAGGACGTGAAGTCACTCGAAGAAGCTATCGCCGCCGCCAAAGAACTGCTGGCCAAAGAAGATGCGTCCAAAGACGACCTCGAGAAGCACTCAGCCGACCTGTCCGAGAAGATGCAAAAGGTCGGAGCTGCGCTCTACAAAGACATGCCGGGCGCCGAGGGTGCTCCCGAGGAAGTCGAGTCCACCGAAGCCGACGGCAAGCCCGCCGAAGAAGGTCCCGTGGAAGGTGAAGTAGTGGACGAAGGCGGCGAGAAGAAATAACCATAGATTCCTCGACTGAGCCCGGCATGATGAAGATGTCATGCTGAGCTCGTCGAAGCATCCGTGATAACATCTAGAAAACATATGGCAAAGCGCGATTATTATGAAGTTTTAGGAGTCAGCAAATCCGCCACGGCGGAGGAGATTAAGCGCGCATATCGTAAGTTGGCCATGCAGCATCACCCGGACAAGCACGGCGGTGACGACGCGCCATTCAAGGAACTCGGTGAGGCTTATGAGGTTCTCAAAGACCCCCAGAAAAAGGCCGCCTACGATCAGTTTGGTCACGCCGGTCCCCAGGGCAGCCCGTTTGGCGGCGGCGGAGCCGGCCAGCAGTACGGCGGGGGATTCGACTTCAACGGCGCCGGATTCGATTTTAGCGATATTTTGAACCAATTTATGGGCGGCCATGGCGGAGGTCAACGTCAGAGCGGCCCGCCTCGCGGACGGGATCTGGAAACGGCGATTACTATCGATTTCAAGGAAGCAGTCTTTGGGGCCGAGAAAGAGATTAACCTCAGTCTCGATGACACCTGTGAACACTGCGCCGGTACCGGTGACGAGCACAAAAAAGCCAAAACCTGTACGACCTGCAACGGCCACGGTCAGGTAACACGCGTACAGCAAACAATCTTGGGCGGGATTCAACAAACGGTTACCTGTCCGACCTGCGGCGGCGTCGGCAAGACTCCCGAGACGCCGTGTACCGTTTGTCACGGCTCGGGCGTGATGCGTCGGCAGAAGAAGATCGAGGTTAAGATTCCAGCCGGGGTCGATAATGGTGCTACTATGCGGCTTACCGGCAAGGGGGCTGCGCCTAAGGGAGGCGGCACCAAGGGTGATCTCTATCTTCAAATTCGGGTGAAGCAGGACCGCCGCTTTGAGCGCGATGGCAGTACAGTTCACGGTGAGGCGACTATCTCGATGGCCGAGGCGGCGCTCGGAACCGAGATACCGGTGGAGACAGTTGACGGTCCGGTGACGCTCAAAATTCCATCCGGAACCCAAAGCGGCAAGTCATTTAAACTCTCCGGACGCGGTGTACCAATCTTGCGCAGCGGCAGCCGCGGCGACCATATCGTCCATGTAACTGTCGAAACGCCGACCAAGCTCAGCGCCCGTCAACGCGAGCTGTTGGAAGAATTTCAGCATGACTCAGGAAAAAAAGGCTTTTTTAAGCGTTAATTGCCTTTAGTATTAACTTGATTCAGGATCAATGAGATCAGATCCCGGATTAAGCCTGGAATGACAGCTGGGCATAGAGTGAGTAATTGGGAGTTTTGGGTAAGTCGAGTATACTTAGCCTGTAAGCATAAGTACCATGCAACTGCCTGTACTCGACCCCAATTTACTGATTATAACTATTCTCGTCCTGGGCGGGGTCTACGGACTTGTGGCCGGAAAGCATCGACTGCGGCTCTTCATCCTGAGCGTATACGTAGGCATTGTGTTGGCGGAGCAGTTCAGTTCGATCGTTGCGCCGTTGGTTGGGTTTTTGACCCTTGACCAAGTGAGCTTAGTTTTGCTTGGTCTACCAATCCTTATCTTTGGTTTCGCGCGGCAGCACCATGGCCGCGGCCACAGCGACAAGGGCGCAGCGATCGCCAATATTATCGTCGGGATCCTGACGGCTGCTCTGATTATCTCGAGCGCCTTAAGATTATTGCCGACCAGTCAGCTCTCTACGATTGATGGTGATTCGTTCATAGCCATGATTCTGCAGACCTATCATTTGTGGCTGCTCGGCCTCTTGCCGGTGGTAGCCTTCCTCCTTGGTCTGCTGAAGGAAAAACAGAAGAAGCACTAGGTAAGATTAAGGGGTTGGCAGAGCCAACCCCTAGTCGGGCAGGTGATCGATGAAGCACTTGGTACAGATCTCCTGACCGTTGAACCAGAAGTGCGCCTCGGGACGTCCGCAGTTGCCGCATTTACGGCCGCTCGGATTGCGGTAGTCGAGCAGGGCATCGGCCGGACCGCTTCGAGCATCAAGGTAGTAATACCCGCTGAAGCATTGGTCGACTAAACTCTCTACTTCGTCGGCCATGGCTTCAGCAGTTACCAGCCTCTCCCGAAGGCCGGTCGCCGAAAGATAGGCAGCGGCCGCAAGGGCCAACGGCGTGTCGGGTTCGAGATTACGGACGAAGGCTTCGATTAATTGGCGGCTGACGATCTCCGCTGCCATCGTGTCGGCGGCCCGCAGGAGCGTAGCCACTCGACCGAACAGTTGTTTCGGATCGGTTGCCACGGTACCTCCTAGGGTAGATGTACGCCGTAGCAGGATTATACAAGAAGCCATGAGGATTGTCCCTGCGGCCGAAATCCGCTATGATAGGGCGGTTCAACTCAACGGATTATGGGCCCATAGCTCAGTTGGTTAGAGCAGTTGCCTTTTAAGCAACGTGTCCTGGGTTCGAGTCCCAGTGGGCCCTCCAGTCCTTATCCAAAAACGACCTCTGGGTCGTTTTTGTTATTATGTTCTTATGGACTTGAAGCTAGTTCAAAAGATTATTCCTGAGATAGTTGCCAAAACCGCTAATGATGGAGGGGCGACCTATGATTTTAGGACACTCTCTTTCGTAGAGCCTGAGGATTATTGGTACTTTCCCAAATATCCTGACCTCACCGAAATTGTTAGCGAAGCAGCCTTAACGCAATCCCTCTTTAGGTTCATCTACAACAACCAATACCGCGTACTTGAAAAGGATACGGTGTTTGGTACGTGGGTTAATCCCAGTACAAATAAAGTCTACATAGACATAAATATGTTTAGGTACAGAAAGAACGAGGCAATCAGCGTAGCCAAAGAGTTAAGCAAAACGGGTGGCAGAAAAATAGTTAGTATCTATAATCCGTATCAAAACAAAACGGAATATATCGAGCATTGAGCTGATATTACTTCAGTTGCAGTAGCTTTTACGATGCCCCTACGCTACGTCGCCCCCAGCCCCTTATTCGATCCTTGCGTATTTTTCTGCAAAAACCGTAAACACTGCATTAGTCCAACCGAAGCCGGTTTGACTCGGATATACGCCTTCCAGCGGCCGTTTTTCGACATTTACCACATTATACTTTTCCAAAAATACCCCGTGCTTTTCATACCAGCGCACGTTGGTGGCCAGCCATTTGAGTGCTACGGATTGAGCCTTATCGCGGTAACCGTAGCGCTCAAGCCCCTCCGTTACAATGTAATGCAGCGGCGCCCAGCCGTTCGGGAACCCCCATTGAGTCTTTACCGAACCAAAAATGCTCATGTCGATAATTGGCCGGGTAGTGGTACTGAGTCCGCCGGGCTGCTGAAACTTGCTTAGGTTTTTCACCAGTGCGGCGGCTTGCTCGGGACTCGCCATGCCGGACCACAACGCATAGTAGGCGGCTAGCGACCACGTAGTGCCGCGTTCACCTTTGGCAAAATTATAATCAAAATACATGCCTTTAGTTCGGCTCCACATCAGCTCATCGACACGTTTTTTGCGTTCCTCCGCAGCCCGTATCCATTTGCTGGAACCCTGCTCATCGCCCAGTATTTTGGACGCCCTCGCAAAATCAGTTTCGTACTTGTACAGCAGCGAGTTTAGGTCGATGGCGTAGTAGTCGAGGCATTTTCGTTCAAAACGCGGCGTCATATCCCATCCGCTTTCTGCTTCGGCCAAGTCGTGCAGCGCATTGATGTCGTAGTAACGGTTTAGGCCGTCGATGTTGTGCCAGTGAGGGTGGACAGCACTCATCCAAACTTCACGGTACTCCTGCTCGGCTTGTTTGATATGACTTTTAATCCATTGTTTGGATTTACCGTACCGGTCGTATACGTAGAAAATGTAGCTGGTCAGAATCGGCGGCTGCGAGCGGCTCGTAAAGTACATCCGGCTGGCATTCGGGATCATACCGAAGCGTTGCAGCAAAACCAGCAGGTTTTCGAGCATCCCCTCGACCATAGCCTGTTCATCATCGGACCGGTATCCGACGGCCGTAAAGTAACTGTCCCAATAGTACTGCTCTTTGAAGGTAAAATTTAATCCGTCGGCTGCAGGTACGATATACGGGTAGGGAAGGCCGATTAAGGTTCCGGTATCGTGCGGTGTGTATTTATGCAAAACCTTCCACTGTTCGGCGATGTGTGCCGTAGCGGTGCCGAGACTCTCCGGATTGAGCGTATAAGCCGACTTGGTAAGTGTGGGAAGCTTGAGAACCATTACCACTAACTGTATGCCGTTGCCCCGACCTATTCAAGCGTAATAATCGGCTTAGATATCTACGGGAGACTTTATTGACTTGGGGTAGGATTTTCGGCGAGTAATTGCCAGTGGCGGTAAACCAAATACATTTGCCGCTAACGAACAGGACTCGCCTGTGTTACACTAGGCTTCAATTATTAACGAGGGTAGAATGCCCTCGTTTTGCGTCGAACCACCCTTATATCCAGTTTTTTCGGTTCGATAATCGCCGGCTTGGCACTGGCCGATTTCGGCGTGTCGATGAGTACTTGGTTCTTGCTTCCAATCCTAGTGCTCGCGGTACTCTCCTGGCGCTCCAGGTTTCTTGTGATCGGGTTGGCGGTACTCGGGGCGGCGATCGGTCTGTTGCGCCATGATGCTTACATGGCGCAACAATATGATCTCCAGCATTATATCGGCCAAAAAGTTGCTTGGCAGGGGATAATTACCGACGATCCGTCCGGCGGCAACGCCAAATATACGTCCTTTAAGCTTGGGGAACTCCGTGACGCGGAGGGTCGGCATATTCCGGGCGAAATAACTATATTTAGTTATCCGGTTCGCGTTCAACGGGGCTTTCTAATGGCGGTGAGCGGCACCTTGAAGCCCGGCTACGGTACGGCGGCGGCTGAATTGGGCTACCCGAAGCTGACGGTAATCGCGGCCGACCAATCATGGCTTGAACTTCGGCGCCAGAGCTTCTTTGCCGGCATGAAGACTGCGCTGCCTGAGCCGTTGGCATCGTTTGGCCTCGGTTTGCTCGTCGGCGTCAGGGCGTTGATTCCGAAGGATCTGCAGACACAGCTCACGCTCGTCGGCTTAAGCCACTTGGTGGCCGTCTCCGGCTATAACCTCACCATTCTCATCGTGGCCGCCCAGCGTCTGCTCGAACGCCTTGGCCGCGGAATCGCGCTTATGTCATCGCTTTGGCTCATCTTCGGTTTCCTCGTCGTGGCCGGTGCTAGTGCGAGCATTGTGCGCGCGAGCGTGGTCGCCGTTCTGGCGTTGTTCGCGAACTATTACGGCCGCAGATTTGAGGCGGTGGCCTTAATTTTGGTCGCGGGCGCCGTAACGGCGCTCCTCAACCCCGGCTACCTGACCGATCTGGGTTGGCTGCTGTCATTTTTGGCCTTCTTCGGCATTATGGTATTGGCTCCCGCCGTTGAGGCGCGGCTCGGTAATCCCAAGCCGATTCTGGTCAAATTGTTCATTGAGTCATTTGCCGCTCAGATTATGACGGTCCCTTTGATACTCTTCATTTTCGGTCAATTCTCGATCGTCTCGCCGCTCTCCAATCTGCTGGTTCTGCCGCTGGTGCCGTTGGCGATGCTGGTGAGCTTCGCAGCGGGTCTGGCCGGGATGTTTATTCCCGCATTCTGCGGGTGGTTCGCCTGGCCGGCCCAGCTGGTTCTGGGCTTTATATTGGCTCTCGTGGACTGGCTTGCTCGGATGCCGTGGGCTTCGCGCCCGCTCTCGATCGACGCCCAGACCATGGTCGGAATGTACGTTTTGATATTGGCGGGCTTGATTGCTATGACACGCCGGAACAAGCGTGCCGGGGCAATCGTCTTAAATGATCATTTGCTCGAGCCCGTGCGGTCTGCTATAACTACAGTCTGATCTTGCCTCCAGTCGAAACGGGGTTAGATATGTGGATTGAACTGTCACCCGGACTGAAATACGTGCTGTATGGAATTGGAAGGATTGGTGATTTTGGCGGTAAAATTCAGCCGCTGCCAAATTTTCACTCACCCCGAAAGCCAGTGCCTGCCTGGCCCGCCTTTACCAACAACGAAGCAGTCGACAGCGCCAACAGGGCCGAGCACCTTGCCCAACTCGAGAATTACAGCCGGTCGGAGCGGAAGAGGCTTGAAGACGAAATGCGTATTTGGATTCGCTTCCACCGTGGGCGCCACCCAAGCCTAAAGGCCACTGTATCGCCCTGAACTTTTCGTTCGGGGCGCTCTTTTTGTTATAATTACAGATAAGACTTAAGTAATTGACTCGAGGCACTCTATGTCGGGACACTCAAAATGGGCATCAATCAAGCATCAGAAGGGCATCAAAGATGCGCGGCGTGGCGCGTCATTTACAAAGTTTGCCAACCTTATCTCGGTGGCGGCCCGCAGCGGCGCCGATCCCACCACGAACTTCAAGCTGCGGCTGGCAATTGATCTCGCACGTAAGTCCGGCGTGCCCAACAACAACATCGAACGAGCCGTCAAACGCGGTTCCGGTCAGGGCGACGGAACGATTTTCGAAGAAGTTACTTATGAAGGCTACGGACCCGGCGGGGTAGCCGTGATCGTGGAGACGGCGACGGATAACCGTAATCGTACCGCCAGCGATGTGCGGGCTGCCTTTAGCAAGCATGGTGGCAGTTTGGGAACGACCAACTCCGTAGCCTATCAGTTCGATCAAAAGGGATTGATCGTTATCGACGCCAAAGATCTCGATGCCGCTACCATGGCTGCTATCGAGGCCGGCGCCGATGATGTCGAGGAGAGCGAGAGCCAGCTCATCGTCTATACGAAGCATGACGAGCTCGACAAGGTCCGCAAAAGTCTTACCGAGACAGGTTACGAGGTGCAGAAGGCCGAGCTCAGCTTTGAGCCAAATACTCATGTGGTGGTGGCCGATGCCGCTACGGCCGGCAAGATCATGAAGCTTATGGATGCCCTCGACGAGCTGGATGACGTAACCAATACCTATACCAATTTCGATATCGCTCCTGAAATTCTCGAAAGTCTAGCTTAGTGCGTATACTCGGTGTCGATCCCGGCACCGCCACGACCGGATTCGGTGTGATTGACCATATAAATGGTAAGTATAAGCTAGTTGATGCCGGTGTTATTACTACCACCCCGAATACTCCGATGCCGGAGCGGCTCATTACGATTCACCGAGAGCTAACACAGATCATTGCCGATACGAAGCCGGATCAAGCTGCTGTGGAGCTACTGTATTTTGCGACGAACGTGACGACGGCCATAAGCGTAGGGCAAGCCAGGGGAGTCATACTGCTCACTCTGGCCGAAGCCGGACTAAATCCCGCCGAATATACCCCTATGCAGATCAAACAGGCTGTGACGGGCTATGGCGGCGCCAAGAAGCCGCAGATACAGGAGATGGTACGGGTACTCCTGGGGTTAACTGAAATACCACGCCCCGACGATGCGGCCGATGCCCTGGGCATTGCCATAACGCATGCCAACCAACCCGTTTACGACATCACGAAAAAATAAGCGCGGACTGAGCCCGGAAAATAAGCTTCCGAACCTTGTATCTCGATCTTACTTCGAGATCGAAATGTTGCCCGAACCGGCAAATATGCGAATGTTAGGCTGGTATGGCCACGCAGCAGAACCAATTTTCTTGGTGCCGGCCATCACGATTCCAGGAGGCAGGTATGATCATGAATTGAATACTACGCCATAGTATCTTGTAAAATGCAATAGATCATGCTATAATTCTGCGATCCGATAAGCGTCGGTTTTGACAACCTATCTATACCCTCCGATTCGACCTGAAAGGTCGTGATGCCGAGTGACCGGTGACCGCTGGCCCGACCACATCCTGCAGCTCGTTCCTAATGCGATTCACGTCCACCACGCGTCGCGCTTCCCTGAGAGTCGCTGTAGCGGCAAGCAGTCCCGAGCAGAGGTTGCCAAATTCGCGGCTGACCGCGGTCTGCGTTCCGTCGTCCTGACGCCGCACGTCGGCAACCCGGATCCCGGCATGCCCCGCCGGGTGGCTGAGGATAGCGAGCTGGGCATGGCCTTAACGGTCTATGCGCGCAGTGAGCGCCAGACGTTGTATGACGTTATGCTCTACGACGGTCTGGAGGACAACATCCTTCAGGATGGTGCCCTCTGCGCAACGGCCTCTACTCTGGCCGACGCCGACTACGTCATCGCCTCGTTCCACGGAACCGTCCCTGAGACGGTCGCCTATCTGGAGGAGCGGCTAATCACGATCGGTCAGAACCCGTATGTGGATCTGATCGGACATCCGCAACGCTACATGGAGCGTATGGATGGCATCGACTGGGAGAAGATCTTCATCAGATTGCGGATCGACGGCAAGGCGGCAGAGGCCAACGTTAACGCCTGGCACAACTACGGCCCCAACAAGCTTATCCGCAAGGGACAACTGACCGAAGCCGCCGAGGCGGCCGAATTCCAGCGTGCATTCTACGCCGCCATGGGACGATCCGGCATCCCGGTGGTGGTTTCGCTCGACATCCATGAGTATGGGATGTGGCCTTCCGGCCAACCCGAAGCGGACTGGATGCCAACTGTCGCTCAGCTGGAGAGTTATCTCCAGATGCTGATTGATGAGGGCATCACCGAGAAGCAGATCTCCAACCACTCTGTCGAGGAGTATATCGCCAAGCGGCGAAGCAGGCTGGCGGCCTCAACCGCATAGCCAATAGGGCCGGGTGGTGGTGCAAATTGCACCGCTACCCGGCCCTTAATCATGCCCAATAACGCTTATGCTTGAACAAATTATGTATACAGTTTTTCGAAGTAGTTTTTGAGCATCGTCTTCGCTGTAAATTGGTGCTCGATGAGCTCAATATTGGCGCGCATTTTCTCGGTCCAGCCATCGGAATTATCGTAGAACAAAGGAGCAATTTCATGCTCCAGGGCATCGTAAAGGTCGGCCGGAACGGCTTTCTCCTCCAGTTCCCAGCCGATCGATCTTAGGTTGATTTCGTCGACCCAACCGTCCGAAGTACTCAATTGTACAGCGCCGTTAAGACTGGCCTTCATGCCGCTCGTACCGCAAGCTTCCATGCCACGAATTGGAGTATTGAGCCAGACATCAGCGCCCTGGACCAGAATGCGGGCGGCCATTGGATTATAATGCGGAACGTAGGCCAATCCGGTCTTTAAAACACTGTTATTCGACGCGGAAATGATTCGGCTGATGAGGTCCATACCAACGGCGTCGGCTGGGTTGGCAGTGCCGGCTATTATAAACTGCACCGGCCTCGTTTTGTGGTGAATTAAGGCTGACAGGCGGGCGAGGTCCGAAATCAGAAACTCAGGCCGCTTGTAGGCGGTCATACGGCGCGCCCAGACCACGGTCAGGCGGTCTGAATCGAGCTTGGTGCCGGTCTGCTCCGCAACATAGTTCAGAAGTGTTTGGCGGTTCATGTCATGCAGGTTGCGTAATTTTTCTGGCGCCAGATCCAGCTGTGACGGATCGAGGTTGGCGGCTCGCCAGCGCGGTGCGAAGACGCCGTTGGTAATCGCCATGAGCTTACTTTGCGGGTGGGCTGTTTTTTCCTCGCGGACATGGATCTCCGATACACCGCTTTGACGGTTGGCGATGGAAACGAGCAGTTTGGTGGTCGAAAAGAAGCCGTCCGGCTTGCCGCCGAGAGCCATAAGATCGTCGATAGTGCCTTTGGACTGAGACAGGACCGATCCAAGTTCGACATTGAGATTTTCACGATCGAGGGTAAGTCCCGCACCCGCTAGGATGGTATGCTTGGTAGCTACAATTTTTGGTCGAATCGCAGTAATTGCTTGAGCTAACGTAAGCTCTGGGTTGAGCCGCTGGTGTCGCACGGCCACGGCGATGCCCACGAAGGCCATATGCCCTTCATTGAGGTGATAGACATCGGGCTCAATTTCAAGCTGGTCCATAAGTTTCACCGCGGCAAAGGCCAGAACGAGTTGCTGGTGGAGCATAACGCCGGGAGTAGAGTCATATAGTCGGTTCGTAAAACGTTGGTCGGACTCGGCGTTGCCCGGCACAAGTGAATCGAAGAGTACTAGCCGTGCGCTCCCAAACTGCTTCTCCCAGGCCTGAACGTAGACGCTGCGGTTGCCGATCTCGACCGGCACGATCACCGGCTGATCGTCCTTGTGCATTACTAGCTTAAAGCCTTCGTCTTGTAGGCGATTGACCATCGAACGGGTATCGCTCGATTCGCCCAGGGTGAAAGCTTCGTGGTAGACGAGGCCAAAGGCATGGAAATCGCGGCCCTCATTGCCGGCCTCGAGCACCATATCGCCCGCGAGAATTCCCAAACCTCCGGCATAAATCGGCAGGGAATCGGCAACGGAGAATTCGGCGGAAAAGTAGGCGATTGTTGGTTTCATGTATCTGATTATAGGGACAATCGACCAAATCGCCTATGCCCTAAAGTAATCGCTCTTGGTTAATACCGTATCGATCATCGATTCAAAGAAGGCGATGGCATTCGAGTCGTACTCAGGCGATCCAATGGGGCCGCCTTCGGTGAAGTAGCGGTAATTAGCCAGTCCTTGGATGAGCAACTCACTTTCCCAGAAAAGACGCCCGTTACCTTCAAAGTAACCGTATTCTTCAAGGATGGCGACATATTCTGCCTGCCAGTCGGGGCGGGCGGCACAACGCATGTAGAGAACCGACAGATCTTGAAGTTGGTGGCCCCAACCAATGTTTTCCCAGTCGATGAGACCCATCTGTCCGTTCGAGGCAAAGATATGAGGCGGGTACGGTTCGTGGTGGGTAATGACGCGGCGGAAGTCGGCATAACGAGGCTTGGCGGCTTCAAACTTCGCTTTGAGACGTTCAGCATGCTCGGCAAACTTTGGCATGTGCCGTACCGATGAAACACTGCCCGAAAAACGGCGCTCATTCAAGAGGGTCGAGGAGAAGTCCGCGATTAGATCCGTAAGATTTTCGGGGATTTTTTCTGACAAGTCATGGATGCGTACGAAGAAGTCGATCGCCTGACGAGGGGTAAACGTTTCGAAGAAACGCTGACTGAAGACGAAATCCGAGTCCCAGGCCGACATGGTTCGCTCATTAATGAACGTCCGGAGCGACCAAACCGGCGACGTTTCGGACAGGGCAATAACGTGGGGCTTAAAACCGTAATCACGCAGTTCATGGCCGAAGTACTGCAAAAACAGAGCCTCTTTAATGAGCCTCGTCTCAAGGCGCGGGCCTTCATCGTACTCGGTCCAAATATAGTCGCTGGTAGCGAGGAGATGGCGCTCGTCAATTGGCAGCACCATCTTGAAGAAGCCTTCATTCATGCCCTGGCGCACGACCAGCCCGACGAAGCGGGGTCCGTAGCGGAGGAGTTGAACCGGTTCCAAGTGGTTTTCAGCGAGGACATTGCGCACGTAGTCGGATATTTCGGTAACTTGAGGCATGTTTTGGTTTCCTTGAGACTTATTGGGCGCCGCGCTGCTCGGGCTGTCCGCCTCGGATACGCAAGTAATCGGCTTTATATTTCTTGATGGTGTTTTCGACGTAGTCGTTGGGCAACTTCGTTCGTAGCAGGTCTACAGCGTGGATCGCATCATAAATATCGGACTTATTCTCGATCTTGTAGACGGCGTCCCGCCATAATACGGCGGCTTCGTAGTCTCGTCGTTTGGCGGCCTCTTCCTCTTCGTGCTTCATCATGTCGATGAATGCATGGTAAACGCCCTCTTCGGCCCCGCCCTTTTCGAGCGTACGTTCCTTGAAGGGGATCCGTAGGATACTATCGCGTTCACGTTCAATTTGCAAGAGCTTGCCCTCGCGCTTCCATTCGAAGGCCGTGGCGAGGATCTGGTGGTAGTAGAGTTCTCCTTGGGCATACTGGACAGGATCGATCCCCGGCAGGTGCTGCAAAATTTCGAGTAACCGCACCGCTCCTTCTTCGATCATTTCGATCGACCACCAGGGTTTGGCGCAGGCCCAGAAGAACTGATCGGAGGCCAAGGCGCTATCGAGCATGGTTCGCAGCCTCGGCCATTCCGGGTCGTCTTTGGAGAGTTTATAGAACTCTTCAACCGTGAAGTCGCGTAGCTTCCATTGCAGTGCATGAATCGGGTTCTCGGGGTCGTGCCAAGAGATAAACTGAATACCCTGAGCAATGTCCTGCTCACTCGAGGCCCAGGTTGACCCGATCGGTTCGATGATCTCGACGGCCTTGTAGTGATCGAAAAGTTCACTGATTGTGACGAGGTTGAGCTCCGGGGTATCGAAGATCTCAAAAAGCAGATTCTCAAGACCTGGTCGGTGGTGTCCGAAAGTTTCACCGTCCATGGCGGTAATCATGTAACGGTTACTCTTCAGATCGTCGGCCAACGCCTTTTCGAGTTGTTCACGGCTGCGAACTACGGCACTCATAATGAGGTTTGAGGTACGGCGTTCGCGGAAGAAGGCAAAGAGCTTGGTGTTATTAATCTCGTAAAGCTTGGTAAAGTCGACAGCCTCAACTTTGCCGTTGTACGAGAGCTCGTCGAGGATTACCCACTTGAAGCCGGCCGCTTCGAGTACCGGAGCAATCTCGGGCGTGAAGGCCATTTCGGGCACAAAGATACCCTTCGGGGCGTAGGCATCGCCCAGATAATGACGGTTGGTTTCGTTGTTGATATCGATTTGGCGCAGTATCTCGTCGCGGGACAGAAACGGCAGAAGCGCGTGGTATTTGGCCGAGCCGGTAAACTCCACCTTACCCTGTTTCCCGGCTTCGGCCAAGCCTTCGATCAGGTCGTGGTAACCGTATTTATCGAATAGCTCCAGGAGCGAGCCGTTGACGTTTAGGGTTATCCTGGCACCGTCGTATTTGAGAAGATTCTCAACTAGCGGGCGGTATGATTGCTTGACGACCATCTCGAGGATGTCGGGTTGCTGGCCATGAGGCTGGTAGATGTGGAGAAAATTTGCCCAATACATGGTAGGGAGTCCTTTGAGGTTACGTCTTAGTGTAGTGTAATGATGCGCGCTGTGACTTGTCGAGGTTTAGCCAATCGAGGAAATCATCGTAGTCGGCAGTCACAACGCGTTCGGGATTGATTCGCGCGGTCTTAAGAGCCTTAATGAAGTCGGCCAGGTGGTTGTCGTGCTGGCCTTCATGCTCGTCGAGTTGACGCCATTGTGAGATAAATGAGTCTAGCTGCAGTTGGTTATGGAAGTCCGTGCCGATAAATATATCTACGTCATGGTCGGCCAACTGCCTGAGCCATTGATCCCAAAACGCTTTTTGGACTGGGTGAGAATCGGGTGTCGGGAAGGTGTTGAGATTCACTTCAATGGCGGTGCCCGTGCGAACAGCGTGCTTGAAGATTCGCGTCCAATTAACATCGAGCATGTCCTCGATATAGCGCGGCGGGTGGCCGATGACATCGACGGCCGGATTGTGGCAGGCAGCCATGAAAAGCTCCGTGATGGCCTCGCCGTCGCGTTCGATGGATTCAGGCAGACCATGCCGTGAAGCAATCACCAGCGGGCAGCGGTCGGCTAGCCGCGGCGTCAGGTCGGTACGGCCACTCGGCAGGAGGCTGACTTCTAGACCGTAGAGTATCGGTACCCGTCCTACTACCGGACGTCGGCGTTGCTTGAGGAGACGTCTCCCGCGCAGACTGAGACGCCCTAGGAGATGCGGCTTGGTGGGGTCGGACGGATGCTCATTGAGCATCACGTACTGGAAAGGCGAGTCTTGCTCGCCGGCCAAGTTATGCTCCCCCAGCGTATCGACGATACGATCGACAGTTAGGTTGCTTTCGTGGTGGCCGCTGTGGTTCGAGAGGACGGTATGGACATGCGTGACCCCGCCGAAGTATTTACGCGCTAAGCTGGCATAGTGTACGGCTACCATTTCTTAGGGATGTGCCATTCTTCGCCGCGGTGCTCTTTGATGGCGGCGCGATAGATACGGGCGTACTTCTTGGCCGGAATCTCCCACGAGTACGACAACGCCATGGCGTGAAGCATCAGCGACCACCATTGCTCCTTAGACTGCCAGAGATCGAGCGCTCGGTTGATGGCTTCCTTGAGGGCCGGGCCGGTGTAATCATCGAAGACAAAACCGTTTCCGGTCCGGTTGTGCGAATTGTAGTCGGTAATAGTGTCGGCCAGCCCGCCGGTGCGCCGAACGACAGGTATGGTGCCGTAACGGAGGCTTATGAGCTGTCCTAAACCTGACGGCTCAAAGAGCGACGGCATCATGAAGATATCGGAGCCGGCGTAGACGAGTGAGCCTAGTTCTTCGGAGTACGGCCGGTAGGCCACTTGTTCCGGATACTGCTTCATCTTCTCGTCGAGGAAGCGCACGTATGAACCCTGACCGGTACCTACGACCACCACTTGGACACCCTTCTTCATGAGCTTGTCGAAAATCTCGAAGACTAGGCTGAAGCCTTTCTGCTCAGTAATACGCGAATTCATACCGAGAATCGGAATGGTCTCGTCGATGGGTAGGCCGAGACGGTGCTGGAGGGCCCGCTTGTTGTCGTATTTGCGGTGCATGATGTCGATGTCGTAGTTTACCGGCAGGTAGTGGTCGTAAAGAGGATTCCAAACCGAATAATCGACGCCGTTGCGAATGCCATAAAACGTTCGGTGCCGAGGATGGAGAATGTCGTAGAGCCCGTGGCTCGTTTCTGGCACCAGCAGCTCTTTGGCGTACTGCTCGCTCACCGTAGTAACGATGTCGGCGTTCTTGAGACCGCGTTTGAGGAAGTTGAGGTAATTGGCCTTCTCGATATTGGTCGGTACGTCGCCCTCGGCATCGTCCTGAAGCTCCCGGGGTATGTTCCACTGGTCGGCAATTGCCACGAAGGCTGAGTTGTGAATGGTTTGAACCGTCGCTATCTTTTTGTAGGGCGAAGTATCGGGAAGGCTTTTGATGAGGTTCGAGACTAGTCCTGCGTGCCAGTCGTGGCAGTGGATGACGTCGGGGATCCAATCAAGGGTTTGTAGTAAGTTGAAGACACTAACGCAGAAGGCATAATAGGGGAAGTTGCCGTGCTCGCCGTCATAAATCTTTCGGTCGCTCGGGAAGTAGGTATCGGAGCCAAAGAAATAGATTGGAACCTCTTGGCTTAAGATTGAAGCAAAGAAGTTGATGGGGGACGGCTCGTTGTCGATTGTGAGCGTGGAGGTCTGACCGATCGGTACGAATGCGAACTGCTGACGGTCAATGCTGCCATAGAGCGGCATGTAGACGCGCACGTCGTGACCGAGGCGGTGAACCGCCTTCGGTAACGCGGCCATGACCTCTCCGAGGCCTCCGGTCTTGGCATATGGGGCCACTTCGCCCGCGATCATTAAGATATTCATCGTCTTTGTTTCCTTCCGCTTAGGTTTTAACAGGCGGACGCTCTAGAGCTATTTTAACTTATGGGCGTAAGTTGTGCTAGGTTGAGGCTAAATACGAGTATGCCGCGCAACCTGATACAATAAGTTACATGATAGCCACCATGCGCGGAGAGATTACCGAAAAGTTGCCCGATAGCCTCGTTCTGGAAGCGGGCGGTGTCGGATACGAGCTCATTGTCACGGTGGACGATTGGGGCAACACCAAGGTCGGTTCTACGCTGCGTTTCTACATTTACGAGCAGATCCGCGAAGACGCCTACAACCTATTTGGCTTCACTGAGCTGAGCGCCAAGCAGCTCTTTGCGCAGCTTCTCGGCGTGAACGGCGTTGGCCCCAAAGTAGCCATGGGAATCTTGAGTTCGGCGGGCGAGTCGCGGTTGCGCCAGGCCATCGCGTCGGGCGACCCCGATCTACTGAAGGGCGTGAGCGGCGTTGGCCCCAAAACGGCTCAACGGGTAATTCTGGATCTGCGCGGCAAGGTGGAGGAGGGCACTGCCGGTCTCGCTCCGGTGAGCGACAGCACCTACCAAGCGCTCGTAGCTCTCGGTTATACGCCGGCCCAAGCCACCAATGCCGTGTCGCAAATTCCGGACGACATTACCGATGATCAGGCACGTATTAAAGCAGCGTTAAAAGGAGTGCCGAAATGAGCGAAACCGGGCCGGGTAATCCCGAACTAGGATTAAATCCCGAAATTTCCACCGACCATATGCGGCTGCTCGAGCAGCATGCAGCCGAATTAATGATCCACCCCGAGGACATTGCCGCAACCGTAGGAGAATCCGAGCCACTCCATGTATGGACGACCGGATACCGAAACGATATGTACCGGATTTTGATTGATATTCCTGAACCCGGATATACCGGGGATGATCGAGAGGATGAGACGAAAATTACGGTGCGCAAGCAACTCGATATTGAGCATCCGTTAGGACATTATATTTTTGAAGATCATACCTATGCCTTCGATTCAAAAACGGGCTACGCTTCCCATAAGGTTCGGACCAGAGAGTACGATGCAGACCGGAAGCCCGTAATGCCTGCCCGCCCAGCAAATATGACTAACGAAGAGATGATAATTCGCGCTGCGAAACAGGTTTCGGATGAGGCACAACTTGGACTTACGAGATTTACTGAATCCGATTATGCGGCATTAGATCAAATACTGAATAAGCTTACGCCGGACGATGTAATATAGCCGGTTACCATAAGGCGCCGGCACCATATACAAATGGTACAATGGTCACATGATTGAGCGTATCGTTAATGCCGAACAGGTCGAAACCCCGGATGCTGTAGCCGAGGAGAGGGTCTTTGAGACGCTGCGCCCGAAGACTTTCGAGTCTTACGTGGGCCAGCCGCTGCTCAAGAAGAATCTCCAGCTCGCCATCGAGGCCGCTAAGGCGCGCAACGAGTCCGTGGACCACATTCTGCTCTATGGCCCGCCCGGACTCGGTAAGACCACCATGGCCGGCGTCATCGCCGCCGAGCTGGGTACCAACTTCAAGATCACCAGCGGGCCGGCCATCGAGCGGGCGGGGGACTTGGCTTCCCTACTCACTAATCTGAGCGATGGCGACGTCTTATTTGTGGACGAAATTCACCGGCTGCCCAAGACGGTAGAGGAGGTGCTCTATCCGGCCATGGAAGACTTCGGTCTCGATGTGATGCTCGGCAAAGGCCCCAGCGCCAAGAGTATTCGCCTTGATTTGCCGCAATTTACGATTATTGGCGCCACTACCCGCGTGGGTGCGCTGTCAGCCCCCCTCCGCGATCGGTTTGGCCATGTCCACCGGCTTGAGTACTACTCGCCGGCCGAGATGCACTTAATTATCCAGCGGGCCGCCGGAATCTTAAATATTTCCCTTGATGCTGACGCCGCCGATGAGATTTCGCTGCGGGCCCGGCTGACGCCGCGTATTGCCAACCGGCTCCTTAAGCGCGTACGTGACTATGCGCAGGTGCATAACGTCGACGGCATTACTCGCAAAGACGCCCGTGCCGCCCTTCATCTGCTCGAAATCGATGAGCTCGGGCTCGATAGTTCCGATCGGATGTTGCTTACGGCAATTATCGAGCATTATGCCGGCGGGCCGGTGGGAGTCGAGACGCTGGCCGCCATCTGCGGCGAGGAACGGCAAACCATCGAGGATGTCTACGAACCTTACCTGATGCAGATCGGGCTGCTCGAACGGACATCCCGGGGTCGTAAGGTTACCGCCCGTGCCTATTCCCATCTGGGAATTACGAAGCCGGAGGTCATATGATGAAGGGCTCGGTGCGTATTCCGAAATCTGAATTATCCGGGCTGATTGCCGATGCCAACGGCTTTAAGCGCGAAGCCGCTAGGCTTCTGCGAGAGTTGGAAGAGCAGTATATGAACTCAAAAGTCGACAAAATTGGCGGTTGGCGTCAGGATACCGCGAGCTGGAAGCGGCCGAAGAACTAGCGGCCGAACGGGTCGCTTTTACCGATGTTGACCATGGGAACCTGCCCTGATACGACATTGATATTCTTGACCGACTCCACGGTCGTCTTATCGAACGATATTTTGACACCGGGCGCGATCGTCGCCGTAGCGGCCGGCTTGACGTTGAGCGCGGCATTGACGAAAAAGGCGGTATAGCCAAAGACGCCGATGAGCGCTGCCCCGACCAAGTACGGCTCGGCGAGGCGGAGATAGACCAGGATCTGCTTGTAGTTGAAGTTTAAATCGAGTTTCATGGCATTATATAAGCGTTTAATGTCATCGAATAGGTAATTGGCTTAGTCTTATCGGGCCTCGTTACGGCCAGGGTGGTAACGTTGGTAAAACGGCTGAGGTTTTCCGCGCGGGTCAAGAACGACTGAAGTTGAGCGTAGGAGCCGTTGAGTTGGAAGTTGATCGGGAGGGCCAGAACCAAGCCGCTCGGAATCGTCTGCGAAACGTTGTTGGGCAACCCCTGGGCATTCGGGAAGCTTACGCCGGTCAGGACCAGTCCGGAGTCGCCGGCGATGGTTTGCAGCTGGGACAGGATTTCGGTCTGGTTTTTGGTTCGCGGCAGCGCCTGGTCGATGAGGGGAAGAATTGGCTTAATATCGCGGGTATAAGTAAATCGCAGACGGGTAATGGCCGTCAGCTGATCTTCGGTTGCGGCCTGGTTGGCCAGCTGCTGGGAATAGTTGGCGCTCGTGGCATGGATTTTGGAGTAACCGAGGTAGTAGCCGCCGCCGCCGAGCAGTACCAGCCCGAGTATGACGCCTAAGAGGATGAAGAAGAAGCGCTTGGGGCTCATCGCGCTTCCCCCGGTTTGAAGCCGATTACGACCGAGGCGGTGAAGTTGCTGCCCGATTGCGTAATATTTTCGAGGTCGGCGCCGCTGATGCGCGGCGAGGTCACGAGTGATTCGCGGAAGGCTAGGATTGAGTCGTAGCTATTGCCGGTTACGCTTAGCTTGACGGGTGTCTTGTCGTTGCCGGTCAGCACGATCGCGTCCATCGAGACGCCGGTGGGCAGCACCTTGGCCAGATCGTCGAGGAGAACCGAGAAACGTGTCTGGGAGGCCTGAATTGACTTAATGGCCGCCAGACGGTCGCTCGCGTCCTTGGCCTGCTTCTGGAAGCCGGCTGTGGCGGCGATGGCGGCCTGTTTCGATGCGACGTCCTTGGCTATCTGGTTAGTCTGCAGATCGAGATAGAAGAGCGCCCCGGCGAAGATAATCCCGAGAACCGTTATGACTAAGACGACAAGCCCTAGGTATCGGAGGGTTAGTCGATTGAGCTTGGCATAATGAATCTGCTCTTTGAGATCGGTTGGCAGGAGATTTATCATATTTTGCCCTCAAGCCGAGCCAAGCCGATGGCGGTGGTAAACATCGGCGCGTCAAATTTGGAAATGCTCTGGATGTGGTGGAGTTCGAGTCCCGCCCAAGGGTCGGCGATGACTATCGGCAGGCCGATCTCGGCCGTCAGGTACTCCACCAGGCCGGGCATGCTGGCGCTGCCGCCGCCGATAATGATTGAATCGATCGGGCGTTTATCGTGGCTGCGGTCCTGATAGTACTTGGTGACGCGCTTCATCTCGCCCGTAATTGTTGCCAGCGGTTTTCTGAGCGCCGACTGGATCTTGGGCTGGAGGCCGGATGGCCCTAAGCCAAACTTGAACTTGATCTCGTTGGCCTGTTCGCGGGTAATGGCCAGCTCGGCTACCAGCTGGGTGGTCAGGTGGTCGCCGCCGACCGGGATCGTGTCGGTGAGGCGGATCGCTTTGTCGAAGACCGTGATATCGATTGATTCAGAGCCGATATCCGCGACTAGGGTCGTCTTATTGATATTGCCGGTGGCGATAATGGCCCGCGTTACCGCCGACAGACTTGATTCGATAAATGCGACTTCCAAGTTCATTAGATCAAATAGTTTCAGGTAGGAGTCGACGATTGCGCGCGGAGCGGCAACCATAAGGACGTCGAGGTGGTCCGGCGTGGTATCGACGATCTCGTAGTCGATGTAGAGGTCGGGCAAGGGGACCGGGATGTACTGCTCGGCTTCCAAGCGAACCGCGGCTCCGAGATCGGTCATATTCATGGGTGGCAGTTCCAAGATGCGGGTAAAGACCTTGGCCACCGGGATGGAGGCTGCTACGCGCGTCGACGATATTTCGCCGAAGGACATTTTGTCGAGGAGCGGTTTGAGCGCCTTGGCGATTTCCTGCGGGTCAACCACGATGCCTTCTACGATTGCCTCGCCGGGGAAGTTGGCATAGCCGTATCCGACTACGCGTGAAGTTTTACCCACCGGTTTAATTTGCACCAGCTTGGCGGTCCGAGTACCTAAATCAAACCCAAAGATGGGTCGATCGCGGTAGATCAGGGGTACTCGTGTCTTAGCTTTCATATAACCATAGCCATTTTAGATATTGTACCACTTTACGGGCTGTAAAGTTGTTCTCTCCAGTTCAAAATTGAGTAATTGCCGGTCGTCGGATACTGCGGCGGCGGTGCATAGATCAGGTTTGAATCGAAATTGGTCGCATCCGCGGCGTACCCGGCAACTATTTGGCCCCAGCTGTTGACCCACGACCAGGTCCATGTGCTGTAGCTGGCGATGGCGCCGTAGAAGGTCAGCCTAGTCTTAACGGGGGCGGATGAGTTCACGAAAACCTGACCGCCTTGAGCCAGCAGAGCACCGTTTATCTCGATGGTGGAGGGGGCATAGTCGGCGACCTGAATGTTTTTTTGCGCAATGAGTCCGATAGCATCGCTGCCGTCTTTGGCCTTATAGGTGAGGTTCCCCACAATCTTGATGGAGGTGTTGGTGCCGGAATTGCTGGGCAGAATTGCCGATGCGATCGTGATGCGGCCGGGCCAGTTGGTGCCTTCGATCCAGATGTCGTCTTTCACAAACAATATTCCGTTGGCGGGAGCGGTCTTATTGTAGAGGAAGGTCTTTGAAATACCGCCGCTGGTCTCGTTCGTCACCTTGTAGACGTCAATCGTATTGTCGGGCTTGAGGAGCAAGTAATAGCCCAGGCCGGATGAGGTTGGCAGAGTTAGGCCGCCGAGACTCGCTTGAGTCTGCAGATTTGAGAGGTTGGCCGTCAGCTGAGAGAAGCTGATCGCCGGGACCGGAAATTGCCACTGCGAGGTCGGTCCGCCATTACCCCAGACACCATTCTTGGTAGTGCCGTTACCGCCGAAAGTCGAAGTCGGCTTGTAAGTGGCGCTGGCCGAATAGACGGGGCCATTATTGGTGCCGTCGAAGTGTACGCCGACATTTGATTGAACCGGGCCGCTGGAGCTTTCAGTCGAGCCGAACCAGACCTCCGTGTTGGTGAGCAGGGCATAGTTGGCAAAAGACGGTTGCCCAATCTGAGCGAGGATCGTGCGCGCACCGGGCATGCTGGGTACCTTCCCGACCGATTTCACCGTAGTGATGGTTGAGCCATTGGGCGGTGGCGTGATGGTCAGCGAGTAGGTACCAACCAGATTTCCGTCGATATCGTAATAGTTATGGGTATACGGCCCGTACGGGGCCGTTGTGGGTGTCGTACCACCGTCTTTGTAGTCGGTTGGATTGTGCGATAGGTGCCAGAGGTAATAGTTGATACCCGCCTCGGCAACATCCAGAGCTTTCGCTTGGCGTTCCTCGAACTTGGCAAAACGGGAGTTGTTTAGGAGTACCTGTACGCCGATCGTTCCGAGCATCGAGAGCACAAGCCCTATAACCAGCGCGGTCAGCATGATATAGCCGGATTGTCGTTGAAGCAGTTTCATAAGTTCGTCTTTAAATTCCGTAATGTTACGCGTGTCGAGAGCGATATGGGTACCGGTACCTGCTTGGCACTGGGGTTGGCGGCGAGATAAATGCCAATGTTTTTGACTTGGCTGGGTAAGAAACTGGTTGATAGAAGGTTGCCGGCATCATCATAGTAGGTGAAGAGCGATTTACTCCCCATGACTAGGTCGACCCGGGTCGTCGTGATGACTTCGCTGGCGGAGTTGTAGGTATAGTTCGGTGCCGTACCGGATGGCGGCGTAACGCCAATGTTGAGATTGGTGCCGGAAATGAAATACCGGATCTTCTTGATCGTCGAGTCCTGAGGCGAAAAATAGCCGTAAACAATCAGCGTGTTCGGGGAGGCGGTATCGACGCTCGTGGCGCCCCGTACGACCTTGGTGATCCGATTGATTAGGATATTGAGCTCCACGGAGGTGTTTGATTGGGCTTCGAGAAACGTGTAGGAAGTTACGCCCTTGATGGCAAGGACGGTCAGCGGACCGGCTATCAGGCCGGTTATGGTAATCACGATCAGCAGCTCAATCATACTGTAGCCGTACTCGTTACTGCTTGCTCGTCTACGGAGTAACACTGAAGCCTCCCGTCTGCGTGACTGTACCGGCGCCCGTCGTGACCACGATATCCCAGCTGCCCGTATCGGCTCCCGTGAGGTTCACACTTAGAGTCAGCTTGGTATTACTGCCGGACGACACTACGCCGGTCGCCGTTATATCGGGATCCCCGGCTTTCTTGAGCTTAACCGTGGATCCGCTCGTGAGATTGGTGCCCGTGAGTACGATGCTGACCGGATTGGTGCCGGTCGTCGCTTTAATGGGGGTGGCGGTGGTTATAGTGGGGAAGTTAGATGAGTTTGAGACCACGAGATTGACCGTTTGGGACGTATTCGGGCTCAAAACCGTTGGGGCGTAGGGCTGGGTTGAGACAAGGTAATAACCGTTTGGCAGGGTGTACGTATAGGAGTCCCACTCAAGTCCGGGCAGGGCGATATTCCCGCTCGCATCGGTACTCGTCGTACTCGAGTATTTGTTCACGGTGGGGTTGAGTTTGATCTGTTTGGCCCCGGTAATCGTGACCGGCAGGCTGGGGATGGCCGCGCCCGAGGTATTCACGACATGGACATTGAGCGTGGAGGTGCGATCGATAGTCATCGTGACGGCCGTAACTTGCTGTAGCAGAACGTTCACATTGAGCTCAACCGCTGTTTGGGAACCGGATGGGTCGGGTATCGTTTGGTCGGTGGAATACCCGGCAAGCGAGGCTGTGATCTGATATCGATTGGAGGAATCGAGCGGCAGGTTCGGGATAACCACCAGACCTTGGTTATCGGTCGTTGTCTGAATGTCGACATCGGGATTTGGGGTGGCATTATAGATATGGACGTTGGCGTTGGTAACCGGATTACCCGAAGCGTCGATGACCTTAACGCTGATTACGCCCGTATTGGACGCCGTTTCGGCGGCTTTAGCGGCCATGTCGGAGGCCAGTTTTGCAACCAGCTGGCCGCTGGACTTGAGGTAGACGCTGACTTGGACCCGTTTGTAGTCGGCAGGATTGATATCCACGGGTTTACCGACGATCGTCCCGCTGGAATTGCCATCGTAGGGGTCGTCGATATAGACAATCTTCGTGGCCAGCGTAAACGTATAGCCGCCGCGCACCATGGTTTGCGAATCGGGGATGAGGCCAGGCGGGTAGATGCCTCCGAGCTGGGTCTTAACGCTGTCATAAGGCAGGTCGCGCAGGTACTCCATCTGCTCGTTGGCGAGGGAGATACCGATGTTTCGGGCTTTGCTGAGGGTCAAAACCCGCAGATTATCGACAAACAGCTGGCTAACTGCGGTAATCATAATCACCATTACCGTGAGTCCGAGAATCGTTTCGATCAGCGTAAAGCCGCCCTGGCTGCGTCGTATCATAGATCGTATTATACCTCTTATGTTAACTATAAACGACCCCGTTTGGGGTCGTTTATACAACCTGGACTGACAGCCGGTACTAGTTGCTGTTGGTCAGGGTAAAGACACGGGTCGTACAGGTACCGGAGGCGGCACTGGTGTCGGTGCCGTTGTCACCACCGTTCTCAAGACAACCTGTCAGAGCGTAGGTCGTGTTGGTGTTGGCCGGCGTGTACGTGTAGACGTACTGGGCGGAATTCTTGGGGTCG
>JBBSBR010000006.1:0-45093 GCA_038251135.1 Candidatus Saccharimonadia bacterium | reverse complement strand
TCGCTGGTGGTGGCCGTGTTTGGTTTCGGTTGCGCCACCTGCGGCACCTCGTTGCTCTCCCCGTTGGTGTCGGCGCTGGCCGCCGGTTCAGCCGCCGGGGTGGGCGCCCTGCTCGGGCCGATTATCAATCTGCTCAGTATCGCCTTGGCGCTGGTGGCGCTGGTTCAGCTGGCAGCCCCGCTGTCGTCGGAGCTGGCCAAGGAAGAGCAAGTCGCTGGCGTCCTCTAGTCAAGCGGCAATTTGCCTTGATTTTTGTTTAAAATTATAGAATAATCGAACTTTCCCGTCCCTTGACATGAAAGCGAGGTGTGAGGTGCACTCACTCTCCGATTTGATCGCCCTCGCTTGTGATGAGGGTTGCGGACTGCCGCTTACCGACCTGCTTAAGACGCCGGCCTACGCGGAGGCGTTGCAACGCTACCGTGAGGCTCTTGCTCGACCGCTAGGTAGTCCTGAAGGCCGCGCCCGCGCGGCCGGCCACATCGAATTCGGCGCCTGGCTCAACGGCACGTCCGAAGACATCGCCTTGGGTGAATCCAGCCCGCTGGCCGGTGATTACACCGGTGAGTTCGAACCCGCCCTGCAGGTTCTGGGCGACCGGCTCATCGAGAGCGCGGCCGCCGTACTGCCGGCCGAGATCAAAGCCCTGGCCGAGGCTTGGACGTCGTCCGATGCGGCCGGGCAGTTCAAGCTCGCGCTCGAGCTGGACCGGCTGCTGCCGATATTTGCCAAGGACCAATCGGCAATCGAAGATCAGGCCGAGGCGGACGAAGAAGCCTCGGACAAGGACGAGACGTCACCGGCAGCTGAGCGTCCGATCACGCAGCAGCAATTGCGAACCGCCATCGATAATTTCGAGCGGCAACGGTTGGTGGGTGCTGCGCCGACAGTGATAGTCGGTGAGGAAGCGGATAAGTTACTGAGCGACCCGCATGAACTGGGCGCTTCGGTGCCGTTCTACATTGTGACCGCCGACGAACGGGGTACTGTGCTGGAACTCGGTCTGCCGGCCGAACCGAAGCGCGATAAGCGCTACCTCTGGCTCGATACACTCATGGATGAGCTGGGCTATCGCCGTTCACTGCCGCGCAATCTCGCAACCAACCAGCTCGACGGCAAGGGTCTCAATTGCTTGGGTATGGGGGTGCTGTTGTGCGGATTTGCCCGTTTGAGCGGCGCGAAGTACCTGTTGAGCCGGCACATCGAGCATTACGGCCAGGCCCGCTGGGAATTTGAAGGTAAGTGCGCGAGCCGCCTGCTCAAAGCAACCAAAGAAATTGGCTTTGTGCCACAGACTATTAAAATACGGGAACTCAAACACACTATCGAGACGGCTCAGACCATCCCCGAGCAGATCGCCGACTTCCACTATTCGGTCGTTATCCAACTGGCCGACGGCAGCTGGTTGATGCTCGATCCGTATCAAAGAAATGTCGCCCCGCTGGCCGAAACCTACGGGATAGATCAGGCGGTCGACCAACTTGAGCGCTATAGGGACGCCTTGCCGGGGCTGACTCTGATACGGTCGGATCAAGGCACTAACCGCCGCTGGTTGAGTGAAACGCTCGGGGTTGTCGAAGCCGGCATCACGGCCTGCGGTTCCGTTCTGCAACTGCTCCAGGAATCGGTTTACGAACCGGTGAATATGGAACGGTTGGTGGATCGGCAGGGCCTGCCCAAGTTCCTTCCCGTACATTCCTACAGAGAGGATCTCGATTGGCTGATGTACCTGCTCGAAGGTACCGAACCGGGCCTTTGGCTCATGGAGCAATTGTATGAGCTCGATGCGCTCGGCGGCAACTACAACGTCAGTGATTGGCCGGTCTCATTGGTCCTGGACGTCGAACGGGCTCGTCCCCGTAATGTCGATCCCGAAGAGGACCTTAAGCTCTTGATGGCGGGCGGAATTCCGGCCTGGATGGGAAATTCCTTCGACATTCAGCATGAGGCGTTCTTGCACCATGAGCCGACCCGCTTGGCTCAACAGAACGGCCTTGCCGGACTCTTCATCGAGATCGCCCGCGATCTCTGGGAGACGAGGTTAAACGACTTTGGCACCCAGTTTGCCCATCCGGTCATCGAGGTGATGTTGCCGGAGTACAATCTGGCACTGGCGGTCGTAAATCAAGTCCGTTGCTGGACAGACAACGCCGTTTCTGGTAGCGTATTTCTCGAGTACAGTTCGAGCCCGATGTACTGGCACGACGCGGTCGACTTAGCGGGAGATCGTTTGCCCGAGGACTCGCCGCTGTTGCAACGCAGTGAAGATGCTGTTCGTTCCACGCCATTCCTTCACCCGGCTTGCAGCAACAAGCTGGCCTATCTCGATCGCTTGCGGTCGGAACTGGAGACACAAAATGGCTCGACGAAACAAGAAGCAGATGGCCATCGATGCGATGGTGGAAGCGACCGGCTTGACCCCGAGCGAGGTTCTCGCCCGCAATCCCGAGCTCGCACCTGACGCCGGCCCCACGGTCGCCCGCCGTCCGGCCCGCGGCGGGGGCTCCACGCAGGCGATGCCCGAGGCATCGTCCAGCGGACGAACCCGGCTCTCACTCTAGAGCCAATCAGTCCTCAGGACCCCGAGGCTGCCAGTAATCTGGTAGCCTTTTTTTATCAGAGTTTAAATATCTATGCAGCCCAGTAGGCTTTTTCGTAAGCCTTCGACACTTGACCGAGGCGCTTAGGCCCGGTTGAATCTGATGGTATGATGGAGTCATCAATAAAGGTTAAATCATGCCAGAACAAGATCCTTCGTACCATCCGGTGGTTGAAAGTGAAATACATACCAGTGGCCCCGACATCGGCCGAACCAAAAATACAGAAATTGCTTACGAGAATTCCCTGAATGAAGCGATGGTCCGGGATAATATCACGGGTGGTGCTGAACCGGATTCCGGCTGGAAGGCGGTGCTGGATGAGAATTTAAGGACGAAGCTCGCGCAAAAAGCCGTGAGTCGGTCGACCTTGCCCGAGGCTCTGGCCAAGGAAGCCACCGGTGAAATTGCCGACGTGAATACAGCCCTTGATGACGCCAAGAATAACGCCTATACCGCGGCCACGGACTATGATAGCGTCATGGCTGCGGCCCGGGAGCAGGATGAGGCCGGGAAAACCAGGGCGCTTAAAGAGATCTCCGAGCTCGCTTCTGAGACCCCGGAACAATAAATCACCCTATGCTCTGCCATTGATAAAACCCGGTATAGGCCGGGTTTTATCAATGGAGCATTCGCGACTGGTTCAACCAAGGTGACCGCTTCGGAGCTACTGGCGCCCGTATTGGTGGGCATCACCGGGCGTACCGTCGCAGTTTGCCTGGTGATCGGCATTCAGTCCGGCACCGTTGGCCTGCATAGCTGTCTGCAGCTGCTCTTGGGTAACGCCCTTCTCCTCGGCTACCTGCAGCATGGTCTTGTCCTGCAGCTGCGTGCGGAGCTGCTCCTTGTCCATGTTTAGTACGGTCGCTTTGGTTTCGAGCATCCGCTCGTAGCCGTAGCGGACGGGGGACGTGGCGCCGTTATCGGCCGGGGTGGCGGCCAGAGCCGGTCCTGCCACGAAAGCGGCGGCGACGCCGAAAGCGCCCAGTCCGGCCAGTATTAGAGTGTTTTTCATGATGTTCTCCTTTGTTTATTACAGCTGTAATACACGGGGAGAGGTCAGATTATTTCATTGATGCAATTGTCCGTGGGCGCCGTTACCCGAGTTATTGCCGGGTGCGCAGTCACCGGGTACGGTCGAATCGCAGGTTGTCCGGTTGGGTCCCAGGCCGTTGATCAGGTAGGGGAGATGCGTATAGGAGAGCAGCGCTCCGACGGTCCCGATTATCAGCACGGTTATTGCGATCAGATAAGCCCAGCGCAGTTTGTAGAGCCGGCCGAAGCGGTGGGCGATGAAGACGAGGGCAATGACCGCCAGCACGCTCAATATCAGCGCCCACCAGGGGAACTGGTCGATCAAGGACGATAGGTTGCGGCGGGCGCCGTAGGCCGGTCCGGATGCCATTTGAATACGCAGCCAGAGGGTCATAATGCTCATCAGATAGGCCGCGACCAGACTCAACATTACACCGGCCAGTACGCCGAAGGTTCCAAGGATCAGGTAGTGCGAGCGCGGGTGCATCTTGACCTCGCCGCGTTGAATCTTGTCCATGACGCTGGTCGTCAGGTCGGTGGGTTCAATGTTACTCATAGTCTACCCCCTTCTGAAGGCATATTTTTTTCAGCGCCGCCTTGGCCCGGTTGATTCGCACCCCCACGGTGGATGTCGGCATATGTAATACGTCGCCAATCTGATCGTATTTCATCTGTTCATAATAATACAGTACAAGAACCTCGCGGTATTTGGCGTCAAGCTCGCGCAGACAGATCTGGACGTCATGACGCAGAATCTGCCGGTCGATGGTTTGTTCGACGCCCGATTCGACGACATACAGCTCCTGTGCGCCATCGAGCTCCGATTCCGAGACGGTGTGTTTGTGGCGCCGGACGGCGTTCATCGCTTCGTTATGGGCGATCCGGTAGATCCAGGATGAAAATTTGCGGCTGACGTTGAAGCTGCGCAGATTCGCGTAAGATTTGATGAACGTGTCCTGCGTTATGTCGGCGGCCAGCTGCTCGTCGTGCACCAGATATCGGGCATACCGGAACAATTTGGCCTGGTAGCGGGTCATCAGCAGCTCAAACTGCTGAGTCTGCCCGCGCTGTACCGCCCGCGCGATCTCCTCATCGGTGATTGCCTGCTCATCAGTTGCCATGATAGTCCCATTATATACCCGCCTAATTGCCGAGGGGGTGTATTGCCGCTTCGAGCCATGATCCGCATATGCTCAAGTAATTGTGCAACCCTACATATTATGTTGACCCTGAGCATATGAGTTTCAAAACGTTTATCCCAGCAAATCAGATTAGAGCACGCACAAAATAAATTGACTATTTAGGCGTGAAATTGTTCAATGTTCGTGCACTTTTACAAAAAGTACTTGTAATTAGTCGTGAGAGTTATACGATTAAATCCAATGTAGGAGTATATATGAGCCGAGTGAAGCCACTAAATGTCCTTAAGCATGTTACAAATATTACATCCGCGATCTTAATCACGCTCAGCAGCATGGGGTCGGCTTTGCTGATTCCGCAGGTGGCGAATGCCACAGGAAGTACCGTTTATGTAAGCAACTTGCAACCGGACTTTGGCGCAGTCGGCGGCGGAGGGGTATTTTCAGCTTACGTAGGTCCATCAGCTTACGATTACGTATCCCCGGGTGCAACAGCTCTGCATGACGGGCGTGAGGCTGGCATTATCAAAGCTGGACTTACCGTAGACCCGACTAGAGGGCACTTTGAGGATGAGGGACTCTTCGCATTCAAGCCCACGACCACAATTAATGATTTTTCGTCTAGTGCTCTAACTTATGATGTAGACACAGAAGCAGGCGTCAACCCGGTATGGATGACGATAGAAGTCGACACGGGAGTTGTTGGTTTTCGATCGGACAATACGGTATACCAATTCGTCCCGGCGACGAACCCAGCCGGTTGGCATACTGTTGATGCAGGCGCAGGACTATGGCAGAAGTGGGCAGATAATAATGGCACCGTAACCGGCCCCTTAATGACCTTAGGGCAGGTAGCTACAGCAAATACTGGGCGAAATGTCGTGCGGACCTATCTTCGACTCGGCATGGGTGATTCATACAGTAATGGTGGTACCGGTACCATTGCGTGGGTCGACAAAACCTCACTCGGTGGAGTTAATTATGATTTTGTACTCCCTGTAGTTGCGACCCCGCCGGGCGCAGCGACGCAGACTACTCAAACGGTACGACCTACGGATCTAAACCCTAGCGGGTGGGTCTTCTATAACGACACGACGGATGCGGTAATTACGACTCAGTCGGCTGGCAATTACCAGTTTGTTGCAGACCCGGCCGATGCCAACCAAGGCGCCTTAAAACTCAGTGATCCAGCTAATAAAATGGACGTCGGCACATACATGTTTGCCGGTACTCCCCTCAAAGACATAGCAAAAATTGGTTACTCCAGCTATAACACCAGTGCTTCCAGTGCCAAAACATATATTCAGTTCAATGTTGACTTCAATGGTAGCGATACTTGGCAAAACCGACTTACCTATATCCCTGCTACCAGCAACGGAGCATGGCAGCAAAATGAAGGCATCCAGAACGGTACTGGCATGTGGCAATGGTCTAAGATGAGTACCGGTGCTGCTAGCGCCTGGCCCGATGGTGTTACTACCCTCAACCGCAGCTGGAACGATATCATCAATTCGTTCCCCAATGCCCGCGTTAGAGTAAGCGACGGCGGATTGTTCGTTCGCTCAGAAGCTGGATCGACCAACTACATCGATAATATTTTCTTAGCGACGGCAAGTACCAATGTAAAATATGACTTTGAACGGTTATCTACGCCTACCAGCCTTGGTTTTACCAATCCGACGCTAGCCTGTGATGCCTTTACGAACCATGCAACCGTTACCACTGGCTGGGGTGTCGTGCCTGGTGCTAGTACCTATAAATATCGCTCATGGACAACGGCAGCCGGTTCACCCTATAACAACGAAACAAATGCTTACCAATCAGGTGGCATAACCGGTACATCCCTCACTGGCGCATTTAACCAAGGCGAAGGAAAATACTCCTTTGAAGTTCAAGCAGTTGATGTGAACGGCGTTACGTCGAACTGGTCCAACGCCTGCGGTGTCACCTACGATGCCACCGCTCCGACCGTACCTATCCTAACGTCTCCCGCAAACAATAGCTTTGAGCCGACAAATGATTTCTATTTCGACTGGAACGCCTCGACTGATGCATCGCCTGTAACCTACCAATTCCGATCGTCACAGACGCTCTCGGGCAGTGCACTTGGCGGTAGTATTTGGAGCTCCGGAGTCTTAAGTACCCCAACCATTCACTCTACGGGAGCCTCAAACGGTGACTGGTACTGGCAGGTACGTGCTACCGACGCTGCGGGTAACCAAAGTCAGTGGAGTCCGATTTGGAAAGTAACGCTCGACAATACCAAGCCGGCAGCACCTACCATTACCTACCCCGCCAACAACAGCTTCATTGCGAATATCCAAAAAGTTACATGGAGTTCAGTAATTGACGACTTCGCCAATCCCGTTGGCTACATCTACCAGTCTTCGACCAGTAACGTGACGAATCCTGACGGGTCGTTTGTTTCGCCGGCCTTCACTTCTTCAATTCTCAGCACCACGCAAATACCTACTCTCCATACTCCGGAAGCCACCTACTACATCCACGCCCAAGCCGTTGACGCTGCCGGAAACAAAAGCGTTTGGAGTCCGATAGTTAAGACTACTATCGATAACACCGCTCCCGTGGCTCACATTACTTCACCGACGAGTACTTTGCTGCATGGAACAGTCTCTGTGAGCGGAACGGTGACCGACGTAAATCCTGACCACTACTACTTCGTCATCAAAGACTCGCACGGAAACGTGGTAGCCGGCCCAGGCGTCGTTAACCAAGCTGCGGTTTCAAGCTGGGATTGGAACACTGCCAACGTCCCAGACGGCGTATACACAATTGATCTCGAAGCCCGTGACAAAGCCATCAACAAAGACAGTCACTCGACCTCGACCTTACAGGTAACCGTTGACAACACCTTACCAACCGTCAGTATTACGAGTCCGAGCAATGGTCAGGTGCTAAGCGTGAATGCAACGAGCCATCTTCTTAACATTAGCGGTACGGCTCGCGACGACAACTTCAACTATTACTACTGCTACGTCACCAATGCCCAAGGGGAAGTCGGTACCCGCGATCCTAAGTGCGTTACTGCTTGGTCGGCTGGATCACTCTTTCACTCGGCGTTCGCTCAAACTTCTACCGGAACTCTCAATGGGCATCTTGGTTCCGTTGACCTAACCGGTGTGGCAGACGGCTCATACACTGCCCATCTGGTTGCGCACGACACAAGCGGCAACATTTCCGAAACCAGCACCTCGTTTACACTAGACAACACGGCACCGGTCGTAACCGACAATTTCAATCCTTCACTATTGGTTGGCGATACGTTGACGCTATCACCAATAGTCACGGGTGGCATCGGCGTAACCTATGCCTGGGTCGCTTCTGATCCGAATCTGGTCAAGCCGCCCCACGCGATCTTTAACCAGCCAACCTTGACGATTGGTCCAGCGCCTAAGGGTAGTTATACAGTTACCTTGACCGTGACCGATCAGGCTGGTAACTCTACCACGGTGACTTACAATGTAGCAATTGTTACACCGGCCGGAAATGTACTCGGTGTAGGCACCGGCAGAGGTGACTCCGCCAGTCTGTCCAGCATCACCAGTCCGATCGTTTTGGGGAATACTATCGCAGCGTCAACGCCGGTTCCAACGGCAACACCCGTACCGACTGCGACGCCCGTGCCCGCGTCAGTCGCGAACAACATCGGCCAGGTCCAGGGCGACAGTACAGTACAGGTCAAGACCGCCACGGCAGCATTCAATCCTCTCGGCCTCGGTTGGTGGTGGCTACCAATCCTGATTATCGTTCTCGGCATGTTGTGGTTCATTCTCGTTAGCCTACGACACAAAATTACCCGATAAAATATACGACACAAATATTCAAAAAACCCTCTAACACCGAGGGTTTTTTTGTTGTCTTATCGGCGGGGTAGTTTTTCGAATCCAGACCATAAGGCACTTAGCTCAACCCTCCGACTCCACGAAAGCTGGTCGCAACTATACTAGCCAGTCCTGCCATTACCTAGGTAAGACTACGCATAAAACTCTGTATCTACCCGACACTACCGCTAACAGCAAGCGCTGGATGGGCAATTATAAGTGGTATGAAATTACAATAATAGGAATTAGCCGAACGAAATTTTGCCTTCGTATGAGGGTATTCTCGTGTTGTAAGGTTTGTAGCACGCTTAAACTAGACAAGTCAACACATATGTGTTATACTATAAGTAGTTTATATCTGTAATCGGCCTCAATTTCAGCTGACCGGTTTGGAGCGTCTCAAGGGTGGGATAGAGGCATCTTAACGTTAGTTCGAGGCACCAGCTGTCTGATCGTCGACATGTTCTCAGCTTGTTGTCAGGTGTCATTCTGATAATATGAGGGTATGCAGAAAACCGCGACCAGCAAAAAGACGACACAGGCCGTGAATTGGCCATTGTTGGGGAAACAATTTCTCAGGTATGGGATTGCGGTTGGCATAATCGGCGTTGTGACACTGGTCAAAAGTCATACACCCGGATTAGGCGAGAGTACGCCGACGCTACTGTATTCGCTGGCGCTCATGATTATCGCCATATTTCTTGGTACCCGCCCAGCCTTGCTGGCGCTCGCGGTATCGACGGTCTTAATTCCATTTCTATTCTTGAGCCGTACTGACGCACTGTCGCTCGGAATTAAGGATTTAGTGCAGATTATTATCTACCTTATAGATGGTATTTTGGTAATCTTCATCATCAGCCGTCTGCGCAATTCCGAACGGCAACTGCGCGACAAGAACATCCAGCTGCAGGACAGCAACAACCGGATGATTTCGCTGATGTCGAAGGCTCTCGATGCGCCTTACTCGCGCAAACGTCCCGACGACGATATCGATATATAGCCGCGGACCGGTTATAGCAGGCAGATCGATTGAACCATGGGCCATAACGGCGTGGTTGCTAATGTAAATAATTTACATTAATATTTATGAGGTATGGAAATTACGATGCAGTCTGCCGCAGCTCAGAATAGGGTCTTGCGCTCAGAAGGTTGGAAATTTTCCGATAATTATAAATTAGCGACCCGGAGGTAAGTAGATGTTTGGTTTCGGACCCAAAATTGACGTGAGTAAAATTAGTGAAGAAGTAACCGGCGGGCTGGCCCTGCTCGTGGACGTCCGCGGCGACGATGAGTGGTCGTCCGGTCACGCCGCCGGTGCCATGCACCTGTCGGTTGACCGCATCAACCGGGGCGAGACGCCGACGACCGATACGTCCAAGAAGATTTATTTGTACTGCGCTTCCGGCAGCCGGTCCAGTATGGCTACGCAAGTATTGAAGCAAAAGGGTTATGACGCCGAAAACATCGGAGGCTTGAGTAGCTGGCGCGGTGCCGGCGGCGCCATGTCTTAAACTTTCGGGGGGATAGTTATGAATGTAGACATTATCAAAACCGCATCGCTTGGCAACCGCGGTTATTTGGTGAGCGACGGTACCAATGCCATTGCCGTCGACGTGCAGCGGGATTATGAGCGGTGGCAGGAGGCCGCCGTCCGGGCCGATGTGACCATCACGCACGTCCTGGAAACGCATATGCACAACGACTATGTGACCGGTGGCTTCAGGCTGGCGGAACTGACCGGTGCTACCTATGTGGTACCAGTCGATAGCAGGCAGTCGTTTGCAGCCCAAGAAGCGGCGGACGGCGAAACGTTTGCGACCGGCAAGCTGCAGGTGCGGGCGCTGCACACGCCGGGGCATACCCCTAGTCACATCAGCTACGTGGTGGACGACGGCACGGCAACGGCGGTGTTTAGCGGCGGCGGCGTGCTGTACGGCACCGTCGGCCGACCGGATTTGATATCCGAAACCATGACGACGCCCCTGGCCGAAGCCCAGTATGAATCGGCGCATAAACTGTCCCGGGAGGTTCGGGCGACGGCGCACTTGTATCCCACGCACGGCTTCGGCAGCTTCTGCGCGTCGGCGCCGGGCAGCGGAGCCGATGCCAGTACCCTGGCCGACGAACAGGCCGTCAACATCGCCTTCACCAGTCGCGATAAGGCTGAATTCGTGAGCACGATCCTCAGCGGCCTCAGCGCCTATCCGCGCTATTATGCCCATATGGGAGCCATAAATCAGAGCGGTCCCGGAGATATGACGATCAAGCCGGTCGAGCGGCTGTCCGCCGACCAGCTCCGCAACCTGCTGGCTCACGACGAGTGGGTGATCGATATTCGTAACCGCCGGGCCTATGCGGCGCAGCATCCGGCCGGGGCGGCCGGGTTTGAGCTGTCCGACGCGTTCTCTTCCTACGTCGGCTGGCTCATCCCCTGGGGTGATTCAATTACGTTGGTCGGCGATAACGAGGCCGACCTGACGGCGGCTCAGGTGCAACTCGGTCGAATTGGGATGGACGGGTTTGTGGGACGGGTAACCGCAGATCTGCCTGCCTATCTGGATGCCGGTCAGCCGCGCTCCTACCCGATTACCTCATTTGAGACCTTGGCCAAAGTCCGCGCCCGGGATTCGGTCGTCCTGCTCGATGTGCGCGCGCCGGTCGAGTGGCACGACGGCCACGTGGCCGGAGCGGTGAATATTCCGCTATACGACCTTCTGACCCGTCTCGGCGAACTGCCACCGGGCAAAACTATCTGGGTCTATTGCGGGTCCGGCTATCGGGCCAGCATCGCCGTCAGTTTATTGGATCGGGCCGGTTTGGCGGCCGGGCTGGTGGACGACGACTTTGCCCAAGCCAAGGCCCATAATCTGCTCGCCGGCTAAAGTTACGCCACCCGGACCAGTTGCCTTAGTGCAGACGCGCCATCTCCTGTCGTAGTTTGGCCAGGTCGGTAATCACCAGACGATGGTCGCGATATGCGACCAGCCCCTGCTTTTCTAATTTCTCGATTTCACGGCTGGCGGTTTCGCGGATCATGTTAAGGGAATCGGCAATATCCTGTTGAGTTACGGGTGCCTGCAGGACGACTTCGCCCGCATTGTTGCCAGCCCCGACCCGTTCCGCCAGCGTAATCAACCGAAAAATCACCCGATCGTACGATCGCGCCAGCTCCAAATTCTCAATGCGGTTGGCGTACACCCAGTGGTACCCAGCGAGGTCTTCCAGCATCAGCTTGGCGACGGCCGGGTCGCCGAAAACCAGACTGCGAAAACTTTCGCGGGCGCAGCGGCGCACGATCACGTCGTCCATGGCTTCATAGTAGACCGGTGCATACTTACCCTGGTAAGCCCAGATCAGCGGGAACATTTCGCCGGGTTTATAGATTACGTGCAGGTTTAAGTCGCCGGAGTTGCGGATGGTATAAACCTTGATGTAGCCCTGTTCGATGAGGTATACGCCCTTGGGCGTATCGCCGGCATGCAGCAGAATCTCGCCCTTTTGGTAACGCAAACGGGTTCCGGATTTGAATAATTCGGCAATTTGCCGGGATGTCTTGGGGAGTGTAGCCATATGTGCCTCATCCGAATATAGCTATTGTAGCAAGAATACGTGCGCTAGAGCACTGCAACCGGTGCTTGCGCAAGGTAATCTGTGGGCAAGGTTATGAAAGTACAGGGGAGGATGCGGCATGAAGATTGCATTCGTTGGCGATATTATGCTCGGCCGGCTCATGAACGACGAGCTCAAAGATGCGCGCCCAACTTTCCCCTGGGGCGACACGTTGCCCGTCTTGGGACGGGCGGATCTGCGCGTCGGTAATCTGGAATGCGTGCTGGCCGACGACGGCGAGCCGTGGCCGGGCAAGGCGTATCATTATCGATCGGACAGCAAAAATATCGAGAGCCTCAAAGCCGCCGGCTTCGGCGCGGTCTCGCTGGCCAATAACCACGCGCTCGATTACGGTGCGCCGGCGTTGGAAGCGATGGTCTCGGCGTTTGAGCAAGAGCACATTCTGCATGCCGGAGCCGGAGCCGACAGCGAAGCCTCCCGCCGGCTGGCCGTCTGGCAGCACAATAAGCTGAAGGTGGGCGTGATTGCGATGACCGATAATGAGCCGGAGTGGGAGGCAGGCACCCGGACGCCCGGCGTCTATTATGTCCCAACCGACATCCATGACTCTCGTGCCAAGGAACTGTTGAAGCTGATCCGAGCGTCCAAGCGGCAGGTACATCTGTTGATAGTCTCGGCTCATTGGGGGTCCAATTGGGGTCTTGACGTGCCGGTCGAGCACCGAACATTTGCACATGCGCTCGTGCAGGCCGGCGCCGACATGGTCTACGGGCATTCGGCGCACACGGTTCGCGGGTTGGAGGTGTATCGTAATAAACCGATAATCTACAGCGCCGGCGACTTCGTGGACGATTACGCCGTTGACCAGTTCGAGCGCAATGATGAGTCGTTTATCTTCATGTTGGAGACCCAGGGCGCTATTCCGACCGTGCTGCATCTGTACCCGACCATTATTATCGACTACCGGGCCCACTTGGCCCAAGGCAACGCTCGCCCGATCGCCGGCCGCATGCAGCAATTATCCAATGAGCTGGGTACCCGCAGTACCTGGCTGGAAGATGAGCGTTGCCTGGCCGTCCCGCTGCAGCAAGATACGGCTGAATGGTAGGCCCGGGAGATCTTAATCGGCGGGGGCAAGGGGCGGTCAAGATGCGCGGAAATCCGATCAGCTCGCGGGATTTGGCGATCGATTTGGAGTCGAAATCGGAAACCGAACTATTTAAGTGGCTGCTGGCCAGCCTGCTTTTCGGCAAGCCGATTCAATCGTCGGTAGCCGCACGGGCCTACCGGCGGTTGGTTGAGTCCGACATAACTTCGTTGGACAATTTACTCAAAACCAGCTGGGACGAGTTGGTTGCGGATCTGGATTTGGTGCATTACGTTCGTTACGACTACTCAACCGTGACCAAGCTGTTGGCCGTGGCGCGAGAGCTCAAAACCCGCTACGGCACGGTCACGGATCTCATGCGGCAGTCGCTTGACGCGCACGATCTGGAACAACGGCTGGAGGCCGTCAAGGGTATCGGCCCGGTAACGGCCGGTATTTTTTTGCGGGAAGCGGCTCCGGTCTGGTTTCCGCTGGCCGTGTCTCACGACTATGATTCGGCCCGGCGGGCAGCCGAAATACTGGCCGGTGCCGGTTACGAAGCGTACTTCATCGGCGGAGCCGTCCGGGACATGATGCTCGGGTTGGTGCCCAAGGACTTCGATATCGTAACCAATGCCACGCCGACCCAAATCATGGCCATACCCGAGTTTACGCATTCACTCTATAAAGACACCGCCCAGGCCTTTGGCGTAACGCGGGTCAGGCTGGCAACCGATCATGGGCGCGAGGTGGAATTTGAGATTGCGACCTTTCGCCGGGATATCGGAGCTCATTTGGGCAGAAAAGCCACCCAAGTCGAGTTTGCTGAGCTGGAGGACGACGTGCTGCGCCGGGATTTTACCGTTAATGCGCTGGCTCTCGACCCGATCACCGGCCAGCTCATCGATTATGTCGGCGGTCTGGATGATTTAAGCCGCAAACTGATCCGGTTTATCGGCGATCCGTCGGAGCGCATCAATGAAGACCCGCTGCGCCTGATGCGGGCCGTCCGGCTCAAGAACCAGCTGGGTTTTACGTATCACCGTCAGACTAAGACGGCGATCGGGCAGGGGGTGGCCGCGGGACGGATAGCTGCGATCGCGGTCGACCGTCTGCGCGACGAATTGACGCGCCTGCTGGTGCACCCTTCACGGGTGCAGGCCGTGATAGATCTCGATAATTTTGTAATTCTCACCCGGCTGTTGCCGGAAGTCGCCGCCGGCAAGGGCGTCGAACAGCCGCCCGAGTTCCACTCCGAAGGCGATGTCTGGGCTCATCAGCTGCTGGTTCTGGAGTACCTGCCCGCGCGTCCCGGCAAGCGCCTGGCGTGGGCCGCCTTGCTTCACGATATCGGCAAGAAGCCGACCTTGACCCGGCCCAAAACGCCGCATGATCATATTCGTTTCAACCGTCACTACGCCGTCGGTGCCGAGATGGCCCGCCGGATCTTAAAGCGCCTTAAGTTCTCAAACCGAGACATTGCGGATATTTCCTGGATGATTCATAACCACATTGCCATCGACGACATCCCCAAGATGCGTCGCGGTCGCCGCCAACGGTTCTTCGGGCACCCCGCCTTTGCCGATCTGCTGGAATTGCACTACATTGACGCCAGAGCCAGCTGGGCCAAGGATCGGCCTCATCCCGAGCCGAAATTTGAAGCGATCGAACGGTTGTGGCACGAGTATCTGGCTTCGTCGGTTGAGCAACGCCATCCGTCGCTCAAGCGCGACTTGGGCATCGACGGGCATTGGTTGATACGCAGATTCGGTCGGGAGTTTCAGCTCGGCGAAGGACCGGTCGTCGGGCGCGTCCTCGCCGAGTTGGATGAGTGGTACCAAGACGAAGGCGTCCAAAACCCTGAGGCTTATGAGGCGCGGGCGCGGCGGCTACTGGAGCTGGAGACCGGTAAACACCCCCGGAAAAGCTAAGTCAACTCTACCGTTTTGAGGCGTTTAGGCCTAAAATAGACGAAACGGGAAGTGGGTCTAATGGTCGAGGGTCTGCCATCTACAGATTGGGACAGCCGGGTTCTGGCTATGGGAGGGAGTTTGTTGCAAGGCCGTCAATGGGCTGAGTTTCAAGCGGGCCAGGGGTGCGAGGTGCTGCACGGGTCCGGCGACGGCTGGTGCGCGCTGGCGGTGGTCAAAAGCAAGTTGGGCATCCGGTATCTTTACTTGCCCTACGGTCCCGCGGCCGACAGTCCTCAGGCGTTCGCGCAAGCCATTAACGCCTTGCGCGCGGCGGCCGCGCGGCGGAAGTGCGCCTTTATCCGTCTGGAACCGGCGGGCGACGGCGTGCGGGAGCAGCTGATTCTGGCGGGCGCCCGGGAGTCGGCTGAATTTCAGCCGCGGCGAACCGCCGTCCTTGATCTGACGTTGCCCGATGAGCAGCTGCGCTGCGCTGTTTCCCAAAGCAACCGCAACTTGATCAACACCGCCGAACGGCGCGGCGTGACGTTTGCGCAGGCCGGTCCCGACCAGCTGGGTACCTTCCTGAGGCTGCTGCGCCAAACGTCGTCGCGGGCGGGGATTACCGTTTATAGCGACGATTATTACCGGGCGCTGTTCGCCGCCTTCGGCTCGCAAGCCGGGCTGCACTTTGCCCTGGCCGAGGGTCAAACGGTCGCCGCGGCTATTACCTTGGATTTTGGTCCGACGCGCTACTACGCCCACGCGGCTTCGGACTATGAGTTGAACCGGCGCCACAAAGCGGCCGTTCCTTTGCTATGGCACCTGGTGACCGAGGCGAAGGCCGGCGGACAAACGGTATTTGATTTCTGGGGCATCGCGCCGAATGACGATCCGGACCACAAAAAGGCCGGCCTGACCAAGCTGAAATTATCTTTCGGCAGTACGGTCGTCGAACGTATCGGCACCTGGGAGATCTCCACCCGGCCGCTGGCCCACCTGGCCTACAACTCGGCCAAACTGCTGCGTGCCGGCTAGTCCGGACGGGTTAACCAAATGACACAGACTAAAAAAGAGCTACCTTTGGGTAGCTTATTTCGATTCATGATGCTAATTATGCTTGCACCAAGGCATTTTGTAGGAATAAGATTACTTATAGTAGCAGATAGAAAAATACGGTGGAAAAATGATAAATCTAATTTCTGGATTATCGCAACGCCAAGCCGTAATGGTCGTAAGATTTTTGTATCCGCTTTGGATTATCATTGGATTCTTCAGTCTACAGTACGTGCCCAGCACGCTGATCGTGAGCGGAGATGCTGCAGCAACCGCCGATAAAATTCTGGCTAACGAGCTGTTATTTCGCCTGGGGATTGCGGGCAGCCTGATTGAACCGATTATCTTTGTATTGGCGGCGCTGGCGTTGTACACGCTACTCAAACCGGTTAATAAAAACCACGCTGCACTAATGGTTGTATTTGTGCTGCTTAGCGCTCCGATTACGATGCTTAGCGGGCTCTTTCGAGTTGCCGCCTTGCTGGTTCTAAATGGCGCTGATTACCTGAAAGTCTTTAGTGTCGAGCAGCTGCAGGCCTTATCGATGTTATTTTTAAACCTAAATGCCCAAGGAATCCTGATCGCCACCATATTTTGGGGCCTATGGTTATTTCCGCTTGGTTACCTGGTCTACAAGTCGGGCTACTTTCCTAAAGTTTTGGGTATTCTCTTAGTCATTGCCGGTTTCGGCTTTCTGCTCAGCCCATTTACGCACCTGCTTATGCCTGACTACGTGGCGACACTGGCTCCGATACTCGATACGCTAACCATTGGCGAAGTATTATTTATAGTTTGGCTGGTGTTTATGGGAGCTAAAATTCCCAGTACGCAAACAACCGCAAAGGAGTAAGCATGAGCTCTATTATAGACACCAATAAAATCGATATGGAAACCAGGCTCTCCACATTATGGACAGTGGTAATGGTCCTCATGCTTACTATAGACGTTCTTGGATTTACTATTTTTATCATGGACATCCCGGGGGCTCAAGCAGAGTTGTTAAAAACCGCGGGCGGGACTCCGGTCCCCACGCTTATGTTGGGTGCGGCAATCATGATGGCCCTGCCAATCGCTATGATTTACCTTTCACGAGTACTTACGCAAGGGGTAAATCGTTGGGCAAACATTATCGTCGCTCCATTAACCATCGTATTTGTCGTCGGCGGTTACTCGGCCCAACCGCACTATTATTTCTTGGGAGCATTAGAGGTTGTTGCCATGCTGTATATTATTTGGTCCGCTTGGAAGTGGCGTAAATAATGGAGAAAATTATGAACCTAGAACTATCCGACAGGCAAAGAGCAGTTTATGTCGGGATCATGATTCTGCTGGCGTACGGCGTTTTGGTGAGCGGAATGACTCAAGCAAAGTTACCCGTATTAATTGCCGATGTGATTAGCGGTTTGTCGGTTATCGGGATCGCCGTATTAATGTATCCATTATTCAAACCCTTTAATAAAATCGCTTCGCAAGTATATCTGGGTCTAAGATCCGCGGAAGGGCTGCTGATGATTATCGCGGGATTCGTCTTTCTTGTATCTCCTAGCATCAGGGGGATGATATATGACGACATCCAGATAGTTCCGTTCATACTGGCCGCTTTCGTTTTCTACTACCTGTTCTATATCAGCCGGTTGATTCCACGGTTTATCGCCGTATGGGGCCTTTTGGGAACAGCTACGTTAGCGCTATCAACTGGATTGAAATTCTTCGGTCAAAGCTTTCCGGTGCTCGATTACTTCTTGATACTGATTATTACCAATGAAATATTCCTGGCTATCTGGCTGATGGTCAAAGGCTTCTCGCTGGGAGATAAACCAAGCCACAACTAAACAGTAATTAAGGGCACAGTTCCAGCACCGCGCCCTTCGGCCGCCCGATCTTAGACGGATGGTAGTTTGTTGACCGGCCAGCGATGCACCTCAGCGGCGATCGGCTTGGTTTTGTGCAGCACTTCGGCGGGCGATATATCGAGTGCCGTCACGATTTCGGCCACGATTTTTCGCTGAAGGTCGGGCGGCAGGTGGTGTTTTAGCTTCCTTAGCAGTTCTTTATGGCCGCCGATAATCACAAAATTAATCTCCTTGGTTCTGGTTAACTTGCCCACGGTTTCGGCGATGATCTGCAGGTGGCGGTGCAGATGATCTTCGATATGCCGGGCTATCTTGTCGTCCTTGCCGACGATGCCGTCGTGCCGGATAGCTTTGACCATTTGCGGTACGTCGCCGCCGGTCAATTCGCTCCGCTCGGTAATTACTCCCAGCTCAATATTGAACACTAGGGCCTTTTCACGATCGGCCAGCAGTACCAGATATTTCGAATGGCTCTCCAGAGCGTGCAGGATCGGCTCGACATCTGCCCGGCCGACCGTAATCAGCGGCGGCAAGAAGAACTCAAACTCAAACACTTCCCAGACCGCCGGCAGGTCGGCAAATATGGCGTAACTTCGCGCGGTACCGCCGCCGTGGCGTCCCAGATATTCCTCAATCTTCCGTAACTCCGATTGGCGGTCGCTCCGCTCCGCTTTGGTCAGCTGGCTATGAATTAGTGAGTTGAACTGGGTCATAAGAATCCCGCCCTTCGGCGGCTGCAGACCCTCGTGGCCCAGATAGACCGAAACCAGCGGTTCGCGACGGGCGGCCAGATCATCGAGCCGGCTCTTGATGCTTATTACAGTCTCCATGACGCCCTCCTTTGGTTATAACATTACCCATCGCGGAGATTTTTGCCGTGCTCCAAAGCACACCCGGGAATGCAGCATAGACGTTTTGAACGGGCGGTGGTAAGTTTGATTAATGCCTAAGGTTATCACGCAACCAGCCCTCGATCCGTTCGCCCATTACCGGCACGACTCGCCCATCGGTATTAGCGAGTACTCGGCCGGATTTCCCAGCTATGAGGCTAATTTTACGCGGGATACCTTGGAGTCCGGCCTGATCGCCGGGCGGGCCGACTTGCTGATTTCACAACTGGAAATCAGCGCCCACTACCAGGGCACCGCCGACAATCAGCTGACGGGCGAACAACCCGGCAAGATCCATCATGAGATGCCGGGTGCGCAACTGGCCGACCGCGGTGCGGGCTTCACCACCTACAATGCCTGCGACTCAACCGCCTTATTTTTAATTGCCGCCGAAGATCTGTCCTATCTGGATCATGCGGCCTTCATCGCCCTCATGACTAGGCGCCGTAGCAATTTCGAACGGGCGGTTGACTATATCCTCGCGCTAACCGGCGACGATAACCTCTGCTGGGACAAGACGCCCGACGGCAGTACCGGCTACACTCTGCGCGTCACTTACTGGAAAGACTCGATTCTGCCCCGTGCCGACGGCAAGCAGGAGCCCGTCTACCCGGTAGCTTTTGCTCAGGCTCACTTTATCGCCGCCCGCGGATTACTCAGCGCCAGTCGGATACTCGGCCGGCCCGCCCTAGCCGCCAAGGCCGATGCGATGTTTCGAGCCGGCATCGCCGAGTTTATGAGGCCGGAGGCTTTCGTTGTCTATAAAGACAGCGCTGGGGAATTGCGGCAAACTTCGTCGGACGAGTTGCATGCCCTAGCCTATATTCCGGTCTATTATGCCGGATTCTTGCCTATCAACGCCATTAAGCGGCGCGCGGCAAGGCTGGCAACGCCGTACGGCTTTTTGTGTACGCCGGCGTCGGTCGCTCAGCGGTTGGAGGATCAGTATCACGGGGAAAAAATCTGGGTCTTCGAGCAGGCGAACATTCATTATGGCGCCACGAAGTTTGGTTTGGCCGACGAAGCGGCGACGGCGGCTAGGATCGCGGGGCAGATCGGTGCCGGGCAGGAGTTGTTTGGCATCGAGCATCACGTTGACGGCAGCACCGGTCTGATACCTGAAGGTAACGACCGTCAGTTGTGGTCGGTGGCTGCCGCCGAGTACTTCAAAGGCAAATCCAATTTGTCGACGCAGGCTTGGCTGTAGGCCGTCAGCCGAGATAGATTTATGGCGTCCGACCATTATTCGCCCGTCCGTTCCGAAACGATGGTAATTTAATTGTGGTATCAGCCAATGATTAGTGGCTCGCGGGCGGGAATAATTAAGATCGTAATAGAATTTAACTAGCGAGGCGGCTTATGAACCGATTATCTTTGGGCGGAATTATTTATATCGTGATCGGCGTGGTGCTCGCGAGCAGTCATGGCTATCTCAGTGATCTCAGTACGCTGTCTCATATACTGTCGGCGATACTGGCGGTCGCACTCTGGCCGTTGGTTCTGCTGGGCGTCAACCTGAATTTATCGCTTTAGACTGAGCAGCCAATCAGCCCGCAGCAAGTCTAGTCGTCGACCCAGGATGGCGGCAGCGGCGTGGGGCGCGGAGTTGCCGGCGCGGGGATGTACTTAATTATAGGCGTCGGCCTAGGAGTGGGAATCGGGGTCGGAATGGGAGCCGGGGGAGGCGGGGTGATCACCTCGAAATCCTGATAGGGCAGGGCGTTGTAATGTTCGACTACCGCGACGACCCGGTAGAGACCGGGCTGATGAAAGAGCTGATGCCAGGCGGCAAAACTGCCGTTTAAGCTTGAGTTGGCGGCGATGGATACCTGCCGGTCCTCCGCCGGGCAGTCTTTGGCGTTGGCTTGATCGTGGACGCGCACCCAGATGCCGTTTTGTTTGATGTAGACGGCCAGCGGCTCGCCGGGGCACTTGTTGACTACATAGACCGGGGCATTGAGATAGTTTTTGATCTCAAACGTTACCGTCTCGCCGACCAGGTATTGCGAATGGGGGATATCCAGTTGAATCTGCCCGACCGGCAGGGTATGGGTCCGGATCTGGGTAGCCACATAATAGAGTATCGCCAGAACCGCCAGGGCTAAGAGAATATAAAACAAGATCCAGCCCACAAGCCGGCGGCGGCGATGCGCGTGGTGGTAGAGTTCCCGGTTCATGCCGTGTTAGCCCTCCGCAGCCTGCTCATGACTGCGATAACGGTTACGGCTCCCAGCAGTATCCAAATCCATCGCAGTATGCCGTGCAACAGATCGGTTCCCAGATACAAGGCGTGGACAAATACCAGAAGCATCACGGCGTAGGTTAACAGGTGTACCAACTTCCACGGCCGCGGCTTTTTCTCGACCCAGATCAGCGAGGTTACCATCACCAGCAGCGCGCCGTAAAAAGCCAGGATGCCCGCCGCGACATAGAACGAACCGAGGTTAACGCCCAGGACCGTGATCGGTTTGTAGGTGGACATCCAGGGCACCAGCAGTTGCCAGAGTGTGAACGGTACGAAGTGGTCGAACAAGATACTGCCCCCATGGATCAGGATAGCGATGCTGAAGGTAATGCCGAGCGCCCGGTGCGACGCCCAAGCCGTGAGCGGCTCTAATATACGGAAGGTCGAGCCGGTGACCTGGCCGATGCCGGATAGCATGAGGAGGATCAGCGCGCCGGCTGCTACCAAGCCGGAGGCTCGGGTCAGGTACCACGGCCACGTGGTCTTGGCCCGGGCGGCCAGAGTTTCGGCCAGCGTCGGGCCGGGTATTGATCGGACGATCAGATTACCGGATTCTTGGCTTGAAGCAGCCGAAACCGGTCCGGCGAACAGGGCGCCACCGGAGATGCCGACCATCGTCATAAATGTCAGGCTGAGTATTAATCTACGCATGCGACACTGCCTCATCATGCGATTTATGGAGATTATGGCGCAGTGCGTCGCCGAATTTTGTCATGAGGGCGTTTTGCGGTTTGCCGCCCTGCAGTAATGCCGCGTCTACTCCGCGAGCCTTCAAAAACGGTACAGCCGCCTGTGACCCAAGGATAATCGCGCATGATGCAAGCACGTCCGCCCTCACGGCCGAAGGCGTGTAGACGGTCGCTAGGTTTAGGTCGCTGACGGCCGGGGCTTGTGTCCGGGGATCGATAATGTGGTGCCAGGGCTTGCCATTTTGGGTGCCCGCTCGAACACCGGTACTCGAGGTAGCCGCCGCAAACTTGCCGCTCGAGGTCCGGATCGACCAGGGACTGTCGGTTCCCAGTTCGACGTCGCTATAAATCGAGACGGTCCAGGGCTGGTCGGTGTCGTCATGGCCGGCGCCGACGACGTCGCCCCCCATCGAGAACCAGAAACCGTGAACCCAGTCGGGCACGAAGTGATCGGCCAGTCGATCGGCCAAATACCCCTTGCCGCAGCCGCCGAGATCGAGCGCCGTCCCGAAGGGTATGGCGGCCCAAGCTTCCCCCAGCTCAAGTTCATCGGGCGGCACGACCTGCCGGGCAGAGTGATCGTCATGTCGGTCGTTGCCGTAGCCTTCAGCGAAGGATTTGGTGTAGCCGGCCCGCTGGAGAGCCGGCAGGACGAAGGGATTAAACAGGCCGTCGGTTTCCTGGCTCAGTTGCCGGGCAACCTGAAGGATATCTCTAAATTCGGGCGTAATAGGCTGTTTCAGACCGGCAGAACGATTGAACACCGACAATTCGCTTTGCGGAAGGAATCGGCTAAACTGGCGCTCGAAGCGATAAATTACCTGCCACAATTGTTTAAACAGATCATCGACGCGGGTCTCGGCGGCCTCGCATACAACCGTTAGAGTTACGTCGCTGCCGAGGGCCAAGTTGGTCTGGGAAAATTGTTTAAGCATAGTTAGTAGCATGTCTTTACACCGCTCGGGGTGGTCGAGCAGACAAGGGCGCGGGGAGTCGGTGCCGGCTTATAGATGACGGCTGGGGCGGGCGCTGGCGTAGCCGAGCGTGCAGCCGTCTTCGGAACGGCAGCTAGTCTAGCCGCAATCACCGCATCCGACGGCGGTCCCGGGCTCAGTGAGCTGGGGAGGCTGTTGACGAGTTGATCCAGATCGGCTTGGCGAGAGTTGGTCGAGGCCGGTGCCGCTTCGGCGTTCGACAGCCCCAAGAGAGTAGTCGGTGGCAGAGTTTTGAGTAGGTCGACCGCCATGACGATCAAACTGCCGAGTGCCACCCCGACCGCGCCCATGACATAAATATTAAACGGCCAGCTGCGGAGCTTCCCGGTTTGCCGGTTGGAGCCTTGGCCGAAGGCCTCGGTCAAAATGCGGTCTTCCGCGGTGCCTTTGGCTCGCAAAATGTTGGTCATGCCCTTCATGAACGGCGGCGGTCCGCAGATATAGAACGATCGCTCGGCATAGGCACCGTGAACGACGCCGTCGATAACCTCCGGCGATATGAATCCCGTCTTCACGGTTTGACCGTGCAGCTTGTCGGTAGCGCCCTGCCCGATTACGTACGACACATGAAAGTGCGGGTTGGACTGCTCGAGCCGCTTGAGCTCTTCGAAGAACGGGATATCGTCTTGGTTTCGACAGCTGTAGAGCAGCGTAATCTCGTTTGGAGCCTGTATCTGCGAGAGATATCGGATCATGCTCATAAAGGGGGTGATACCGATGCCGCCGGCTAGAAAAACCGCTTGCCGGTCGCGTATCTGGTCAAATACAAATCCGCCGAACGGCCCTCTGACTTCGATCGTTCCGCCTACGGGTACCCGACTTAAGGCTCGAGTAAAGCGACCGCCGTTGCGCATACTGAACTGCAGAATTCCCGGTTCGGTCGGTGAGCTGACGATTGAGAAACAGCGCGCCGCGGAGGGGCGTGACTTATGATAGAAGCTGATTGCTGCGTATTGCCCGGGTACAAATGCGAACGGGCGCTCAGTCACGTCTAATCGGAGAGTGATGATGGTGGTCGTGGGCGTCAGGGCCTCGTTTGAAACGACGGAATACTTGTGCATATGGGTTCAATTATAGCATTACAAGTTAGCCTAACCAATTGCGCCGACCGGCTGAGGCGGGTGGACATGAGCGGGTTTTGGCGGTGATTAATGTCTTATACCGCCGTGCATCCCGATAATGCTACACTAGGACTATGAGTATTCCTAAAACCGTGTCCGCCCAACATCCCGCCAATGAAACCGATACTTCGGGCGTAAAGCTTAACTGGCTGCGCGCCGCCGTTCTCGGTGCCAACGACGGCATCGTTTCGATCTCGGGTTTGGTCGTCGGCATCGCCGGAGCCACTAGTTCCAGCGCAATAATCCTGGCCACCGGCGTCGCCGGCCTGATTGCCGGTGCTATCTCGATGGCCGTCGGCGAGTACGTCTCCGTCTCCAGTCAGCGGGACACCGAAAAAGCGCTCCTGGCCAAAGAAAGTTGGGAACTCGAAAACTTCCCCGAGGAGGAGCTCCGGGAGCTGATCGCGATCTATGAAGCCAAAGGCATGTCGCACGCTACGGCGACGATCGTGGCTCACGAACTGACTGAGCACGACGTCTTCGCCGCTCACGTCGACGCCGAGCTTAATATTAACCCCGAAGAGCTGACCAATCCCTGGCACGCGGCTTACGCTTCGGCACTGTCGTTCGTGGTCGGCGCCGTTATTCCGTTGGCGGCCATTACGCTGGCGCCCAATCCGACCTGGCGCGTCCCCGTCACCTTCGTCGCGGTACTCGCAGCACTCATAATTACCGGCACTTTGAGTGCGAGAATCGGTGGCGCCCATGCCGGTCGGGCGACCCTGCGCGTGGTGGTCGGCGGTGCCATCGCCATGGTCGTGACCTACGGCATTGGATACCTGTTCGGCGTCCACGGCGTCTAAGCTCGACAAGCCGCGTACCCGGTCGAGTGCAGTTGAATTAGGTTATTCGATTTGGCACCGGTCGTACCGGTATCGGAGATTCGATCACATCGGCTGGCCAGGCGTACCGTCGTAGCGGTCGGGTGCCAGGTAGGCAACCAAGAGCGCCAAGGGAAAGAAGAACAGACTCAGGATAAAGTAACCCAAGAAACTGTGACCCTTGCGCGCCGCGACTCGAGCCGGCCAGAACGCGATGGCGATCCAGATGAATAACAGGAGGATTGCCCAGAAGACGCTAATTGTAAAACCCAATAGATGCAGAATCATATTGCTCCTTCGCATAGCTATTACTTGAGTCAATAATCTCACTTGAGCGTTGGATAGTCAATTTGTCAACCCTAGTTTGGGTTCGGCTATTTGCCCTGCCGCCAGAGTTTCGACGGCCACCAGATAGCCTTGCCGATGTCGTACGACAGGGCGGGAACTAGGAGCGATCGGACGATGACGGTGTCGAGGAGGACGCCGAAGGCCACGATGAAGGCAATTTCGGCAAGGAAAAGGATAGGAATCACAGCCAAAGCCGCAAAGGTGGCGGCCAATACTACGCCGGCCGAGGTAATGACGCTGCCCGTCACGCTGAGTCCGCGCAGAATTCCCGGTCTGGTGCCGATCTTCTGTGATTCTTCGCGAACGCGCGTCATGAGGAAGATATTGTAGTCAACGCCGAGGGCAACGAGGAAGATAAAGCTAAACAGCGGAACGGCCGCATCGGCACCGGGGAAGTGGAAGACATTATTGAAAACGAAGGCCGAGACGCCGAGGGCTGCCCCAAAACTTATGACCACGCTGGCTATGAGGAGAACCGGTGCCAAGATGGAACGCAACAGTAGCATAAGGATGATCAAAATAACGCCCAGGACGATCGGAAATATCTTGTAGAGATCGGCAGTTGCGGTGGTACTGGTATCGAGCGAGGTTGCCGTAACACCGCCGACGATGGCCGACGGAGCGACCGATTTCAGATCTGACCGCAGCTCTTTTACTACTTGCGTGGCAGCATCAGACTCCGCTTCGTCTTTGAGCGTGGCGTTTATGAGAACTTTACCGTTAATGACAACCGGTGTTCCCGGAGCGGCTGGCGATGAGTAGACGATGGCGCTGCTGATGCCTGAATTGGATTTTACAAGAGCCAACGTCCGATCGGCCGTCGTAGCGTCGGCAATAATTACCACCGGGCTGCCGGAGCCGGCGTCAAAGTGTTTACCGAGAACTTTCTGGCCGTCCACGGCATTCGATTTGCCGAGCAATATGTCGGCCTGCGAGACGCCGCTCGCTTTGAGTTGCGGCAGACCGAGCAGGCAGATTCCCAGGAGCAAGAGCGACATAAACCACGTACGGCGCGGGTGGCGGGCAATGAGCGTGCCGACGCGTCTCCATAACCCAGAAACGCCTGCCAAACCGGGAATTTTTGTTTCGTCGGGATGATTACTAGCGGCCGGCTTCAGCTTGGGGGTCATCGGCCAGAACGCTATACGCCCAAAGATTGCCAGCAGGACCGGTAACAACGTCAAAGCGGCCAAATAGGAAAAGACGATACCTATGGCCGCCACCGGCCCGAGGCTGCGGTTGGAGTTGAGACTTGAGAAGAGCAAACACAGCAAAGCCAATACGACCGTTGCGCCGGCGGCACTGATCGGTTCAAACGAGACCTTAACGGCGTGCTGGATGGCGATCCATTTGGATTGCACATGCTCAAGCGATTCACGATATCGAGCCGAAATGAGCAAGGCATAGTCGGTAGCCGCACCAATCACCAGAATCGATAATATTCCTTGGCTTTGACCATTCAGCTTTATCCAGCCCCAGACGGCCATCTGGTAGACCACGAGGATGGCCGCCGATAGCGCAAAGATGGCGGTTAGCAGAACGAGAAACGGCAAAACCACCGAACGGTAAACGAGTAGTAGGATTATGAAGACCGCCGTAACGGCGACGATGAGCAAAATACCGTCGACCCCGCCAAAGGCATCGAACAGGTCGGCTACAAAACCCGCCGGTCCGGTGACGTAGGCCGATACGCCCGCCGGTAGGTTGGCGTCTGCCGTTTTGCGCAACGCAACGACCGTCGGCTTGATGTTGCTCGTGCTGGCAACCGGCACAATGTATTCCACGGCGTATCCGTCGGCCGACGGAATCGGTCCTACGACGGACGTGGTAGCCGGAGGAGTTGGCGAGCTCACGCCGTCGACTTGTCCTAGTTCGACGCCCAGCTGTTTGTAGAATGGCAAGTCGGCTGGGGTCAGCTTAGTTTTTGATTCGAGGACCACGATGGCCGGAATATTCTTGGCGGTTGAGAACCTAGCTTGGGCCTCCGAGACTTTGGTTGATTCTGAGTTGGCCGGCAAAAACGATGCCTGATCGTTGCTCGAAACATCCGAAATTTTCCCGAAGGTCGGACCGCCGATACCGGCTAAGGCAAACCACACACCAAGCAGGACCACGGGTATGCCAATGCGTAACCACTTGGACGGCAGGTAGTCATGATTATATTCGTCGTTTAGATCTGATTTCTTTTCAGCCAAAATTGGGTTTCCCTCAGTTTATGTGCAGCGCGTAGATTATCCTTATTAGGATACACTACTCGACCATTCTCGTGATGTGTAAAAATCGACAAAAAAGTAGGGGCGGGATTACGTGAGTAATCCCGCCCCGATCGGGCTGGTGTTGGTCAGGTGCTGGCTCGGATGGCCTGCCTGGGCCGTTGTTGGGTCCTCGGCGCTCGGCTGGAGCGCAGTTTCTTGCTTACGGGACTCCGTACCCAGTCTTTGGGCACGATCGACGGGAAGAGAATGAGGTCGACCATCTCCATCTTGGGCACTTTTTGCCCCTTATGCTTACGGGCAACCTCGAGACCGAAGGGGATGCCCACGATCAGGTTCTTGCCGGCCTCTTCAATGACATTGCCGTGGGCCAATTGACGAGGCGACCCGGAACCGTTGACGTACTGGCCGTTACCGATTGGACGGTAGACATGGTCCTGGAGTCCAGCAACGCAGGCTCTCAGGACTGCATTGCGATCGGTGTTGGTACTGACGACTTCGATGTCCACCGATCGCAAGGCCCGCACGAGGTGGTCGCGAATCTCGACGGCTCGCAGGAAGCGCTTCTCGTGAATGCCGGCTACTAACCGCTCGTCCGGCGTCATACGCTCGGCGCGAAGGTAGCAGTCGAGTTCGGCAAGCAGGTCGGAGCGATCCTCGGCGGTGAGTGCTTTCCAGTTGTCGCGGTCATCGACGCCGCTAAACGGAGAGTTCTCATTCGCGAAATCACGCACGCCCTTGGCCTCCACGCAGGCGGCAATCGTTACGACTTGCTCGAGAACGCCCAGTCGCTGTGCCTCAACTACCATGCGGGCGATCTGAACTTCGGCCGGGAGCCGACTCATAAGGAGCCCGATTTCGGTGATCTTGCCCTTCGACTCAAGCGCCCCGAGCGACTTGAGTCGCTCGACCGCCAACTTGATGTTTTGGGGATTCGGCAAGTGCAGGAAATTAAGGTCGGACGCCACCACATCGACGGCCGCTAGTTTCAGGATAACCTGGCCGAGCGGCACGCGCTGGATTTCGGGGACCTGATACTTGGGCCGCTTCCTGAACGGCTTACCGGAGCAGTCCCAGAATTCACCGTTAATCTGCCGTCCGGCACGCCCGGCCTGCTGCTTCATGCTGTCTTGCGGCGTGTCGGTGACGATGAGCGTTTTGATGCCGTCTATCACCGTCATGGTGCGCACGCGACCGTTGGACACGACCGCATGGTTGTTGGGAATGGTTATCGACGACTCTCCGGCGTTGGTACTAATGACGCATCGCGGGAGGGGATAGTTGCTAAAGACCCGCTCCTGGTCTTCGACGGTGAGCTCGGAGTGAAGGGGCAGAAATTCGGCTTTGCCGTTGATCATAGCCGAGACGATAGCCGTCATCTCCTTGATCTGGGCTTTGCCTTCCACGAAGAGCTGAACATTCTTGCCTTGACTCAGGAGATACGCCGTCGTGCCGGCGGCATCCTTGGCGGTGTGCCAAGTGACCGGGAACGATCTGCCTGGCACGGTGATTACAGGGCAGTTGCCCAGATACGTACTCACTGTGTCCGCATCGATCGTGGCGCTCATCGTGACGAGCTTCATATCGTTACGGCGGTTGATCTCTCGCTGTAGCCAAGCCAAGACGACTACTTGAGGCTCGCTGTAGTTATGGAGTTCGTCCATGACTACTATGAGCCCCTGACGCTCGCTATTGAGCTGTAGTGCCAACTCGTAGGCGACTGTCTCGAAGAAAACCTTGGTGTCTCGAGAGTAGTTCTTCTCGAAGCCGGTTCGATAGCCCACGAGACCGCCAAGTTGGACGCCCATGAGTTTGGCCACGTAGGTGGCGGCGGCCACCGTGGAGATACGCGTCGGCATGAGGACGACGATCTCTTTGAACGGCGCAGTGAGACGCAGGTAGAGCGCCGGCGGAACCAGCGTGGTCTTACCGCTGCCGGTCTCACCCACAAAGACGACGGCCTTCGTATCGGTATCGAAAATCAGGTTGCAGAGCCGGTCGAGAATTTCTGGTGTTACAGGAAGTTCTTCGGTGAGCATCTGCCCTCCCTCCAAATGGGGAATAGGTTGTCAAAGAATTGGGCACATCACAAGAACTTTTGTTTCTGGTTCCAGTATTGGTCGCATCAGATACAGAGTCAAGAAAACCGACCCTTGGAGGCTTGAGAAAACATCTGAGAAAACGTATCATTATGACTCATATGAAGTATGCCGTTATCCTCTATTATAAGTTCGTAATCTTACCTGATGCGCAGGCCGAAATGGTTTGGCAACGGAAGCTTTGTGAGAATCTGGGTATCAAGGGCCGTATATTGCTCGCCGCCGAGGGCATCAACGGCACGCTGGCCGGCACCGCCGAAGCCGTGGACGCCTACATTGACGCCATGAACAACCATGAACTTTTCAGCGGTATCGTCTATAAGCGCGACGAGTCCGAAACGATTCCGTTTCCCCGCTTGCGCATCAAAGTTCGCCCGGAGATCGTCACTCTCGGCATCGAGGTCGACCAGGCCGATACCGCCACCATGATCACGCCGGATGAATTCGATGAAATGCTCAAAGACCCGAACGTGGTCGTTTTTGATACCCGCAATAATTACGAATCAGCGATCGGTAAGTTCAAGCGCGCGGTGACCCCGGATATCCGGCACTTCAAGGATCTGCCCGACTTGCTCGACGGCTACGAAGATATCAAAGACAAGAAGGTCGTAACCTACTGCACCGGCGGCATACGTTGCGAGAAGGTGACGGCACTCATGAAGCGCAAAGGCTTCAATGATCTCTATCAGCTCGAAGGCGGCATCATCAAGTATGCCCAGGCTAAGCCGGACGGTGCCTTCGAAGGCGAGTGCTTCGTCTTTGACGAGCGTATGAAAGTCGGCTTCGGCGACGCGCCCCAAGCGATCGGCAGCTGCCGGCTGTGCCCGGAGTCCACCAATGATTATCACAATTGCGCCAACAAAGCCTGCAATGAACTAATACTGCTTTGCCCCGCCTGTGCCGATTTCAACAAAGTCTGCAGCAACCAATGCGCTCAAGTGATGTCGGTCGAGTGGCTGCTCCGGGTGGCCTAAAGCCTAGTTCGCCCGCGGCAAGACCACGATAAATTTTGAGCCAACGCCTTTCTCGCTCTCGAGCCGGATGGATCCGTTCATGTGGTCGATGTACTGGTGGATGATCCAGAGACCCAGCCCCGTGCCCTCGATGTCGGCTGTGTCGTCGTTGCGTGCACGATAGAAGCGTTGAAACAGGCGGCTCTGTTCGTCGGGCGTCATGCCGATGCCGGTATCGGCCACGGTGGTTGTAACGGTTGTTGCGTCAAAGGCGTGGGTGATCGTCACGGCTCCGGTGCGGGAATACTTGATGGCATTATCGATTAGGTTGGTAAAGACCTCGCTCACCCGGTTCGGATCGGCGGCGACGTCCGGCAGACTGGTTGGCGCCTGATAGTCGAGTGTGAGCTGTTTGGCTTCAGCCTTCATTTTGAAGACCGCCAACATCGGCTTAATTACGACTGCCAGATCGACCTTCTCCACCGAGTACTTGGTACGGCCCTGCTCGAGCCGCGAAACGTCGAGCAGATCGGTTACCAGGTGGTTTAAGCGGTCGGTCTGATTAAAGGCGATCGTGAGCATCTCGTTGATTTTGGGCAGATCGGTCTCCTCCTGAGCCATCGAGATGTAGCCCTTTATGATACTCATGGGCGCTTTGAGTTCGTGGGTCGCCACGCTGATGAAGTCGTCTTTCATCTGATCGAGCTCTTTTTGCTTACGGAACAGCTCCGCATACTCGACGAAGCGGAAATGGTGCAGCAGCAGGGCAATGACGGCCAGCAGGATGACGGTGAGGACGATGAAGGAGCTCATGAGGGCGGCGTTCATGGCCTGATCGGCGGCGGCCAGCGACACGCGCATCGTCGATACGGCCAGTACCGATCCGCTCGGACTCAAGATCGGCGTGGCGACGAGCCATTCGCGATCGTTGCCCTCGCCCGAAGCGATCAGGCTGGCGATGGCGTTTTGTTTGGAGTAGGCCAGTTGCGACTGAATTGTGGTATCCGCTTGGCGTACGAGACTCGTGTCGGAACTGGCCAGAACCTGGAGCTCCGAGCCGCGGCCGATCGTCACGGTCAGCTGATCGATCTCGGGCGCCTGGCGGCGGGTGGCGTCGATCAGCGATTGGAGCAGAACCGCTGCTGGGTCGGTGGTATTGCTGGTGAGGGCGCCGGCCACCGATACTCCGAAGACCTCGTTGGCCAGGTTGGCTTTGCGGCGCAATTCTTGGTCGTAATTGAGTTTGACCTGCGAAGTCAGCCAGAGTGCTCCGCCGATCAGGCAGAGGGGGATAAAAATCACCAGAAAGAGCGAGTATATCAGCTCCCGGCGTTGTTGGCTTAATCTGGCCATCAGCCGTGCGGCTGATTATCGGCAGGCGGTTGAACCAGCGGCGAGTCTTTGGACGTTTGCGGCATAAAGACGGTTCCGATCTGATGCGGCGCGGCGTCGACGGGCGAGGGCATGGCGGTTGAAATTGGCGCATAAGATACGGTCGGAGCGGCCATGACCGGCTTGGTCCGGCGAACCATTCGCAACAGAATCATCGCGGCCGCCAAGACCATAAGTATCGAAGCAATTATGAACCCGACTTGGACCGGCTGGAGTTTGGACTCGATTACCAGGCTGCCGTTCTGCCCGCTCGAGGCGGCAGCGGCAATTGTGATGGGCAGGGCCTGGGTGCGCACAAACGATGCGGCGTCTTTGGCTGCGACCGCATAGACTTCGTGTTTGCCGGGTACGAGCGGGTTTTGAAGTACGTAGTTGTAGTTACCGCTGCCGTCGGTCTCGGCCCGCAGAACCATAGGGTCGGAGAAGAAGTAGAGGAAGACGCTGCTGTTGGGGACCGACGTGCCGCTCAGTAGCAGTACGGCAATCTTCTTGCCGTCGGCATTCGTGATGGTGGCGTTCTTGATGGAGTCGAGTTTCACAAAGTCTTTCGAGGTTGCGACTTCGGTGATATGTGCCGGAGCTACCGGAGCGATGCTGGCCGGGATTTTATCCGAGCCTGAAAAGCAGGTGGAGGCCTTGAGTCGGTCGCTGGCGGTTGGTTGCACCATACCGTCGGAGATTGCCGCGAAGTTGTCGCCGATTTTCGCTTGCAGGCAGCCGAGAATGGGAACGGAGACGATCGGAGCCGAGTTGGTCGGGGTCATGGGCCGAAAGACGGTCGGAGTAGCGGTGAGCTTTTGGATCTGTTGAGCCGTCAGCGGAGCGGTGCCGTCCACGCCGATCAGCGACGGAGGATCGGTTGCATCGAACGGAGATGGCGGCGCGGTGCGAGTCGAACTTGGGGATGGGCTGGGGCTGAGTGGCGTCGAACCCCCCGAGACGCTGGTCGAGTTAATCCTGAGGGCGGCGGTAGCTGTCGCCGAGACATTGTTCATCGTCACCTTGGCGGTCAACAGATAGTTTCCCGGGAGCGGGCCGGCCGTAAAATTGGTCGTCGGTGTGTTAGACGAACCGAGGCTGCCGGCGTTCGTCGACCAGACGACGACAGCGCCCGAGCTAGTGCTGCCTACCGGGTAGGCGGTTCCGAACTGGTTCTTGTAGGTTCCACTAACCGCAAACGGTGCGGTTTGGCCGGGCAGTCCGTTCCAAGTGTTGGGGGTAACGGAGACCGCGAGCGACGGCGTCTGGGTGCCGCCCGACGTGGTGTTTTGAACCGTCAAGGCCGTCGGGCTACTGGTGCAATCGCTGGCCGGATCGACGCCGTAGTGGGCGATGGCCGCCATCTGATAGCTGCCGTCCGGCAGGGTGGTGGTGTCCCAAGGAAATGACCAAGTTATGGTCTGGCCGCTCGTTGCCATGGTGGCGTTGCCGACGACTAGGGCAGTGGGGGCGGTGACGGTGAAGGTGACGCCGGACGGTTGCGGCAAGGCCGTCGAGCTGGTGCCGGCGGATAGTTGAAAAATACCGTGAACGGTAGCACCAGTTACCGGATTAATGAGTGCGATCGAAGCCCCCGTGCCGCAGGTGGCGTAGACATTGGGCGTGCGGTAGCCAAACCAGGCCAACGACGACAAAAAGACCGCTCCGGCGAGCAGGAAAGCAGCTACGTGATGGCTACGGATTTGCATGCTACCATTTTAGCATAAGCGTTATGTCGAGGCTATTCGGGGTAGGTTACGAGCGCGGGGCAACCAACTTGGTTAGCAGGCCAAACAGCGTCGCGGTCTCATCGGCCGTAAGGGCATGCCCAAGCTCGGCCGCTTCAAATTCGGCCATCTCCCGGAGCATTAATTTTCGTAATGTAACGCCTGCGGGAGTCAGCGCCAGCGTCATTACGCGGCGGTCGGTTTTAGATTGTTTACGCACGACGAGGCCGTGAGCTTCGAGCCGGTCGGCGATGCCGGTTACGTTTGACGCGTCACAGTGCAGCGTCGTTGAGAGCGCGCTCATAGGGGCTTCAATTTCGCTTTCGAGTATATAGATAGTTTTGGCTTGCATTAGGGTTAAGTCGTGCTTTTCGGCCAGCACGGTTACCTGGTGCTTCAACTGGTCGAGAATGGCCAGTAGCAAGAGGTATATAGAGCTGTGAGGCGTGGCCTCTGCGGGTTTCATAGTTTAATTATACTTGATATCCAAAATAATTGACAACATCAAGTAACTTTTACTACAATCAGTTCCAACGTATCTCTGACTATTTACCTGCCGGGAGGGCTGATCACGATGAAGAAAACTAACCACTGGTTTATTTTGGGTCTCTTGGCCCTGGCGCAATTCATGGTCGTGCTCGACGTCTCCATCGTTAACGTCGCTCTGCCGTCCATCCAGAAAGCCCTCCACTTCGCCCAGTCCGATCTCCAATGGATCGTCACGGCTTACACCTTGGCGGTCGGCGGATTTCTGCTCCTCGGCGGCCGTGTCGCCGACCTCTACGGGCGCAAAATGACCTTTCTGGCCGGCGTCATCGGCTTCGGTACCGCCTCGCTCGTCGTCGGCACCTCGGAGTCGAGTACGCTCATGATTGCCGGGCGGGTCGTTCAGGGTCTCACCGCCGCCTTTATGTCGCCGGCCGCTTTGTCGATCCTGCTTATTACCTATCGCGAGGGCAAGGAGCGCAATCGAGCGCTTGGCGTGTGGAGCGCGGTGGCAGCCGGTGGCGCCGCTTTCGGCGTTCTGCTCGGCGGGATACTCACGCAGTATTTCAACTGGCGTTGGAACTTCTATGTCAATGTGCCGGTGAGCATCTTTATCGCGATTGCCGCTTGGCGCGTATTGCCGTTGCACGAGTCTGAGGCTGAGCACAACGACCTCGACATTCCTGGGGCCGTGTTGGTGACTACCGGACTGGCGGCGCTTGTTTATGGACTCACCAAGGCTCCAACTTGGGGTTGGACCTCACAGTCGACGCTTGGATTCATGGTGCTGGCCGCTGTGCTGTTGGGCGGATTCATCCTCAACGAATCGCGGGCCAAGAATCCGCTGGTGCCGCTGGATATCTTTCGGATTCGCAATCTGACGGCCGCCAACCTCGTGCAACTGCCCGTCACCGCCAGTCTGTTTTCGATGTTTTTCTTCCTCTCACTCTACATCCAGGAGATCTTACGGTATTCGCCGTCGCTTTCAGGTCTGAGCTTCTTGCCGGTCACCATCATAATCGGTATTACGGCGACAGTGACTTCGACGTTCGTGGCCAAAGTCGGTTTTAAGCGCTTCATGGTCGTCGCACCGCTCTTCATGGCGGCCGGACTCTTTATGCTCTCGCACATCCCGGTTACCGGTAGCTACTTTGGCGATGTCTTCCCCGGCCTGGCCGTCATGGCCGTCGGACTCGGTATGACCTTCGTATCCATTACCATCGCCGCCACTTCCGGCGTGCCGGCCGATGAATCGGGTCTGGCGTCGGGCATTCTAAATACCGCCCAGCAGATCGGCGGTGCCATTGGACTGGCCATTCTATCCGGCGTGGCTTCGGCGGCAGTTACCAGGAGCCTCACGGCGGCGGCCAGCCATTCACCTATTGCGATGGCCGTGGCTCAGGTCAGCGGGTACCAGGCCGCCTTCCGCGTGGGGATCGGCTTCGCCCTGACCGCTTCGGTTCTGGCTTTCATCCTCGTCAAGGATCAGCGCGGTGAAGCCGCCGCCAAGTCCGTCGTTTCCGCCCACTAGTGTATGCGCGTATAATCTGTCATTAGAACCTTGTGGCAGTTAAGCCATTATCTATATTGGAGGAACCACAGTGTTTCGAGGCTTTACGCTCTATCAGCGTCCCAATCCGCCGCTCATCGTGGCGCTGTTGGCCGTAGCCGGCGGTTGGGCAACCACCGGGATTTTGCATACCGGGTTGCATCTGATCTTTGTCGTAGCCATTGGCATCTGGAGTTATCTGGAGATTACTTCCGGGGTCAACTGGTTTCGCCGGGCGCTCGGCATTGCGATGGCTTTGTATGTACTGATCGGCCTGCTGCGGCCGTATCTCGGCTAGGCTTGGCCGGCTATTTGAGCTGAGCCACGGCGACCCGGCCGTCGGTCAGGTAGTGATTCACAATTTCCGGACCGTTGGCTGCGGCTTTCAGGCTGTTGGGTTTGGTAATACTGCCGTTGGCCAGGAGGGAACTCATAATTAAATTCCGCTCGGTATCGCTGTGGTCGTCGGTAGCGTGGGTAAACTGAAAAGTCAGTTGCGTGAAGGCGAGGCCCGTATCTTTTGTCCCCGCCCCCACCCAGGCCACGTCCCGATCAGTATCCGGCCGGTCGGCTTTATGCCAAAAAGCCGCCGTGCCGACGGTCAGATTGGCCTGTTCCAAATTTTTGCTCCAGAACCGCACGTGGTGGCGCCGTCGCGGGTCGTTGCCAATGGCTTTCTGAAAGCCAATATCCTGGCCGCGGCCAAAAAGGTACAGCGAACTAAACGGCGCATCGGGATAGGATTGGCGCAAGACGAAGGCCTTGACCATCCGGAGCGCGCTCCTAGGACTTAAGCGTTCGGCTTCCACCCAGCCGGCCTGGGCGAAGGCCTGGCGCAATTGTCTCAATGTGCCGATCAGGACCAAATTCACCGGATCCGCGGGCAGCCCGTCAGTCGACAGCGTGTAGTGCGGGGTACGTTTGGGTTGGACCAGTCTGATCCCCGTCCGGACGATTATGGGCAGCAGGAAGTAGGCCGAAATCCCGTAGGTTAGAATCAGTGCCAGAACCCATGAGGTGCGGTCGTTGGTAAACGGGAAGATCACGAAGGCGATGAGCCAGACCGCCAGTACGCCCAGTCCCACAACGATCAGGCGCTGGATAATGCGTAAGGCTAGTCTCATGCCCCAAGTCTAGCATATGGCGGCTTCCGCTGGCCGGCTCCGCCGTTGGCCCTAACCCGCGGAGCTAATCCTGCGCAATTAGGGTGTATATTAGGTATATACAAGGATATACAGGCTATGGCTATTTCAGTACTGCAAACCGACAAACTCGTCAAAAGTTACGGCAAGGGCGAGAGCCTGCTGGTAGCGTTGCAAGACGTTACCATCGATATCAAGCCGGGAGAATCGGTGGCCATCATCGGCAAATCCGGCTCCGGCAAGTCGACGCTCATGCACCTTTTGGCGCTCCTCGACAAGCCCACCGCCGGCACGATCTCCATCGACGGCCAAGACGCCGCCAAGCTGCCGGCCAAAGAACTCAACAGTCTGCGCAACAAGAAGTTCGGTTTCGTCTTTCAGCAGTTCTTCCTCAACGCCAACGCCAGCGTCCTCGAAAACGTCATTCTGCCTCTCAAGATTGCCGGCGTCGGCAGTGCCGAGCGCAAGCGCCTCGCCCTGAAGGTACTCGAGCAGGTCGAACTGGCCGACAAGATCAAGACGAAAGCCAATGACCTCAGCGGCGGCCAGAAGCAGCGCGTCGTCATTGCCCGCGCGCTCATCAACAATCCTCAAATAATCTTTGCCGACGAGCCCACCGGCAACCTCGACTCGGTCACCGGCGCCAAGATCGAGCAGTTGCTGTTCGACTTAAACGCCAAGCACGGAATTACCCTCATTATCGTCACCCACGACGAAGACCTGGCCGCCCGTTGCGACCGTGAGATTCATATTCGGGACGGCCGGATCATCGCCAATACGCCGCGCCCGAAAGGCGGTCAGGCATGAGACTCATCGATATTGTCACCACCGCCAGTTCCAACATGTTCCGCAGCAAGCTCCGGACCTCACTGACCATCATCGCCATCTTCATCGGCGCCTTCACACTCACCCTCACCAACGGTCTCGGCTCGGGCATATCGAGCTACATCGACAAGCAGGTGGGCAACCTGGGCGCCAAGGGCGTACTCATTATTACCGCCGCCCCCACGGCCGGATTCTCCACCAGCGATGCTCCCAAGAAGTACGACCCGACCAAAAAAACCGCCAACATCGCCAGCGAAGGCAACCGCAGCGTCGTCGTGCTCACCGCTGCCGATGTCACCAAGATTCGGGCCACCAGCGGTATCAAGTCGGTTGAGCCGTATTTGAGCCCGTCCATCGACTTCGTGAGCGGACCATCGGACGAGCAGTACGTGGCCAGCGTGACCCAGTACGTGCAGGGCGCCAACTATACCCTCAAGGCGGGGAGCCAGATCAGTAACAACACGACGCAAGCTCAGGCCATGATACCCTTGAGCTACGTGACGAGTCTGGGTTTCAAAGACGCCGGGGACGCGATCGGCAAGACGATCATTTTTGGCCTGACGAACGGCTTGGGCGAGCAGGTCACGGTGCCGGGGACCATTGTGAGTGTTCAAGACAAGAGCCTGCTGGGCGGCACCTCCATCCAGGCCAATACCGTCCTCACCAAGCAGCTCTACGCCGCGCAGACTACCGGCCTGCCGGCCGCTGCCACTCAGACGTTCATGGCCGCCACCGCTCAGTTCGACCCTAGTTGGAGCGAGGCGCAGATTACCACGCTCAAGAACGAGCTCAAGGCCAAGGGCTATATGGCGCAGACGGTTGAGGATCAGATCGGCACCTTCAAGACCGTCATCAACGCCATCGTCTGGGTTCTCAACGGCTTCGCCATCATTGCGCTGCTGGCCGCCAGTTTCGGTATCATCAATACTCTGCTGATGAGTGTACAGGAGCGCACCAAGGAGATCGGCCTCATGAAGGCCATGGGTATGAGCGGCAGCCGCATCTTCCTGCTGTTTAGCGGCGAAGCCGTGATGCTCGGATTCTGGGGGAGCCTGCTCGGTGTCGGAGTGGCCATGATCGTGGGCACCGTCATCAATCAGATCGTCCTCAACGGTTTCCTTAAAGACCTCGTCGGCCTCCAGCTATTTACCTTCCCTCCAGCTGCAATCCTCATCATTATGGGCATCGTCATGGGGATCGCCTTCCTGGCCGGCACCCTGCCCGCCTACCGTGCGGCGCGCCAGAGCCCGATCGACTCGCTGCGCTACGAGTAATACCTGTTCGGTATTTATTCGCTTTGTGTGGTATAATGGCTCTAGGAAACACTATGGCTAGAGATAAGAATATGATATCCAAGAAGCGTGCAGTCTATGTATTTGTAGACGCTTCGAATCTTTGGCAAGCCCAAAAAGTTAAGGGTAAATTCTTCGATCTGGCAAAACTTAGAGATCACCTGAAAGTTACTTACAGCGCTGAATCCATCGAGGTCTACTACTACACCGCTTATCCAGCCGAAGGCACGCGTGAATACAGTACCGAGGGCAAGCACCGATTCTTCACATACCTCAAGAAGGGTTTGAAATTCGTAGTCAGGAAGAAGGAGCTTAAGCAAATCAAGACGTCATCTTCGTCTGGTATGAGTATCGAGGAAAAGGGCAATATGGACGTCGAAATGACTATCGATGCGGTTAATCTCATCGCAAAGTACGACATGGCGATACTCTTTACGGGCGATTCAGACTTTTTGGCTCTCGTGAGCTACATACGTAATCGAGGCAAGCAGGTGTATATCTACTCTTCGCGAAATAATATCTCATCAGAGCTCAGGACTGGAGCCGATGGGTACATCGACGTACTTACGATCAGTGATGATATTTGGGGCAATTCAGTACACTACCGTAACCAGAAATAGAAAACGACCCTCGATTAGGAGGGTCGCTCTAGGATGTGATGCCCCGATAGTTGAAATCAACTAATGGATGCCTAGACTATAGCATTTTGAGGTAAGAAATGCAATATGCAAGAAATGCATATTTCTCACCATGTCTTACTAAGATTGAGTCGCGCTGGTCACAAACAGCGCCAAGGCAACGTCGGCGATGCTCAAACCCACTATGGCGTAGTAGGCGTTATGGCTCAGCTGCTTGCGGCCCAATATGATGAGCGCCAAAATCACGACGACAAACGCCAGCTTAATACCCGCCACGGCATCATTCACCGCCTCGCCATTGGCGTGCAGTAAACCCACCAACACTAGCCCGGTTACCAGCTGAGTCCCGGCGCCATCGCGCATCAAAGCACTCACGTGCTTCTCGCCATCCCGCACCTGAGCCAAGCTCCCACCGACCAAAGCCGCCATACCTAGGAGGTGAATGAAGACAAATATGTTGATTGCGATTTCCATAAAGTTAGTTAACCATATTACCTGTATTAAAGAAATATGCCAAAAAATATCAGAATTCACCGCCAATGTTTAGACGAAAACGTCACATAAATAAGTAATTGACATACGTAAAAACGAAGCATATAGTGCAAATACAATACATATACGCACTTAAAGTCCCACATGAACGCAGGAGTAACATCATGACCGATATAGAGAAGAAGGAGCGATTTAACAAGTTGGCAAGCCAGCGCACCAATGATGTGCTTGAGCGTCTACGGGTTCTTGGCAACTGTTCTAATCGACGTGCTTACGCCTACACCGATGAGGAAGTCGACAAGATCTTCCGTGCGATCGATGACCAGGTTAAGATCGTTCGAGCAAAGTTCAAGCAGCCCAAGCGCGGATTTAAACTTTAAGGAGAGAACATGGCTCAATTCCAACAAGTAATTAACCGGGAAGCACAGCTTAAGGCGGTGCTTGATGGCTATGAGCAAGTAATTGATAAAACGAATTGGCTGATGGAGGCCTTCCAAAAAGACGGAATCCAGAACTCATGGGGTGCCAGGACGTCAGCAAAAGGATCGGGCTGGAGCTGTACTATAGTCGTAAAGAATAAAACCAAGCACTCACCCACGATGGTAATCCTGGAGGACTCAGGCACTCACGGATTAACGGGTAAGATCCCACAAAATGAGAGGGAGGAGGTAGAGATCCTTCAGTCTAGGGATCAGAATGATCGACTAGGGCGATTTTTAAGCTCTGATTGGAGCGAGCGCACTGAACTTTCACTCGGTTCGAGAGGACGAGGTAAAATGATATTTGTCGGATCATCAAAAGACGCCAAGATGTACTTCGATTCAGTACGCGCAGATGACGGCAAGTATATTTTTGGCAGCACATTTCTCGATGAGAACAAGACAATACAAGTATCTGTTGAGGAGGGTTCGGAGGCTCACAAGATCCGGAAGCGCATGTTGGGAGAAGACCTGGAAGCGATTGACCATCCGGGTACACGCATCATTGTGCCGAACCCAGTAGAAGAATTGATATTACCGATTCTCGATGGCTCCATAAATGAAACTATTCAAGAGACATGGTGGGAAATTCTTTTCAAACAAAACGCCGTAATATACGTAGGTCCGTTCAACGACCCCGTTCAAGTAGAAAAGTCGCCATGGCTCCCAGTCTCGTCGTCTGGAATTAGGGAGCATAAGGTTTATGATGATGAAATCGAAGTTGCTGATGGTTTAAAGATAAAGCGTATTTCTCTGGGTTACCTCAAAGACAAGACAGTTCCGGCCAGCTACGAAGGAGTTACTATTCAACGAGGTGCAATGAAGGTGCAGACTCGTAAAATAAGTGATTACTCTAATGATCTTCCAGCCAGTGTGATCTATGGCTCAGTCGAATTCGAAGCGCCATTAGACGATGCAATGCTGGAACTTGAGGGCGCAGAACACTATACCTACACATGGAACAAAGGCGTGGCGAGTAAGGTCAACCGAGAAATCAAACTCAAGATTCTTGAGTTTGCTAAAGAATACAAGATTATCGAAGACGATAAGCATTCTACGCGTCAGCAACGTGATGCGGAGCTAGCAATTCAACGGGAACTCAACCAATTAGCAAAATCAATGGGTTTGAGCGGAAGCGAGTTTGGCACGAAGGGTAAGCGTAAGAAGGTTATTGACCCTAAAGACCCAGAACAGATACGGGTAAGTATCCCTGAATTCTCCACGCCGACAGATAGCAGGCGTGTAGAACTTGGCCAGAAGATTACTGGCGCGACCGCGATTGCTTATAGCGCCTATGAACAACCATTAAAAGTTCATCTCCAAATAAATGTGTTCCGTGAAGGTGGACTACAGATTTACGGGCTGCTTGATGAAAAGGAAGTTAGTATAGGTTCAAATGAAAGTACGCCACAAGTTGGATGGGGTGAGATTGATATAGATGACAGATTCCAGCGAGGCCATTACATATTGAGGGCTAAGTTAATCGCGCTTGAAAACATGACTTATGAGGACCGTAAAATTGAGAAGGGCGATATCCTTTATCGAGAAGTTAGTATGGACTTCTGGGTAGCTGAAGAGCCTCCTGCGAAAGGTTTCTTTAAAATTCGTAGCTCAGAACGCGGTAATGACAAATATATATGGTGGAGCGAGGAGGATGATGGGTATTATCTATTATGGAACCGGCTCCATCCTGAGCTTAAGGCCGAAGCAGATGATCAAGAATTACTCATGGATGCTTTGCGTAAAGAAGGCCTCTTGGCTCTATGGTCGATAGTGTTGATAAATGCGAATAATGATTTGAGTGGGACGACGGGTAAGCTAAACCAAGCACTTGCGGAGATTATTGGTCAGCCCATAGAGCGACAGCTGGAATGGATATTAAGTAAAAGAAGCGAATCTCTCTGGGGGTAAAATGGCAATTGTAATCTACAAGAATGGTGAGAAAACATATGCGAGCAGTACTGGAGCGGTTACTACCGCTGATAAAGAACTGGCAGATAAGCTGGATCAAGAGCTCACGACAAAAATTCCAGAACTTGAAAATGAACTGCTTAATATGCGATTAGTATCCAGTTCAGCAATCAAAAAGGACGCGCTCCAGGTATGGTTTAAACTGGGGACGCTCCTAAACGAGATCGCCGATCGTTATTCTGTCATAGGAACGACCGATGAGCCATACTTCTGGGAAGGAATATACCATTATGTATCGCCACTCATTCAGAAAGGCGAGAAGCCTAAACGTTCTAAAGATATGAGAACGAATCATTTTCGATTATGTGGCTATATGGCTAGGAAAGACTGGAACACAGTTAAGTCAGTTGGAAACTGGTCGTTATGGAGAGATTTATTGGATAATATTAGACTTCAAGTTGACGCTCGTGTTTTCGATTGGGTAGTAGAAACTTTGAAAGGCCGCGATCTAGGCCATAAGCAGGCCCGGCCATTTATTCATGAGGTTCGACGCAGGATAAAGAATAAGGAAACCCGCTTCCTTTCTGACGGTGAGCTAAGAGCAAAGCTCGAGACGGCTATCGAGATGCTACCCGAACGGGGATTGCACTAGTTTCCTCTTCTAATTTCGACCCACGAGCCGCCTCGAGCGCCATCGCTACTTGCCGCGCCACAGCTTCAGCGACGGGTACTGAAACAGCATTTCCCATTTGTTTATATCCAGTCGTTACTGGCACAGGAAATTCGTAATCATCGGGGAAACCCTGCAGACGTGCGCACTCCCTGACGGTAAGCTTGCGAATACCGCGAGTGTTTAGTGGACCTCCCTTGCGGCTGACACCGCTAGGTCGAGGGACATCCTGAATCAGGTTTCGCTCGCGACCCATATTTCCTACTACTAGCGCAGTGGAGATTCCCTCTGGGTTCAGAACCTTATAACCAAATCCGTGCCCTCGCTCGGCATGGCGGTCTTTGTGCTTCTGGAGACCGTCCATATAGGTTTGGGATAAGTAAAAAAAATCGTGTACGGGCTCATTTTCGAATACTTTTCCGACCGTGAACGGTAACTCGATCGGGTCAGGGAACTTGAACGGTATGTTCTCCTTGAAACCGACGATATAAATACGTTTTCTATCCTGAGGCAAGCCATAGTCTTTAGTGTTCAAGACTTGCTTATAGACGGTGTAGCCTAAGTCATTCTCAAGCGCATCGATTATCACCTTAAAGGTGTTCCCTCCGTCATGGGCTACTAGGTTCTTTACGTTTTCGAGTACAAATGCCTTAGGCTGCTTTGCCTTGAGAATCCGCAGAACATCAAAAAATAGCGTTCCTCTAGCGTCGGCGAATCCATGGAGCTTACCTATTTTTGAGAATGGCTGGCAAGGAAATCCTGCAGTGAGTACATCTGCATCCGGTAGTTCGTTAGCATCGATGGTCGTAACATCTCGCAAATCCATTGCGCCCTCTCCGAAGTAGCCATCAAATGATATCTTGCATGATTTGTCGAAGTCGTTGGAGTAAACAGTCTCAAAGCCGGCTCTTTCGAAGCCGAGCCGGAACCCTCCGATCCCTGCAAACAATTCGATAACTTTTAAGCCGTTCTTATCCGTTGACATATAATTAAGTATAGCAATGAAACGACCTTAACCACAAGCTGTATGGATATTTTTGATCCCAAAAAACGTAGCGAAATCATGGCAAAGATTTCGAACAAAAATACTAAGCCGGAGCTTCAGCTTCGACATGCTTTATTCAGTCTAGGCTTGAGGTACCGGCTGCACGCAAAGGACGTGATGGGAAAGCCCGATATACTGTTTCGTTCAGCACGAGTCGCGGTGTTTGTTGATGGAAACTGGTGGCACGGTCACGACTATGAAGCTATGCACTCCAAGTACCCGAAAACTTGGCAAGACAAGATCAAGCGGAACATTGATAGGGATAAATATGTTACAAGTGCGCTCGAGGCTGAAGGCTGGGTTGTGATGCGTTTTTGGGAGTCAGACATAGCCAGAGCGCCGATTGAGTGTGCGCTTGCGGTTAAGCGCCAGATAGCTGGCGAAACTGACGGCCATTAATCGATGCGGTATGTAAGATGAAAATGGCCGAGTAGGAGTGTCCTACTCGGCCGTATCTGGTTAGTCTTCACCGTCGTCACCGCCGTATGGATCGGTGTCGATCGATGTGATATTGCCGCTTTCGTCGGCCTCGACGTGGATGATTTCACCCTCCGGGTGGGCAGCTGACCAAGCCAGTTCGACTTCCTCTGGAGTTATGTCACTCATGTGGTATTCACCTCCTCGATTTTGATCGCAGGGATGGTGCAGAGTACACTTGAGCAAAGGGGATTTACAATGGATAGAGATACCCATCAGCTCGTGGCTTGGCTCGAAGCCCATTGGGACGATTTGACCCACCTGGAGCGGCGATTGGTGGTGCTGAGCTACGGTATGCGCGGCGAGGAGGTGCACTCGATCGCCCAGATCGAGATTGAGCTCATGATAAGCGAAGACCAGATACGCGCTCTAGAGCGAAACATTCTAAAAAAGCTCCGGAATACCGGCTCGGTTTAGACTTTTCATCGGCGCGAAGGGCATCTAAGTCTGACAAAAATTAACCGCCGATCGGAGGATCGGCGGTGGGTTAGGACTTGTGGCACGGTTTCTGGCGGTTGCCGTTGAG